>JAKLKD010000091.1 GCA_023150845.1 Myxococcota bacterium | reverse complement strand
CCAAGCGGCGCCGCGTAGAAAGTCGCCCTCCGACGAAGAAGTCAGGCATCCCCCGGCTGGCGCCGCTTCCATTCCTGCGCGTCCCCGTGAACGGCCAGCAGCGTCGGCACGAGTCCCTGGCCCGCCCCCGGTGAGCCCGGCGGACCGTCTCCGGGCTGCCCAACGGGACTCCTGAACCGCGCCTTGACCGCCGAGGTTTACAGCCTCGGCGGTAAAGGCGCTCCTTGCGGGTGACGGCGGACGGAGCGTCGCCGGGCTGTGTTGGTGACGATGCACAGGGACACTCAGCGTCCATATTGTCAATTATTTGTCAATCGATACTGATCGCAAGATCCCCTGATCCTCAGCGTTGAATCTTACATAACGCCGAATCCAAGCTTGGCGGCAGGCAACTGCGTGTCCCCAGCCATCCATGCCTTGTCCTTCGCGAGTCGTACAACTCTGCAAGTCTGCCCCGCGGTCCCGGTCGCCAATGGTGGAGCGATGGTGACGCCCCGGCCAGCCAAGCCCCCATCTGGCAGCTCGGCGGGAGAAGACCAGCCCGTGCTGGGACCGGCCAAGGAGCCCCTGAGAGGTTGGTAACAGCGTTACCAACGCTGGACAGGCATAGACAGGCATAGACAAGTTACCAAAACGACGACCTCGAAAATGAAGGTTTAACCTATGTTGTACTGATGGTTCCCGAATGGGGGGGAGCGGTCGTCTCTCGCGGGAGCTCTGGAGCGCTCCGGAGCGCGTGACGCGCGAGAGGAGCGCGGAAGCGCAGCGACCCCCGGCTCGTGACGAGCCGGGGCGAGCGGTCCCGCGAGAGGCGAGCCGAGTCCCCACGATCAGGGGCCGACCTCGGCGCGTGAATGGCGCCACGACGCTCAACGCCCCGAATCACCACCGGGAGCCCCGGACCGTCCAGAGCGACCGGTCCCGCACGAGGCGGCTCGACTCCCCACGATCAGCGCCCCACCCTGGCGCGTGATTGGCGCCACAACCCTCAACGCCGGTCACCCCACCGAGAGCCCCCGCTCCCCAAGACGCCACGCCCCAAGACAAGGCGCCGCTGCCGCGCCCTCGCACAAAACGACGCCGAGGCGTGATACGCTCTGCGCATGGCCTGGATCAAGCTCCCTAAGCCCTCCTTCGACGCCTTGCGCGGCCTGCGCGACGGCCTGCCCGACGAGTACAAGACGCCGCCCTCGGCCTTGCAGCCCGAGGCCGTCGGCCGTGAGAGCATCGTCGCCAGCCACGCCCACATCCCCGGGGCGATGGCGGGGATGTTCAGCGGCTTCAACGCGATGATGGCGCCGGACCTCCCGCTCTCCCGCAAAGAGCACGAGATGATCGCGACGGTCGTCTCGAGCATCAACGACTGCTTCTACTGACTGGAGTCCCACGCAGAGTTTCTGCGTAAGGTGACCGGGCAGCCCGAGTGGGTCGAGACGCTCAAGCACGACTGGCGAGCGGCCGCGCTGAGCAAGCGGGAGCGCGCCATGCTGGAGCACGCCGAGCGCCTCACCCGCGCCCCAGCCTCCGTGATGCCTGAACACCTCGACGCGCTGCGCGCCGTGGGCTTCGACGACGTCGCCATCTTCCAGATCACCGGCATCGCGGCGTTCTTCGCGTACGTCAACCGCATCGCCGACGGCCTGGGCCTCGCCCGGGGCGACGCGCCCTGACCGCGCCGGGGCCCGCTCCAACTGTCGGAGCGAGCCCGGGCAGGCGCTCAGCCGCCGAAGTCTTCGGCGTCCCGGGGCATGAGGCGGCGGCGCTCAAAGCGGAAGCCCATCACGCCCGCGGCGGGCAAGGTGCCGATCTGGGCGTCCCAGTCGCTGTCGGTGTAGAGCTTGTCGTAGAGCACCACGCCCGTGGATCCGCCGACCTCCCACAGCCCGGTGTCTTTGCAGCTTGAGCCATCGACGGCGCAGTTGTAGGCCGCGTTGGTGACCGAGCCGTCGGTAAGCACGATGAGCACGCCCTCGTAGTCCTCGGAGGCGGCCTCGGCGACGGTGACCGGCGTGGGCTCGATGGGCGTGGCGGTGCCGATGACCTTGACGCTGCTGAGCACGATCTCCGTCTCGTCGTAGTACTCCTCCACCTCACCGCTCACGACGACGAGGTCGTGGAGCTGCACGGTCGGGGCGCTGCTCGTGAACACGTAGATGCCGCTCAGGCGGGGGTCGGCGGCGTCGGGATCCTGGACCATGAAGCCGTTGGAGGCGAGGCCCGTGACCACGAGGCCCTCGATGGTCACGCTCTCCCCGGCGGACACGGAGCCGCCCTGAACGTCCTGCACCGTGGTGAGGGGCGGCGGGCAGACGGAGTCGGGGTTGGCCTGGTCCGGGCACACGTCACAGACGTCACCTTTGCCGTCGCCGTCGCTGTCGGCCTGGTCGTCCTCGTCGAAGGGGCAGACGTCGAGGCTGTTGAGGGTGCCGTCGCCGTCGAGGTCATCGGGGAGCGGGCTCTCGTCGCAGGCGTCGCCGACGCCGTCGGAGTCGAGGTCGGGCTGGGCGCCGTCGTCCATGGTGCGCGGCGGATTAAACACGGTCGGGCAGTTATCGACGTCGTTGATGAGCCCGTCGCCGTCGAGGTCGCCGTCGCTGGACTCGCCGGTGAACTCGCCGGAGCGCGCCGGGAGGCAGGTGGGCTCGTCGTCGGGCCAGCCGTCACAGAAGAACGCGGGGTAGGCCGAAGACATCAAGGAGGCGAGGCTCTCATAGGTGCGACCCACCTCGCTCTGGGCGCAGATCGCCATGCTCTCGCCGCAGACGTCCAGGGCCTCGCAGGAGACGCCGAGACCTTGCAGCACGGCCTCCTCGCCGTAGAGGGCCTCCCCGCCGCGCATCACCAGGCGGGCGCCCGTGGCCTCGGCGTTGATCACCGCGGCGTGGTCGGAGTACGACCGGGCGTCAAACACGGCGATGTCGGCGACGAGGCCCGGCTTGAGCGAGCCGATGAGGTGCTCACTTCCCGTGGCGATGGCGCCGTTCACCGTGGCCATCTCCCAGATCTCTTGGTCGGTGAACAGACCGCCGAGGTTACGCTCGTTGTACTCCGCGGCGCAAGCGAGCTCGCGGGTCATGTTGATGCTGCCGGTGTAGGTCCAGTCCGTGCCCAAGGCGATGACGCCGCCGAGCTTGTGGAACAGGGCGACCTGGGCGGTGTGGCCGTAGAGCGCGATGTTGCTGCGCGGCGACCAGATGAGCTGGGCGCCGGACCAGGCCATGTTCGTGTAGTCCTCCGTCGTGAGGCCGATGGAGTGAATGTGCGCGGTGTTCGGCTCGGTGACGTCGATGGCGCCGTCAAAGGAGCTGGAGAGGCAGCGGAACTCCTCCCGGGCGCGGTCGTTGATGCCCTCGGCGACGTGGGGGAGGTAGGCCCCGGCGCCGTAGACCTCAAGCTCCGACTCCTTGAAGTCCCAGGCGCAGTTGGTCTTCTGGCTCTCGTTGGAGTCGCCCAAGGGGAAGGTCTGGTTCATCACGTCGGGGAGGCTGAGGCCCTCGTTGTCGTCGGACACGTCGAGGTTCCGCACAAAACCCTCGGCGCTGCCCGAGCCGACGAGGCTCGTCGTGCCGCCGAGGAGCTGGCGAAGCTCACCCCAAGACTCCCCTTGATCCTGGGAGTTGGAGGGCGTCGAGACCGAGCCGCGCCAGTCGTGGCGGTGGTCGTAGCGTTTGCTCGTCGGGGCGAGGGGGTCGCCCTCGGTGTAGGTGATGTGGTCGTGGGGGTTGATGAGCCCTGGGGAGATCACGCCCTCGGGGCAGTCGATCACCGTGGCCTCGGCGTCGTCACAGTCACAGCCGACGCAGGCGATCTCACCCTCGCTGTTGATGAGCACCGAGCCCCGGGTGATCACCCCTTGCGGCGCGAGCACCTGGCCCCGGAGCTGCACCCAGCCGTTGCTCCCGGCGCTGCTCACCCCGCAGACCCCCGTCGTCGGCACGGTGAGCGTGGCCTCCTCACACTCGCTGTCGAAGGGCTCGCCGCTGTCGTCGATGCTGGTGTCATCGGTGGTGCTGTCGTCGGTGTCGTCGGTCACCTCGGACTCCTCGACGCCGGTGTCATCGGGGGCGGCGGAGTCGCTGGAGACGTCATCAGCGCCCTTACAGGCGGCGAAGAGCAGGAGGAGGAGCGGGCTGGACATCGCGGTGGCCTCGACGGGGGACGAGTAGAATAGGCTGGAAGCGGGGGGGAGCGCCAGAGGCAGGCGCGAGAATCCCAACGGGCGGGGTGCCGAGTCGGGTAGCTTGAGGTGGGCGTGGGGCGCGCGCCGCTCAACTCCCCGCCCCCTCAACATTTTGCGCCCCCGCGCCGCGGATCCGCGATACTCTCAACTGCTCGGAGAACGACATGAGAATCGCGCTGCTCTCGCCCAAAGGGCCGCTCTACCGTCATCGCGGCGGCATCTTCAAGAAGTCGCTGCGGTACGCGCCCCTCACGCTCACGACCTTGGCGGCGCTCGTGCCGCCGGAGCTCAACGCGGAGGTGCGCATTTACGACGAAGGCGTCGAGGTCATCCCCGAGGATCTCGACGTGGACCTCGTCGGCATGACGGTGATCACGGGCTCGGCGCGTCGGGCGGTCGAGCTCGCCAAGCCCTTCCGGGCCCGGGGCATCCCCGTCGTCTTCGGCGGCCCCCACGTCACCTTGGTGCCTGAAGACGTGCGCGCTCACGCCGACGTGCTGGTGACGGGGTACGCGGAGGAGACATGGCCCCAGCTCCTGCGTGACCTGCGCGCCGGGACGCTCAAGGACCACTACGCCCAGGGCCCGAACCACAGCCTCGCCGGGATGCCCTTCCCCAAGCGTGAGATGCTCAAGCGCCACAACTACACCACGATGAACGTGTTTGAGGCCACCCGGGGCTGCATCCACGACTGCGACTTCTGCGTGGTCCCTACGGCCTGGGGTCGAAAGCCCTACCAGAAGCCCGTGGAGGACGTCATCGCCGACATCCGGCAGATGAAGGCGAAGAAGGCCCTGTTCATCGACCTCAACCTCATCGCCGACCGGCGCTACGCGAAGCGGCTGTTTGAGGCCTTCATCCCCCTGGGCATCCAGTGGTTTGGCCTCGCGACGAGCCTCGTGCAGCGCGACGTCGAGCTCCTCGACCTCATGGCCCGCTCGGGCTGCACCGGCCTGCTCATCGGCCTCGAGACCCTCGACGACGACGGCCTCGACGGCAGCCGCAAGGGCTTCAACAAGCCCGACCGTTACATCGAGCTCATCGAGATGCTGCACGCCCGGGGCATCACGCTCATGGGCACCTTCGTGTTCGGCCTCGACAGCCACGGCCCCGAGGTCTTCATGGAGACCGCGCGGTTCTGCGTCGAGACGGGCATCGACCTGCCCCGCTTCGCCATCGTGACGCCCTTCCCCGGCACGCCGCTCTTCCAGCGCCTCAGCCGAGAGGGCCGCATCCTCCACCACAACTGGGACCTCTACGACGGCCAGCACGTCGTCTTTAAGCCCACCCGCCTGAGCGAACAAGAGCTCCTGGAGGGCCACGAGGAGGCCTGGAAGTACGTCTACAAGCGGCGCAACATCTTGCGGCGCCTCGCGAAGTCTCGCCTGCAGATCCCGCTCTCCATCGCGTCGAACTGGGGATACCGGTTTTACGCGAACAACCTGCACACGCACTACAACTGCGACTGGTTCATCGGCCAAGACGGCGCGCCAGACGAGAGGGCCACCGCATGAGCCGCCCCTTCCGCCTCACCCTCATCCACCCCTGCATCGGCCGCCGCCCCGGCCAGCAGTACATCAAGACCTGGCAGATGGAGCCCCTGCCCCCGGCGCTCATCGCGGCCCTGACGCCCAACGACGTCGAGGTGCGCTTCTACGATGACCGCATGGAGGAGCTGCCCTTCGACGAGCCCACGGACCTCGTGGCGATGTCCATCGAGACCTACACCGCCCGGCGCTGCTACCAGATCGCCAGCGAGTACCGCCGCCGGGGCGTGCCCGTGGTCATGGGCGGCTTTCACGCGAGCCTCATCCCTGAAGAGGTCGAGCAGTACGCCGAGTCCATCGTCATCGGCGAGGCCGAGGCCGTGTGGCAGGAGGTCATCGACGATTACCGCGCTGGGACGCCGAAGAAACGTTACCAAGGCGTCGGCCGCCCCGCCTTAGACGGCAGCCGCCCCGACCGCAGCATCTTCCAGGGCAAACGGTACCTGCCCATCGGGCTCGTCGAGGCCGGCCGCGGCTGCCACTTCCGCTGCGAGTTCTGCGCGGTGCAGACGGTCTTCAACCGCTCCCAGACCCGCCGCCCGACCGGCGACATCCTCGATGAGCTGCGCGCGCTCAAGGGCTCGAAGAAGCTCTTCTTCTTCGTGGACGACAACATCACGTCCAACCTCAAGCAGGCCAAAGAGTTCTTCCGGGCGCTCAAGCCCCTGGGCATCCGCTGGGTGAGCCAGTCGTCGATCAACGCCGCCCACGACGAGGAGTTCTTGATCCTGCTCAAAGAGAGCGGCTGCCAAGGCGTGCTCATCGGCTTTGAGAGCCTCAACCCCGAGAACCTCAAGAAGATGGACAAGGGGTTCAACACGATGAAGGGCGGCTACGAGGTGGCCCTGGCGAACCTGCGCAAGCACGGCATCCGCCTCTACGTCACCTTCGTGTTCGGCTACGACGAGGACACCGCGGCGAGCTTTGACGAGTCCGTGGAGTTCGCCCAGCGCCACGCCTTCTACATCACGGCGTTTAACCACCTCACGCCCTTCCCCGGCACGGCGCTCTACAGCCGCCTCAAGGACGAGGGGCGGCTCCTCTACGACGCCTGGTGGCTCGACCCGGCCTACAGCTACAACAAGATCCCCTTCCAGCCCAAACACATGGGCCCCGACGAGCTCCAGCGCCGCTGCGTAGACGCCCGGGGGCGGTTCTACTCGCGCCGCAGCATCCTCAAGCGCAGCCTCGACCCCGTGAACCGCTCCGACTTCTTCATGTGGCGCAACTTCTACCTCATCAACGGGATGCACCGCGCCGAGGTCTCCCTGCGGGACCACTACCCCCTCGGCGACGCGGCCTGGCGGGGAGAGCTCCTCCCGGCGGCGTTCTAGGTGGTCTACTCCACCCGCGACATCCGCTTTGAGCCCGCCCTCCCCGAGGACGAGCCCGAGCTGCGCCGCGTGCTGCGGGAGACGGCGATGGACGGCACGATCCGCCTCGCCTTCGCCCGGGAGCCCAACTTTTACGAGGCCGCCGCCGTCGAGGGGCCCACCCACGAGGCCATCGTCGCCCGCGACCCCACCGGGCGTGTCCTCGGGCTGTGCAGCCGCTCCACCCGCTCGCTCTGGGTGGACCGCGAGCCCGTGCAGGTGGGCTACCTCAGCGCCTTGCGGCTGGAGGAGGCCTACCGTGGCCGCCGCCAGATGCTCCAGCGGGGCTTCGACGCCGTGCGGGCCTTGGCCCAGGCCGACCCGGCGACGACCTTACACATGACCACCATCTTTGAGGACAACGCCCCGGCCCTGCGCTTCTTGAGCGCGAACCTGGAGGGTTTCCCCCGCTACCGCCGCGTCGGCACCGTGCGCACCTTCGCGATGCCGACCTGGCGCCGCCAGCGGGTGCCCCAGGGCCTCGCCCTGCGCCCCGGCACCGAGGCCGACCTCCCCGAGCTCGCCGCCCTGCTCCAGCGCTCGCTCCGGCGGTACCAGCTCGCCCCGGTCTGGACCGAGGCCGACCTCCGTGACCCCGCCCGCTGCCGGGGCCTGCGGCCGGAGGACTTCAGCGTCGTCGAGCGCGACGGCGGCCTCGTCGGCTGCGTCGCCCTCTGGGACCAGACCGCCTACAAGCAGTCCATCGTCGTCGGCTACGAGGGCGGGCTCTCGACCTTCCGGGGCCTCGTGAACCTCGCCGCCCCCCTGCTCAACGTCCCGCGCCTGCCCCCTCCGGGCGCCACCCTGCGCCACGCCACGCTCTCCCACCTCGCCGCTGAAGACGACGACGAGCAGGCGCTCTCGACGGCGCTCATCGCCTACGCCTACAACCGCGCCTTGGGGGCGGGCTACTCCTGGCTCACCCTGGGCCTCGGCGACGGCGACCCGCTCGGCGACGAGGTGCGCCGCCAGTACGGCGCCGTCGAGGTGCGCGCGGCCTTGTTTCTGGTCTCTTGGCCGGAGGGCCACGCCGCCGCCGACGCCGTGGCCCCTCGGGTGCCTCGCCTGGAGATCGCCACCTTATGACGCCTCTGCGCGCCGAGGTGCTCCCCCGCGCCGCCGTGACCGACCCGCTGCGGGAGCAGATGTTCCACCTGCTCAGCGCCCACTTTGAGGGCGTCGAGCGCAGCCTCTTCGACGCCGACCTCGACGAGAAGGACGAGGTGATCACCCTCTCCGACGCCCACGGCGCCCTGCGCGGCTTCTCGACCCTGCGCGCCTGGCGCCAAGAGGTGGACGGCGCGGCCTTGTGGACGCTCTTCTCCGGGGACACCATCGTCGATCAGGCGGCCTGGGGCAGCCCGGCCCTCGCCCGAGGCTGGCTGGAGGCGGCCCTACGCCTGCGTGAGCGGGCCGGGGGCGAGCCGGTGTGGTGGATGCTCATCTGCTCGGGCTTTCGCACCTACCGCTTCTTGCCGGTGTTCTTTCACCGCTTCTGGCCCCGCTACGACGCGCCGACCCCGCCCGAGGCCCAGCGCCTCATCGATGAGCTCGCCCGGCGACGGTACGGCGCACGTTACGACGGCGGCGTGGTGCGCCTGCCGGGCAACGGCGCCGTGCTCCCCGAGGTCGGCGGCCTCACCTCGGCCCGGCTTCAGAACCCCCACGTCGCCTGCTTCGCCCGGCTCAACCCCGGGCATGACCAAGGCGACGAGCTCGTCTGCCTCGCCGAGGTTCACCCCGACAACTTCACCGAGGCCGCCCGGCGCATGTGGGCGGGCCTCAAGGTGAGCTGAGCGCGCGCTTGGCCCGCTCAGGCGGTCTGGGCGTAGATCGAGACGTCCTGCAGCCCGCGGACCTGCTTCAACATGCCCCGCAGGACGAGGTTGCGGGTCTCCATCACGCCTTTGCCCAGGTGCGCGGCCGCGGCGACGGACGGGCGGCGCTCCGGGTTGAGCATGGCCTCCAGGGCCTTGATCGGCGTGGCGTCGGGGAGATCCCGCTTGTTCCACTGGAACACGATGGGCAGGGTCTCGGGGTCGTGGCCCAGGCGCCGGAGGTTGTCGTAGAGGTTCTGGAGCGCGGTGAGGTTCGCCGCCTCACGGCCCGGGTCGGAGTCCGCCACGAACACGACGCCATCGACGTTCTGGAGGAGCGCCTTGCGGGTGTTGTTGTAGAAAGACTGCCCGGGGACGCTGTAGAGGTGCAGCTTGACGCGGTAAGCGCCGAGCTTGCCGACGAGCGCCGGGAAGTGGTCAAAGAAGAGCGTGCGCTCCTCGTCGGTGTCTAAGGTCAACAGCCGACCGCGCGCCTCCTCGGGGGTCTCGGCGTGCAGCCGCTCCATGTTGGTGGTCTTTCCTGACCGACCGGGGCCATAGTAGACGACCTTGAGACAGAGAGTCTGACTCTTTGGGAGAACATAGGGCATGGCGGCATCCTGCCTATCGCCTTTAAGATTGATACAATCTTTAAGGTCTTGTTGATTGGGTGTCGCTGGCTGGAGTGGGGTGCGCGGGCGACATTTGAAGTGTAGTACAAACAGGGCTTTTGAACCCTATCGCCGATCTTACATGACCCCCCTTCGGGAAGCTACAAAATAATTTGTCGGGCCATGACCCACGACCCCTCCAGAGACGTGCTACAAGGCGTCACCCGGAGGTGATCAGCCGCCCACGACAGGGGTTGTTTGGAGAAATTACGCGAGCGCCTCGGACAAGATGTGCTCTGTATGTTGTTTGTATATCGTTCGTTTGTGACGCCAAAATCACTAAAAATCCAACTATCTCGAATCAGATCAATTTAATCACAAATTTGATCTCATTCTCAACGCGCGCCGAGCCCCCCTGGATGCCGGGCTCGCGGCAGGTTAGGGGCCCCAGCACGTCCTCTACTCCTCAAAGCCGCTGAGCGCGCTAAGCCGCCGGAGCGCCCTATGTCCAGCCTCGCCTGCATCTCCGAGATCGCCCGCTACGAGGGCCAGACCGTCAAGCTGCACGGCTGGCTCGACAACTCGACGCCCCGGGGCAAGCTCCTCTTCGTGCAGCTCCGCGACGGCACGGGCCGGATGCAGTGTGTGCTCCGCCAGGGCCAGGTCGACGAGGCGCAGTTTGAGGCCGTGAAGCGGGCCGGGCAGGAGTCCTCCTTGGTCATCGTCGGCAGCGTGAAGGCCGACCCCCGCTCCAAGGTGGGCTTTGAGCTCGTCGTCGCCGAGGCCCACGTCCTCCAGGACGCCCACGACTACCCCATCACCCCCAAAGAGCACGGCGTGGCGTTCTTACACGACCACCGCCACCTCTGGCTGCGCAGCCAGCGCCAGTTCGCCATCCTGCGCATCCGGCACCTCTGCGCCAAGGCCATCCGCGACTACTTCGACAGCCGCGGCTTCGTGCTCCTCGACTCGCCCATCTTCACGCCCAACGCCTGTGAGGGCACCACGACGCTCTTCGAGACCGAGTACTTCGGTCAGAAGGCCTACCTCAGCCAGTCCGGGCAGCTCTACCAAGAGGCCGGGGCCTTCGCCTTTGGCAAGACCTACTGCTTCGGGCCCACCTTCCGCGCCGAGAAGTCCGCCACCCGGCGGCACCTCACCGAGTTCTGGATGGTTGAGCCCGAGGTCGCCTTCGCTGAGCTCCCCGACATCATGGAGCTGGCCGAAGACTTCCTCTGCACCGTCGTGGCCCAGGTGTTGGCCAGCGGCCGCCAGTACCTGGAGATCTTGGAGCGCGACGTGAGCGTGCTGGAGCGGGTGCAGAAGCCCTTCCCCCGCATGACCTACGACGAGGCCTGCGCCAAGCTCGCCGAGCTCGGCGTGCCCGTGGAGCCCGAGGACGACTTCGGCGCCCCCCACGAGACCGCCCTCACCCAGCAGTTTGACCGCCCGATCATGGTCACGCACTTCCCCACCGCCATCAAGGCCTTCTACATGAAGGAGGACCCCACGAACCCCCTGCGGGCCTTGGGCGTGGACGTGCTGGCGCCGGAGGGCTACGGCGAGATCATCGGCGGCGGCCAGCGTGAGGACCGGGAGGACGTGCTCATCCGCAAGATCCACGAGCACAAGCTGCCGCCCGAGGCCTTCGACTGGTTCTTGGACCTGCGGAAGTACGGCTCGGCCCCCCACGGCGGCTTCGGCCTCGGCCTGGAGCGCCTCGTGACCTGGGTGTGCGGCATCCACCACATCCGCGAGACCATCCCCTTCCCCCGCACCATCGACCGGCTGACCCCGTGAGCCCGACGACGGCGGCCCGGCTGGCGGAGGCCCTGGGCCTGCCGCTCGTCGGCCCCGACCGGGAGATCACCGGGGTCGCGCCTTTGGAGTCCGCGGGCCCCGGGGAGCTCGCCTACGCTGAAGGCGCGGTGAGCGGCGAGGCGGGGGTGCTCATCACCAAGGCCCCCGTCGAGGGCCGCACGGTCCTCGTCGCCGCCGACCCGAAGCTCGGCTTCATCCGGGCCCTGGGCCTGCTCTTCCCCGAGGCGCGCGCCGCCGGGGTTCACCCCAGCGCCGTCGTCGAGGGCGCGCTGGGCCAAGACGTCACCGTCGGCGCCTACGCCGTCATCGGCGCCGGGGCGGTCATCGGCGACCGGGTCTGCATCGGCGAGGGGGTCATCGTCGGGCCGGGCTGTGTGGTCGGCGACGACACCCGCCTCTTCCCCAAGGTCGTGCTCTACCCCGGCGTCGTCGTCGGGCGGCGCTGCCGGGTTCACGCCGGGGCCGTGCTCGGCGCCGACGGCTTCTCGTACCACCCCACGGCCCAAGGCCCGGTGAAGGTGCCCCAGGTGGGCGGCCTGGTGGTTGAGGACGACGTGGAGATCGGCGCGAACACCTGCGTCGACCGCGCCTTCTTGACCGAGACCCGCATCGGCCGGGGCTCAAAGCTCGACAACCTCGTGCAGATCGGCCACAACGTGCGCCTCGGCCCGGCCTGTGTGCTCGCCGCCCAGGTCGGCGTCGCCGGGAGCACCACCTTCGGCGTAGGTGTGCTCGTCGGCGGGCAGGCCGGGTTCACCGAGCACCTGAGCGTCGGCGACGGCGCGCGGGTGGCCGCGGGCTCGGGCGTCATCCGCGACGTGCCCGCCCGGGAGACCTGGCTCGGCGTGCCCGCGATGCCCGCGCGGCAGGCCCGGCGTATCCTCGCCGCGCTCAAGGATCTCCCCGACCTCGCCGTCGAGCGCGCCCGGCGCCTGCGCGCGGCGCCCCCTAAGAACGACTGAACACGTTCACTGAGCGTGTTCAGCGCTCCAGAGACGACGACGCCCCGGGAGGGTCGCTCCCGAGGCGTTGTCAGGCCGAGGCCGGGATCAGCGGCCGGTCTTGGACCAGTGAACGTAGTCCCCGGCGCCGTACCAGATCACGCCCATCTCTTTGCCGATGTGGTCGACCTTGTCCTCGTCGAGCACGCCGGAGCCCTTCTTCCCGGCGGTGTACTTCTTGCCGCCGATGGTCAGGGTGTCGGGCACGCCGGTGATCTTCATGTCGATGGCCTCACCGCTCATGTGGTTCGAGGTCAACGAGGCCGCGTGCACGAGGCCGAAGGAGTTCACGAGCGCCTGGGCGGCGGACTTCGTCTTCTTGAGGTCGCCGTGGTCCCACTCGATGTTGATGCCTTTGCCCTGGCAGTAGGCGTTCGCCGCGGCGGCGGTCTTCGTGCCCTTGGCGACGTGCCAGGCGAAGTGCATGAGGATCGCGCGCTTCTCGTGGCGGAGGCCCGCGGTGATGTCCACCTTGGCGCCGCTGCCGCGCAGGCCCTCGACGAACTTCTTGGCGTTGCCGCCGAAGGTGGACTCCAGGTCCTCAAACTTGGTCGAGTTGGCCCAGCCGTTCTGGTTGGCGATGGAGTACCAGCTTGAGCCGGAGAGGGTCTTGGAGCCGCTCGCCTCCGCCGGGGTCTCCTTGCCGGGGCTCTGGGTGACCTCCTTGACGTGCTCCTCGGAGATCCAGGCCTCTTTGCCGCTGTACTTGATCTGCAGCCAGCCGTTCGCCCGGCCCACGGCGGTCACCTTGTCGCCCTTGGCCAAGGTGCCGACCTTGTTGTCCTTCGTGGAGTCCGGGGCCGAGCGCACGTTGAGCTTGGTCGCGGTGACGGTGTAGGACTTGCCGGAGACGGTCGCGTCCACCTGGGGCGTCGCCGCCGGGGTGGTCGCCGCCGGGGTGGTCGCCTTGGGGTCGGCCTTCGTGGTGCCGGTGCCCGCGCCGGTACCCTTGTCGGCGGCGACGGGGGCGGAGCCCTTGAGGTCCGTCGTCGGGGTGCCGCGCTCGACGGCCTCCCGCATGAACGCGGCGCGGCGGTCGTAGCGGTCCTTGGGCACGCTCGACCACTTGGTCTTGTCGTTCATCACCGCGCTGAGGCCCTTGAGGTCGTTGGCGATGATGAGCGGCTGCACAAACTTACGCGTCGTCGGGGTGTAGTCGCCGCGGTACCGCAGGTCGACGACGAGATCCTTGATCGCCGGGTGCAGGGTCGCCCAGTTGACCTCGAAGTCCTCCTTCTTCTTGCCGGCCTTCTTGTTCTCGTCGTAGCCCGAGACGGTCTCGGCGTAGTTGCCGGAGATGCGGACGACGTCGGCCTCAAGCCGGTTGTAGAGCAGGTCGAAGAGGATCTTCTGCTGGCCGGTGGTGATCTCGGGGAGATCCTTGGCGTGTTTGGCCGTCCACTCCTTCGCCGACTCGCCGGTCTTGCCCGCGGCGGGGGTGAACTTGGCGATGTCCGAGGCGGCGATGCCCGCCGTGGTGAAGTCGGACGTGATCTCTTTGGCCGACTTATAGCCGAGGTCGTAGCCGCGGCCGATGGTCACGCCGGAGGCGCCGCCGGGCCAGTGAACGGTGCGGCTGTGCCACTTGCCGCCCTCAGTACCTTCAGCGTCGAAGGTGAGCTGGCCCTCGGGCACCTTGAGGTCGGGGTTCGTGGACTTGCTGGCGTAGGTGTCGGTGTAGGGGCCGCCCTTCTTGGGCTCCGCCGTCGCCGTGGCCTTCGGGTCCGCCGTGGGCTTGGCGACCTCAGCCTTCGTCGCCGAGGCCGTGCTGGTCGTGGTGGTGTTCTTCGCCCCCACGGGGCCGAGCGCCGGGGTCATGTTCTGGGTCTCTTCGCCGCCGCCAAACCAGCTCGAGAACCAAGAGCTGGACGACTTCTTCTCGGTGGCGCCAGACGAGAACCAAGAGCCCTCGTTGAGCCCGAGCTGCGCGCCCTGGGCCGAGTTGCTCTGGGCCGTGAGGCTAGACGTCTGGCCGCTCTGGTCGGCCTCGGCCTGGCTCGACTTGGGGTTGTTCGGCGAAGACTTCGACTTGGGCTGGTACTCGAGCATCCCGGCTCCGATTCCGAGGGGGTAGGCCATCAGGATAGCGCGAGTCTCGTTTTTTGAGCCTGATCTCTGTCGTCTTCTCTGGGCCCAGCGCAAAAAACAGGCGCGGGCCCCGAAGGAGGATCCTTGGGGCCCGCGCGGTGGCAGCGCCGAGGGCGTCGGCGCCGATCAGGAGAGGATCAGAGCCCCTCGAAGTTCGTCGCCTTCACCTTGACCTCGGCGATGGCGACCTCTTGGCTCTTGGCGCCGGGGTAGACCTCGAGGATCTCGACGGCGATGTCACCCCAGGCCGAGCCGGTGTAGCCGGTGACCGAAGGCACGAGCGCGGCCTGCATCCCGGGCTTGTCAGCGAGCTCGGAGATCGTCTCGCGGCCGTTGGCGATGACCTTCACCTTCTTGGGGCGGGCGAAGTCTTTGGGGCCAGCCTCAAGCTGCACGGAGGACACGCCGTAGCCCGAGGCGCTCACGGTGAAGCGCGCGCCCGCGGCGGGGGCGGCCCAGAAGGTCTTCACGTTGCCGTCCATGAGGTCGGGCAGGAGGTGGTCGGGCAGCTCACCCGAGGCCTCGCCGAGCTCCGCCTTGGCGTCAAACTCCGTGAGGTGGATGACGAGCTCGGAGATGCCGAGGTTGGGGAAGTCCGCGCCGGGGTAGACCTCCACCACCGACAGGCGCACGCGGCCGCCGAAGAGCTCGCTGCCGACGGCGAGATCCGCGATGTCGACGGTCTGCCAGCCCGGCTTGTCCTCAAGGGTGACCTCGGCCGTGCCCGTCGTCTCGTAGCGCTCGCTGTCCGCGCAGCACAAGACGTCGACCTTGAGCTTCTTGATCCGGGGGTGGTCGGTCCAGGTCTCGTCCGACTTGGCGAAGCCGCCGACGATCGCGATCTTGTCGATCTTGCCCTTGGGCAGGTCGAGCATGATCCACTCGCCGAGGTTCGGGGACTCGCCGGGGACCATCCACGCGGTCTCCATCTTCCCGTCGATGGCGGACTGGGCGTTCCAGTAGTTCGTGCCGAGGCGGGTCTCCTTCTTGAACGAGGAGGCGGTCGCGCCAGCGATGGCGATGGCGGGCAGCGCGAACGCGAGCGCCAGGGCGGTGAACTTGGCCTTCATGTCGGGCTCCTGATGGGCGAAGGGGGAGGACAGGGTAGCACGGGGCCGTGACACCGACCCCAGCGCGCTCATTCCGACGGCGGCGCCGTCGTCGTGTCTAAGGTGTCGGCGGGGGCCTCTCCGGCGATCTTCCAGATGGTCATCCAGCCGACGGGGAGCACCAAGAAGGCGCCGATCGTCACCGAGCTGAGGCCCACCAGCACCAACATGCCAAGGGACTCGATGCCTTGGTTGCCCGCGCCGGAGAGCGCCGCGAAGCTGAGGATCGTCGTCATCGAGCTGAGCCCCGCGGCGAAGCCCGTTGTGGAGAGCGCCCGCAGCACGCCGCCGGGGCCCTCCTCGGAGAAGCGGTGCAGCATGTGGATCACGACATCGACGCCGATGCCCAAGAGGATGGGGATCGCCACGATGTTGACGAGGCTGAGCTTCACGCCGAAGAGGCTCACCATGCCCCCGGCCCACAACATGCCCGTGACGAGCACGGCGATGGAGGCCAAGGCGGGCATCACCCGGCGGGTGTCCAAGAAGGTACCCAGCACGACGAGCACAAACGCGAGGCCCGCGACGAGCGGCGCGTCTTGGCGGACCACGTTGTAGAGCGTGCCCAAGGCCAGGTACTCCCCGGCGACGTCGCCGTTGGGGAAGGTGGCCTTGACCTCCTCCTTGAGCGCGTGGACCTCACGGAGATCCCACATGTTGCCCGAGGGGAAGATCATCATGCGGTAACGGCCGTCGGCGGCGCCGAGCAGGTGCTGCAGGCCCCGGGGGAGGTCGCTCGCCGTGACGGGGTTGAGGTTGCGGGTGCCGAGCTGGTCGAGGTTCTGGCGGATCGACGCGGGCAAGAAGCCGTAGTTGGGGTGCTGGGTGAGCGCGACGATGGCCCGGAGGGTCTCCAAGCGGGCGTCTTGGTCCGCGGGGATGACGCTGCGCAGGGACATCGCCCGGCCGATGTGTTTGACCTGCTTGTCGGCGATGAGGCCCTGCACCCGGGCGTGATCGGCGTTGAGCGAGGCCTCGTCGGGGTACGACGCGACGATCGCCGCGTAAGACGCGCGGGTGAGCTCCTGCTCCAGCTTGGTGAGATCCTCATAGGCCATGCCGTCCCGGCGCAGCTCGCTGAGGTCGTACTCGAAGCCGATGCGGGGGATGAACGCCGTGAAGACCACGGTGATGATCGCCAGGCCCACGAGGCCCAAGGGCGCCAGCCGGTAGGTCGGCGGGGTCTTGGGCTCGGGCAGGCGCAGGCGGCGGCGCGGCAGGGGGCGCGGCTGGCTCTCCCGCCAGCGGATCAAGAGCGGCAGCACGGTGAGCGCGGCGAAGAAACAGAGCAGCACGCCGAAGGCGAGCAGGAGCCCCATCTGGCGGAAGCCCAAGAACTGCGCGACCAGCAAGGATCCGAAGCCGAAGAAGGTCGTGATCGCCGCGGCGAAGGAGGGCGGGCCCACCTTGTCCCAGGCCCGAGCGACGGCCTCCTCCAGGGTCGAGCTGAGCAGCCGCTCCTCGCGGTATCGCAGGTAGAGGTGGATCGAGAAGTCGATGCCGAGGCCCAAGAGGAGCGCGCCGAGGATGCTCGTGAAGGTGTTGAGCACCCCGACGGTGACCCCCGCGAAGCCGAAGGCCCAGACCGTGCCGACCACCAGGGGCGTAAAGATGAGCAAGAGCGCCCGCAGGTCACGCATCGCGACGAGCATCAGGCCCAAGACCAGCACGAGGCTGATGGTGCCGGTGAGCTTGGAGTCGGCGAGCACACCCTCGTAGTCTTCGACGTTGAACTTGTAGGCGCCGGAGATGTAGACGACCTCCACCCGCCGCGACTCGGGGTCGAGGGACTCGATGGTCGTCTGGATGAAGCTCATGAGGGAGCGCGCGAAGGGCAGGTCCCGGGCGCGGCCGTTGGGCCGGATGACGAGGCGCTCCATGTCGCCGTTCGCCATGAGCCCCGAGCGGGCGTCGGCGCCGCCGAGCTTCTCCGTCATCGGGCCGAGGTCGAGGAGCCGCGCGGCGATGAAGGGGTTCGCGACGGCGGGCCCCAAGGAGAGCGCGCCTTGCAGGCGCTCCCGGATCGAGACGAGCTCGTCTTGGGAGAAGGTCAACACGCCGAGGCGCCAGGCCAGCTCATCGTCGATGTCGTGGACGGCGTAATCGACCTTGTCGTCGGCCTCCAGGGCCGCCTGCAGGTCGTTGAGGAAGGGCTTGGTGTCCTCCCGTTTGCCGCGCACGGTGATGGTGACGAGGTTGACGCCCCCCTCTTCGGCCTCAAGCTCCCGCAGCGCGATGATCGCCGGGTCTTTCGGCGGCATCAGCGCGAGCAGGTCCGAGTTGACCGTCAGGCGGGAGGCGGAGGCGAGGGCCAGGA
This sequence comes from Myxococcota bacterium, assembly GCA_023150845.1. GTDB lineage: Bacteria > Myxococcota_A > UBA796 > UBA796 > CAJQPC01 > JADKFE01. The sequence continues at coordinate 4,172 of JAKLKD010000091.1, read as the reverse complement.
GCGTGAGCAGCGCCACCACGGCGGTCGCCGCGCGGTGATTCCGCAGAATGAAGAGCGCCCAACGACCAAAGAGCGTGGTCGCCTGTTCGCGCTCGGCGGGCTGGCCCATGCCGGCGTCCTCCGAAAGAAGCGCCCTTGTATCTCGGGCTCGCGTCCTGGGCGAAACCGTCAACGCGCCGTTTACAGATCTTCTTCTTCTTCGAGATCGGCGCTGCTCGCGGCCTTCCCCAAGAGGCGAATGGTCACGCCGAGCTCCAGGCCCGCGCCGAGGGGGGCGGGATCCGTCGGCGTGACCTTGTCCGCGAGGCCGCCGACCCCGACGCTGTAGGTCTCGGTGAGCTGGCCCGCGACGAGCACGCTCACCGGAACGAGGGCGTAGAAGTCGACGCTCTCGGAGATGCTGGCCTCGACGCCGCCGATCGCCTCGGCCATGAGCTGCCAGGGCCCGGAGAAGATGGGCATGTGGGCCGGGGGCACGAGGTAGCTGTCGAGGCCGGGACCCCGGGCCAACATCACCCCGGCGCCGGCCGTGGGCCGCACCTTGGAGGTGGGCCGGGGCACCCAGTAGGCCCGGGCGCCGCCCCAGGCGTTGATGGCGCCGAAGCTCTCGGCCTCGTCCGCGAGGTTCGGCGTGCCGACGATCTCTTGGGTGATCGCCGCGCTGAAGCGCCCGGTGGTCATGCCGCCGCCCAAGGAGACCTCAACGGTGGGGGTGAGGCCGAAGCCCACCCAGCCGCCGGCCTCGACGCCGGTGCCGCCGACCCGGGCCTGGTAGGCGTAGGTCTCGACAATCTCAAGGGTCGAGGGGTCCAGGGCGTAGCGGCCGTCGTAGACCGTCGACCAGGCGCCCCGGCTGACACCGACGGTCGGGCGCAGGAGGAGCTGGAAGCGGCGCCCGGCGGAGAGCTTCTTCCAGGAGGACAGGGGCAGACCGGAGTTCTTGAAGCGCAGGTACTCGCCGGGGGTCATGCCGAGCTGCTCCCAAGGCTTCGACCCGTCGGTGTTCATGTCCGACGCGAGGTCGTCCATGGTGTACTCGGTCTCCTCCAGGGTGCGGTCCTCGCGGCCGCTGGCCACGGCGCCGCCGAGGTCCTCGGCGAGGCGCTCAAGCTGGGCGGCGACGGCGTCCTTGTCGATCTCGACGGTGTCCGTGGCCGTGCCGCCGAGATCGCGGATGTCCTCCTCCAGGCCGGTCTCGCCGTCGATCACCGAGCGTAAGAGCGCGGCGACGTCCTCAGCGAGCTGCTGCTCGTCGCCGAGGCCGAGGTCGATGGTGAAGCTCACGGCCTCCCGGGCCTCGCCGACGTCCAAGATCACGAGGTCGATCTTGTGGGCCTGGCCGTAGCTCTCTAAGGTCCCGGCGATGGCGTACTCGGCCTGGGCGGCGTCGCCGACCAAGAACGCGCAGCCGATGCTCTGGCCCGGCGGGCAGCTCGCGAGGTACTTCGCGGCGCTCATCTCGCCGACGCGGGGGGCGCTATCGACGTCGATCACCCGCAGGTCCGCCTCTTGGGCGAGGCGGTCGGTGAGGTAGGTCGTGACCAGGGCCGCCATGCCGACGCTGTCGGCGTTGGAGGGCTGCAGGTCGGCGACGAACACCGGCGTCTCCGCGTGGGCGGCGGTCACGGAGAGCGTCAGCAAGGAGAGCAGAGAGATCACGAGGGGGGCTCCAGCGTGAGGGGGCGAGCCGTGCATTGTAGTCAGGCTCGGCGCCCAATTGGAAGCCCCCTCGCGCTGGTTGTCAACGAGCGGTCAAGCACGCACCCGGCGGCGCTGGGGGGCGCGGAGCGACGCCTCGTCCTCGTCCTCGGCCAGCTCAGGGGCCTCCAGCACCGCGAGCACCTCAAGATGTGCGGTGTTGGGGAACATGTCGTAGGGCCGGATGTGGGTGACCCGCCAACCCTCCGCTTGGAAGCCGCGGAGATCCCGGGCCAAGGCGCTGGGGTTGCAGCTCAGGTAGAGCACCCGGCGGGGGCGCAGGTTTCGGATCGCCTCGGCGACGCCCTCCTCCAGACCACGGCGCGCGGGGTTGACGAGCACGACGGGGCGGCGCCCGGCGAGGCGCTGGGCGAGGGCGGGGGCGGCCTCGGCGACCTCGGCGGCGATGAACTCCGCTGGGATGTGCTCGACCTGGGCGCTCTCTTTGGCGCGGCGCACGGCGCCCTCATTGGACTCGACGCCGAGCGCCCAGCCCGCCTGCTTCGCCATGACGAGGGTGAAGCCGCCGACGCCGCAGTAGAGGTCCACGACAGGCACGCCGGGCTTGATCTGGGCGAGCTGCACGAGGTCCCGGGCGATGAGGTTCGCGACGGCGGGGTTCGTCTGGTAGAAGTCGCCGGGGCCGACGCGCAGGTTGACGCCGTGGAGGCGCTCGGGGATCGTCCAGCCGCCCAAGAGGTTCGTCGTGCCGACGAGGCCCTGGCCGTCCCGGCCGAAGATGCTGTTCCCGGGGCCCTCGTTGAGGTGCAGGTGGATGCCGGTGACCGCGGCGTGCTCACCCGAGAGCGCCTCGGCCCAGCGGCCGATGCCGGGGCTGGAGCGCCCGGCGACCAAGGTGACGAGCACCTCGCCGGTGACCGAGGACTGCCGGGCGATCATCCAGCGCACCACCCCTTGGCCGTCTTCAGACCAGGGGCGCAGGTCGTGGTCGATGGCCAAGAAGGCCATCTTCTTCATCACCTCCCGGAGCACCGGGGTGATGACGTGGCAATCGGGGATCGGCACGACGGAGCGGGTGCCGCGGCTCGGGGCGCCGAAGCGGGGGTGGCCGTGGTCGGACCAGCCCGCGATGACCTTCACGACATGGCGAAAGCCCGCGGCGCCGAGCGGTGAGGCGACGATGGGCTCGACGACGCCGTCGTCCAGGACGAGGCCCTGGGCCTTGAAGGTGTCGCGCAAGAGCGCCCGGCGGGCGCGGTCCTGGCCCTCGCCGTTGAGGTGCATCAGGGGGCAGCCGCCGCAGAGGTCGTAGCGGTCGCAGGGGGGCTGGACGCGGAGGGGGTGCGGGCTGCGGGCCTCGACCCAGCGGGCGCGGCCCTGGTTCATGCCCTCGTGCTGGAGGCGCACCAGAGACTTCTCGCCGGGGATCCCCGCCCAGACCAAGAGGGGCTTGTCGCCATGCACGACGGCCTCGCCGCGCTGGGTCCAGGCGTCCGGGGTGACGGTGAGCAGCTCGCGGGGGCCCTGCTGGGGACGGCCAGGGGGCCCGCTGGGGCGAGGGGGGCCACGACGCGGCGGTGCGGGCATAACGAGAGGGCTCCGGGGAAGATCCGCGCCCTTAACCTGATGGCCCGCCAGCGCCCCCCTCTCCGCGAGGCCTCCGCCGAGCCCCAAGGATCTTCTTAAAGGAACTTTTTGAGGTGAACTCTTGACAAGGCAAGAGAAATGAGATCAAGGTGTATTCACGATCCCCTCCCTGGGCGCTCCCAGCGCCTAGCCCGGCGCTCCGGCGTGCCCCCCACGCAGAGCGCCTCTTGTCCCGCTGCTCCGCCCTCCTTCTTCTCCCTCCCGCCCCAGACGACGCCATGTACAACGAGCCTGTCCTCTTCGACGACCATCCCCGCGGCTCTGACTCTCAGGGCCTCCGCGAGATCGCCGACGCCCTTGAGGAGCGTGGCATCGACGCGCCCTCCGCGCTCTATGACGAGGCCCTTGAGCTGGCCAACGAGGGTCACCTCGGCCAGGCCCGCGACCGCCTGCGGATGCTGTTGTGCCTCGACCCCCACGACGGTCAGGCGCACCTGCTGCTCGCGAAGGTGATGGTGGCCCAGGGTCGTTTCGCCGACGCGCTCTCCCAGCTCGACCAGGCCGCGGCCTGCGGCGTTCGCGCGCCCCAGGAGCTCCGGGACCAGATCGAGGCCGGGCGCCAGGGTGAGCTGGGCGACAGCCAGGGTGAGCGTGTCGCCGCCCGCGCCAACGTCGAGCTGAAGACCTTACGCGAGGAGGCCCGCCGCCTGCGCTCGGAGAACGCCTACCTGGAGCAGCTCACCTGGGATCTCACCCGCAAGGTGCGCCGCTGGACGGCCACCTCGGCGGTGATCGCGCTCACGGGCACCCTGCTCGTCGGCGTGACGCTCTTCGCCGGGGGTGGTGGCGCCGCCGCCACGACGCAGCCCACGAACAGCCTCGCCGCCGCCGTTGACGCCGAGGCCGCCGCCGCCGCGGGCGGGGCC
>JAKLKD010000090.1 GCA_023150845.1 Myxococcota bacterium | reverse complement strand
GCGCTGTGAGCTGGCCCGGGAGCTCGCCGGGGTGCGGCTCCTGCACCTCGTCGAGCCGGGCTCCCCCGAGTCTCTGGCCGCGGGCATCGAGCACCTCTGGCGGGAGGGCGAAGACGGCGCGGCGTCGAGCCGGCTCCAGGGTTACCTCGGCGCCCGGGCGACGGTGGAGCAGACCGCCGCGCCGCTCCTGCGCTGGCTGCGCGCGCCGCGGAGGGCCGAGCCCGTGGAGGACCCCGGCGCGGGCATGGCCGTGCGGCTGGCCCGGGCGGAGGATGAGCTCGCCGCGGTGGTCCGCTCGCCGACCTGGCGGCTCTTGAGCTCCGCCGATCGCCTCACGCGGGGGATCCCCCAGCAGCTCTGGGGGCGCTTCAGGCGCTGATCTCGGCGTCTGAGCAGGATCCTCACGGCACGCCGCCATCCGGGCGGCGTTCGTCACGCGGCGGCTTACGCCCGAAGGGCTTGCATGATCATGCATAACGGTGCATAAGTATGCGTCCAATCCTGCCGTGAGACCCCTCGGATGCTCGTCCTTCGTAAGCCCACTGTCCGCGATGTCCCCCGCATGATCGAGCTGATGGCGCCTGGCGTGCGCAACGAGGCCCTTCTGCCCCGAAGCGCCCGCGCCGTCGTCGAGCGCCTCCGCGACTACGTCGTCGTTGAGGCGCGCGGCGAGCTGGTTGGGCTCGCGTCGGTGAGCCTCTTGAGCGAGGATCTGGCCGAGGTCGGCGCCGTGGTCTGGCAAGACGCGGATCAGCTCAGCCTGCTCCTCGACGCGGCCCTGGACGAGGCCCGCGCCTTGGGCGTGTCCCGGGCCTTCGTGATGGCCCCGGACGCCGCGCCCTTTGAGGCCCTCGGCTTCTCGCGCCAGCCCATCGCCAGCCTGCCGGAGAAGCGGGATCACCACTGCCTCCGCTGCGCGCGGCTGCCGCGTTGCCGCCAGCTCGCCCTTGTCAAGGAGCTCGACGCCGTCGCCCGCGCCCAGGCCGCATAAGCCCATTCTTCGCGGGCGAGCGGCTTTCCTCGGGCAGGGGCGTGTCATTCCTTGGGTGAATGGGCGCCGCGCGTTAAGGTGAGCGCTCCAGAACGAGGCTACGCGCGCCCTGTGATCCCAAGCTTGGACCTGCCAGAGCTGATCGACGGGCGTTATCGCGTCGAGACCGTGTTGGGGCACGGCGGCATGGGGGCGGTGCTCAAGGCCGTCGATCAGCTTATGGGGCGTGTCGTGGCGCTCAAGGTGCTCGATCTGCCCGGCGGTGTGAGCGAGCGGGGGCTCCTGCATTTCCAGCAGGAGTTCGCGTCTTTACGCCGTCTGCGGCACCCGAACGTGCCCGAGGTCTACGACTACGGCCAGGTGCGCCCAGGGGTGCCGTACTTCTCGATGGAGCTCGTCGAGGGCGTCGATCTCACCCAGCTCTTGCCCCTCGCGCCCGCGCGGTACTACGAGATCTTCACCCAGCTCGCCTACGCCCTGGGCTTCGTTCACTCCCGCCGGGTCGTGCACCGCGACATCAAGGCGTCGAACGTGCGGGTGCAGCTCCACGAGGACGGCCGGGTCGAGCGGGTGATCCTCCTCGACTTCGGCCTCGTGAGCCCCTTCGACGCGGGCGGCGGGCGCATCTCCGGCACCTTGTCCCACCTGCCGCCCGAGGCCTTCCACGGCGGTGAGCGCGGCGTGCGCTCGGACCTCTACTCCTTGGGCGTCCTGATGTTTCAGGGGCTCACCGGGGCGCTCCCCCGGCAGACCCGCACCCAAGGCGGGGCGCTCACCCGCACGTCGAGCACCTGGCTCGATCTCACGCCGATCAACTCCTACCCGGCGCCGTTGACCCGGCTCATCCGCAGCCTCGTCGCCGCGTCGCCGTCGCTGCGGCCGAGCTCCGCCGACGCCGTGGTTGAGGTGCTCGCGCGGCTCTCCGGCGCCAAGGCGGTCGAGCTCTCCGAGGAGCAGAAGCGCAGCTACCTCGCCACCCCGGCCTTGGTCGGTCGGGCCCGGGAGCTGCAGGTGCTCCGCGACGCCGAGGGCCGCGCCCGGGAGGGGCAGTCCGAGGTGGTGCTGCTCACGGCCACGGCGGGCTCGGGCAAGTCCCGGCTCCTCGACGAGCTGGTGCTCGACGCCCAGGTCAGCGGCGCCTTGGTGTTCCGCGGGGCCGCCACCCACGGCGCGCGGATGCCCTTGGGCCCGGTGCTCGACGCCTTGGCCCCGGCGTTCCAGTCCGCCGCGGCGCGCCAAGATCCCGCGCTGCAAGAGGCCGCGCCGGCCTTGGTGCGTGTGTCGGACCAGCTCCGGCGCCTCTACCCCGACGTCGAGCCCGCCCCGAGCTTAGACGACAAGGACGCCGAGGTGCTTCGCCGCCTCGACGCCTTGGAGGCGTTTTTACGCAGCCTCTGCCGCGAGCAGATGGTGCTCTTGGTCGTCGACGACCTGCACTGGGCCGATCGCCACACCATCGAGCTCTTTGAGCGGGTGCTGAGCCGCCGGGGCCAGCGTGAGCCGCTGCTGCTCTTGGGCGGGGCGCGCTCCGATGAGCTGGCCCAGGCGCCGAGCCTCTCCCGGCTCATCGACGAGCACCCCCAGATCGAGCTGAACCTCGGCCCGTTTGACAAACACGCCGTCCGTGACCTGCTCCAGCGCCAGTTCGCCATCGAGAACCCCAGCGACGAGCTGATCGCCGTGCTCCTCGCCGAGACGGCGGGCAACCCCTACTTCTTGCACGAGCTGCTGCGTTACCTCGTCGAGGACGGCCAGATCGCCTACCGCCGCGGGCGCTGGAACCTCCCCGAGCGCCTGGACGACCTGCGCCTGCCGACGGCGCTGGTGGACGGGGTCTACACCCGCCTGGAGCGCTGCCCCCCCGACGCCAAGGGCCTCGCGGAGCTGCTCGCCGTGGCCGGGCGGCCCCTGGATCGCCTGCTCCTGCAGCGCGCCTTGGCCCCGGATCGGCCCCTGGGCGAGCTGGTTCAGGATCTCCTCGACCAAGACATCGTCTCCCAAGACGACGACCTCGTGAGCCTGCAGCACGCCTTCATGGCGGATCGTATCCGCCAAGGGGTCGGCCCGGACCGGGCCCGGACGCTGCATGGCCGCCTCGCCGACGCCATGCGCGCCCTGCGCGACGCCTACGGCGCGGTGTACAGCGGCGCCGAGCTCGGCCGAAACCTCATGCTCGCGGGCCGGGCCAACGCGGCGCTGCCGCTCGTGCAGGAGGCTGGGCGCCGCGCCTTTGAGCTGCAGGCCCAAGAGGAGGCCGTGCAGATCCTCACCTGGGTGGACGAGCTGCTCGCCCGGCAGCCCTATGTGCCCAACGGGGAGCGCGACGAGAACGAGATGCTCCTGCTCAACGTGCTGTTCACCCTCGACCCTGTGGCCTGCGCGGCCCGGGGGCAGGCGATGAGCACGCGGCTGATGGAGCTCGGTGTGCTCTCCCGGGTGCCGGTGTGGCGCCGTCGACTCGGTGTGCTCGGCGTCACCCTCGCGCTCGTCGTGTCAGGCTTCATGCTCGCCCGGGCGCACCCCTCGTTCAAGTTCCGCGACATCAAGGCGCTCTACGGGCGGCTGGTGCTCGCGGCGGTGCGCCGCATCATCTCGATGGCTTGGATGGGCCAGTTCGGGCAGGCCTACTCCGAGTCGGAGTCCTTCGTCGCGCCCCTGGTGCCGAAGCTCGACTCGACGGCGGGGGCGCTCAACGACCTCTCCGTCTGCGTGATGTACCCCCTGCAGGGCCGCCCCCGGGCGCTGCAGTCGCGCCTGGACCACGCGCTGGGTGTGCTCACGGGCCCGGCGGGGCGTGAGGTCGGCCCCTACGACCGCCACCAGGCGATCTACGGCGCCGTGCTCATCTCTTTGGCCGCGATGGACGCCGCCCGCGGGCTCCCCCGGGCCCTCGACCGCCTGCGCGACCCCAACATGACGGGGAGCCGCTACCACACGCTGTTCCTCGACGCCTCGACCTTACTCGCCGTCGCCCTGCACCACGCCCGGCGCGGGGAGCTCCTAGCCCTTGAGCTCGAGATGACGCGGTTCCGCGGCATCCGCGTGACCTTGCGGCCTCAGACCACGGAGATGATCAACCGCTGCTTGGCCTGGGCGTACATCGAGGCCGGGCTGTACGACCGCGCCCACCGCATCATCGAGGAGATGCGCCACATCGGCCGCTTCTCCGACGCCGAGCGCGCCTTGTACACCGCCCGCTGCCCGGGCCCGGCCCAGCGCCGCCTGGAGCTGCTCGACGAGGCCCGGCGCCTGGCGAGTGATCCCGAGGTGGACGCGCCGCTGCTGTTGCAGACCATCGACTGGGTGCTCGCCGACCTGCTCATGGAGCTCGGGGAGCACCACCGCGCGCTGATGGCCGCGGAGCGCGCCATCGAGTCGGCGAAGGCCGAGGACACCCGCAACGAGTACAACGAGCTCGTCGGAACCCGGGTGAGGGCCCACGCCCTGTTTAAGCTCGGCCGCCAGCGTGACGCCGTCGTCGCCGCCGAGCGCGCCCTGCAGCTCGCGAAGGCCCTTGAGAACCCGATTCAGCTCGGCCTCGCCCTGCTCAAGCTCGCCCGGGTGACCGCCGCGGACGATCCCAGCGCCGCTGAGGACCGGCTGCAGGAGGCCGTCGGCATCTTTGAGCGCCTGGGCAACGACCACCTCGTCCGCCGCGCCTTGGCCCTGCAGGCCCAGGCGGGGCTGGCGTCGATGATCAGCTCCCGGATGAGCGCGCTCGGCGCCGCGAGCGACGCCCACGCTTTAGCGCCTGAGCAGATCTCCCGCCTGACCTGGTCCTTAGACATCAACGAGGTCGCCGAGGCCGTGCTGCTCCAGGTCGGGGAGCTCGTGCCGGTGAGCCGCCGCTGGGTGTGGTTGGCGTCGAGCGCCGACACGGCGGAGCTGCTCATCGGCCATGACGCCTCCGGCGGCGCGCTGGGCGTCGGCGTAGACCTGCCCCCCGACGTGCGCGCCTTGCTCAAGGACGTCGAGCGCATCGACAGCGTCGTCGTCCAGGCCAAAGACTCCGGCTGCTGGGTGTACCCCCTCGTGCGCCCGAGCCCCCCCGGCGGCGGCGCGGGCCGCACCCCGCCCTTTGGCGCCGTCGTGCTCCACCCCGCGGCGGCCTCGCCGCTCACCACGGCGACCTTGCGGGAGATCGCGCCCCGGGTGCGGGCGTTCTCCGGCTTCTTGTCCAACGCCGTCGAGCACGCCCGCCTCGCCCAGCGCGAGTACCGCCTCTCGATGGTGAACCAGCTCGCCCAGCTCCTCGCCTCGGTGCGCAGCCGCAACGACCTCGTCTGCCTCGTGCTCGACCGCCTCATCGACGTCGTCGTCGCCGAGCGCGCGGCGATGCTGCTCCTGGACGACCGCAGCGGCGAGCTGCGCCCCGAGCTCGGCCGCGACGCCCACCGCCGCCCGATCTCCATCGACGGCTTTGAGCTGCCCGAGGCCCTGCTCACCCGGGTGATCGACTCCGGCGCCGTGGTCACCTTGGAGCGTGAGCCCACCCGGCTGCGCGGCGGGGAGAACGGCCCGGTGTACGCCGTCGTCGTGCCCCTGCGCTCCTTGTTGCCCGAGCTGGAGGGGCGCCCGGACGAGGTCCGCCGCCGCCAAGAGGCGGTGATGACGATGAGCGTGCCCGAGCTGACGACCATCGCGCACTCCGAGTCCATCGGGCAGATCGTCGGCGTCGTCTACCTCGAGACCGACGCCCAGGGCGACACCGTGCCGACGATGGACCCCCAGCTCGTGAGCATGTTGGCGTCCCAGGCCGGCTTCGCCATCGACATCGCCCGCCTCGACCGCCAGCTTGAGCAAGAGATCCGCCAGCAGGAGGAGCTCAAGGGCCAGCAGCGCCAGCTCCAGCGGTACCTCTCCAAAGAGGTCGCCGCCGCGGTCATGTCCGACCCCGACCTCGCGATCTTGGGCGCCCGCAAGATGAAGGTGACGTTGTTGTTCACCGACGTGCGCGGCTTCACCCAGTGGTCGGCGTCGATGCCCTCCAACGTCGTCGTCGACACCCTGAACCAGATCTTCTCGCTCATCACGCCGATCTTGTTCAAGCACGGCGGCACCCTCGACAAGTACCTGGGCGACGGCCTCATGGCCATCTTTGGCGCCCCGGTGGAGTCCCCCGACCACGCCTTGTCCGCGGTGCTCGCCGCCCGGGAGATGCAGGAGGTGATGACCTCTTGGCTGCAGGGAATGGAGCGCCGGGGCACGCGTATCCCGGGCATGGGCCTCGGCATCAACACCGGCGAGGTGTCGGTGGGCAACGTCGGCAGCGAGGACCGCATGGAGTACACCGCCATCGGCGACGTCGTGAACATCGCGTCCCGCATCTGCGGCGTCGCCGGTCCCGGCCAGGTGCTCATCTCCGAGTCCACCCTGGCGGCGATGCCCATCGGCGCTTTTTTGACCCGCCGCCTTGAGCTGACCCACGTCAAGGGGCGACAGGAGCCCATCCAGCTCTTTGAGGTCTTGTGAGCGCGCTCCCGCTGCGGGTGCTGGGCACCGGCGTCTACCTCCCTGGCGAGGCCATCCCCAACCGTGACTGGCTGGCGCGTAGCCCGGGCCTGACCACGGCGGAGGCCATCGAGGACGTCACCGGCATCTTGAGCCGCCACGCCGCGGGGCCGGAGGAGAGCGTCGGGTCGATGGGCGCCGAGGCGGCGAAGATCGCCCTGGCGCGGGCGGGCGTCGCCCCCGGAGAGCTCGCCCGGGTGCTGCTCACCTGCTCCCACGGCGGCGACCGGCGCGGCCCGGCCACGGTCAACACCGTCATGGACAGCCTGGGCGCCACCTGCGGCGCCTTCGACGTCAACAACGGCTGCCACGGCTTCCTCACCGCCTTGGACCTCGGCGCGCGGCTGGTCGCGACGGGGGAGTCCCCGGTGCTCATCGTCGCCTCGGAGCTCGTCACCCGGACGCTCCTGAACCCGCTGGACCACCGCACCTTCCCGCTCTTCGGCGACGGCGCGGCGGCGGTGGTGCTCGGCCCGGCGCGAGGGCAGGGGGCCTTGCTCTCGTCCGTTCACCGCCAGCGCGGCGACATGCTCCAGAGCCTCTTTGTGCCGTCCCCCCAGGACACGCTCCGGCCCGAGGGCCAGATTCATTTCGCGGCCTCGGGGCGGCTGATGCGCACGATGGTCGAGGAGCTGCTCCCCCAGGTGATTCAGGCGGCCCTCGACGAGGCCGGGCTCACCATGGCCGAGGTGGACTGGGTGGCGCCTCACCAGCCGAACGCCGTGTGGTTGGAGCGCCTCATCACCCGGCTCAACCTGCCCTCGGACCGCGTGCCGCGGGTGGTGCACCGCACGGGCAACGTGCCGAGCGCCCTCGTCCCCCTCGGCCTCGACGCGCTGTTCACCCGGGCGGACGGCCCCAAGCCCGGCGATCGGGTGCTCATGATGGCCATCGGCGCGGGCGTGGCCTACGGCGCGGCGGTCCTGCGTGTGGATTAGCGGCCCTGGAGACGGGCGGCCCGGCGAGGGCCCCGGCGGCGTAGACCCCGCGCTCCTCGGGCGTGTGATGCCGCTGTTCGCCCGGCTCGCGCGCCGTCACGACCACCACATCTTGGGGCTCGACCGGGTGCTCGACGGCCCCTGTCTGCTCGTCGGGTACCACGGGCGCCCGGCCATCGACGCCTTCTTGTTGGCGATGGCGCTCTACCGGCGGCGCGGGCGTGCGGTGCGGGGGGTGTCCCACGCCTTCTGGTTCGGTGTGCCGGGCATGGCGGGGCTCTGTCGGGGCGTCGGCCTCGTGAGCGGCGAAGAGCCCGGCCTCGGGGCGCTCCTCGGCGCCGGGGAGCCGCTGCTGGTGCTCCCGGGCGGCAGCCGGGAGTGTTTCCGTTCGAGTCGGTTGCGTTACACCCGCGACTGGGGCCAGCGCCAGGGCTACGCCCGCCTCGCCCTGCGGTACGAGCTGCCCGTCGTGGTCTTCGTGACTGAAGGCGCGGACGAGCTCTACGACGTGATCGGCGACGGTTACCAGCTCTCCAAACGCCTCACCGGCACCGATTTGCTCCCGATCTGCCTGCCGGTCGGCAACCACGGCTTACCCTTCGGGAGCACACGCCCGGTGAAGCTCACCACGCGGATCTCCGGGCCGATCCGACCCGATCTCTCGGCGCCTGACCCCGTCGCCGCCCTCGACGCCCAGGTGCGCGCGGCCATCGACGCGCTGCTCCGGCCGCTCCACGACGGGGCCGACCCAGGCCCGCGCGGAGATCCCTGGGCTTGACGTGCGCGCTCGCGGCGGTGAAGGGCTCCTGAACTTGGTTAAGAGACCCGTTCTGCGCTTGGAGTCGTCGTGAAGGAGCGTCCGTGGGTGTTGGTGTTGGGCTGTACGGTCGGGGCTGGCGGCGCGATCTGTGAGCGCCTGCTCAGCACGGGCGGCGCGAACATCATCGGCGTTCATCGTGGCAACTACCCGGACGAGGCGGCGGCTTTGGAGGCCACTGCGGCGGCGAGCGGCGCCCGCTGCGTGCTCCTCACCGGCGACGCGGGCCGCCTAGAGAACATCGCCGGGCTCACCGAGCGGGTCCAGGAGATCCTCGCGGGCGAGCAGCTTGAGATGGTCGTTCACTCCTGCGCCGACGGATCTTCAGGCCTCGTCGTCTCTGACGATCCCAAGCTCCAGCTCCACCCCAAGCAGGTGCTCAAGACCTTCGAGATCATGGCCCACTCCTTCTTGTTCTGGGGCCAGGCCCTCGTGAGCGCCAACCTCATCCGTCAGGGCGGCCAGCTCCTCGCCTTGCCGAACACCATGGACGAGATCGTCGCCCGGGGCTTCTGCGCCATCGGCGCGTCTAAGGCCGCCCTGGTCGCCTACATCAAGTACATGGCCAACGAGCTGGGCCGGGTCGGGGTACGCACGAACGGCCTGCGCTTCGGCGCGACGCCCACCGCGGCTTTCCAGCGGATGCCCACCCATGAGGAGACCCTCGCCGCCGTCGTCGAGGCCAACCCCATGGGCCGCCACACCACCGTCGCCGACGTCGCCGATCTCGTCGAGCTGCTCCTCGACCCCCGGGCGGCTTGGCTGAACGGCGCGGTGATTGACTTCGACGGCGGCGAACACTTCACCTTGGGCGACCGCCTCTTCGGCCTCAAGCGCTGAGGCGTTTGCGGCAGCTCAAGGCGTAATAAAACCGGGAGATCTGCTGCACGGTGACGTGCTCGGCCTCCGGGGGCATGAGGTGCGCCGGGGCGCGGGGGTCCGGGTCGTACCAGGTGAGCAGGTCAAAGGTGAAGTGGTGAAGGGGGGAGTGAGACCGCGCGGGATCAAGCTGCTCGTCCACAAAGAGCACCGGGCTCCCGGGCCGCACCACCCGCAGCGCCTCGGCGAGCGCCCGCCGCTTGTCCCGGAAGTTGTTCACCCCGCCGACGTGGATGAGGCCGTCGAAGCTCTCGTCCTCAAAGGGCAGGTGATGGGCGTCGGCGAAGGCGAGCCAGGCCTCCACCCCGGCGCGCTCTAGGTTCTGCACACACTCCCGCATCATGCCCGGAGACAGATCGACGCCCACCAAGGCGGCGTCGGGGTAACGCCGGGCGAGGCGGAGCAGCTCTTGACCCGTCCCGCAGCCCAGATCGAGGAGCTGGCCGTCGGGCTTGGGGTGAAAACGATCGAGGATCGCCTCACGAAGCGTCGGCTCGTCGAAGCCGTCAAGGGGCCCGAGGAGCAGGCGCACGGCGGGATCGTGGAGCTTGCCGCTGACGTTGTAGATCGCCCGCAGGAGGCGATCGGTGCCGCGCACCTCGGCCTCGGTGTACAGCGCGGGCAGCCCGAGCCGCTGGCCGTACCGCGCGCCGCAGGCCCCGCAGCGGTCAAGCGCTGGCATCGAGACGCCACACTTGGGGCAGCGGATGGGGGGGATGGTCAGTCGGCGGTGGCGGTTGGTCATGGCCTGCTATAAGTTTGGGGTCGCCGACGAAGGACGTCGGGCGCAGGAGGTATCCGATGGGCCTGGATTATCGTGTTCGTTGCTGTCCCGACGGGCTCGTGACCGATCGGCGGCGCCGAATCCGGGTGCTGGACTGCACCATCCGCGACGGCGGAATCTGCAACGACTGGCATTTCGACGAGGACCTCGTCAGCCGCACCGCCGCCGCGCTCGACGAGGCGGGCGTTGACTACATGGAGATCGGCTACCGCAGCCGCGACGGCGCGTTCAGCCGCGAGAAGAACGGCGCTTGGCGCTTCTGCGACGAGGCCACCCTTCGCCGCGTGCTCCCCGAGCGCCGCCGCATGAAGGTCGCCGTGATGCTCGACGTGGGCAAGGCCGACCCTGAGGACATCCCGGCCCGGGGCGAGAGCGTCATCGACGTCGTGCGTATCGCCACCTACGCCCACCAGCTCGACGAGGCCCTGCGGCTCAAGGATCGTGCCCAGTCTCAGGGCTACGAGACCTTCATGAACGTCATGGCCGTCTCGACCCTCGATCCCCATGAGGTCGACGCCTGCCTCAAGCGCCTCGCCGTCTCCGGCGTAGACAACGTCGCCCTGGTCGACAGCTTCGGCGCGCTCTTCCCCTACCATGTGCGTTACCTCGTCCGGAAGTACATGAACTACCTGGGCGAAGGCATCAAGGTCGGCGTGCACCTGCACAACAACCAGCAGCAGGCCTTCGCGAACTCCATCGCCGCCATCGACGAGGGTGTGGACTTCGTGGACGCCACGGTGCACGGCATGGGCCGCGGCGCGGGCAACTGCCCCCTCGAGCTCCTGCTGTTCTACCTCGACAACCCCCGCTACGACGTGCGCCCCATCCTCGAGCTCGTGGACGAGTACGCCACGATGCGGGATGAGCTGCGCTGGGGTTACCACCTGCCTTACGCCATCACCGGCTTCTTCAACGTGCACCCCCGCGCGGGCATCGAGCGCATGAGCCGCCCCGAGCGGTACGAGTGCCGGGACATGTACGAGAAGCTCTCCCATCGGCTGGATCAAGAGGCGAAGGAGGCGATCTAACGCCCTCGCTTTTTTTCGCGGGCGCTTGCGGAGGCCCTGAGCCTCCGCTATCCTACCCGTAGATAAGCCCCGTCTTCGATCGCTGCCTGCGCGGTCGAACTCGGGGCTTTTCCATTTGGGGCGGCGCGGATCAGGCCTTGCGGCTGTAGGTGAGCCCCATCTCGGCGCGCACGGCGTCGGGGAGCGGGGGCAAGGCCGAGCGGGGGATGAGGAAGGTCGAGAGCGCGAAGAGGTCGCCGAAGACCCGGTGCTGCTCGGCGGTGCGGCGCAGGTACTGGTGGCCGGACGAGCCCCCCGTGCCGATCTTGAGGCCGATCATGCGCTGCACCATGAGGCTGTGGCGGTAGCGCCAGATGGTGAGGGTCTCGTCGATGTCCATCAGCCGCGAGAGCAAGGTGAAGGGCACCTGGAGCGCGGGCTCGTCACGGTAGAGCGTGATGAACAAGGCGGCCTGGAGCGCCCGCCAAGAGAGCCGCCAGCCGCCCTCCTCACGCTGGGCGGCGTGGATGGACTCGTCAAAGAGCGCGTCGAACTTGAGCTGGGCGCGCTTGAGCCCGGTGAGCTCCAGCTCACGCTCGGCGTCCTGTAGGAGCGGGTTCGTGCGGATCGTCTCCTCGTCATGGGCGAGCATGTCGGTGACGACCTTTCGGTAGCTCTCCCTGAAGGTGAAGCCGCCCATCTCGATGAACGGGGTGCGCTCCAGCCAGGCCTCGACCTGATCGTGGAGCGTCGAGGCCTGCTCGGTGTGGTTCACCCGATCGCGGTCGGCGCCCTGCAGCCGGGCGTCGAAGGGCTTGTCCTCAAAGTTGATGCGGTCCTGGCGCCGCAGGCCGAGGCGCACCTCGATCTGCCGGAACTGCGCGGACTGGAAGCCCGAGGCGGGGACGAGGTGGTCGCGGAAGTCGAGGAAGTCCAGCGGCGTCATCGTCTCCAGCACGTCGAGCTGGTGCACGCCGAGCTTGAGGATCTCCCAGATGCGGCCCAAGAGCCGCGCGGCGGTGCCGACGTCGCGGTCATCGACCTGATCCGTCGAGAAGATGCCCTGCACGGCGTCCATCTCGAAGAGGATCTGCTTGAACCAGAGCTCGTAGGCCTGGTGCACGATGATGAAGAGCAGCTCATCATGGGCCGCGGCCCCGAGCTTCCCGCTCTCGGCGGTCTGGGCCGAGAGCAGGCGCTCAAGCTGGAGATAGTCGCCGTAGTACAGACCGCCGCGCGCCATGGGTGCTCTCCGCTCGTCTTGGCGAGGGAGCTTATCCTCTGGGGCGCGGGGGCGGCGCCTACGGACGATCAGCGCGTCCACACCTCGACCGAAGGATCCTCCCCGGCGCGGCCGTCATAGGCGTGGGAGCCGGAGTCTTCGACCCCGGCGAAGACATGATCGCCGATGTGGGACGTGCCCATCTCCGGCACCCCCCGGGAGCAGCTCGCCGAGGTGAGCCCGTAGTGCCAGGTGCAGGGGTCGGTCCAGCCCGAGGCGTCGGTGAGCCCGACGTCGCGGTACGCCGTCGCGCAGGCCCCCGTGGAGTGTGCGCCCGAGTTGTAGGTGCAGGAGGCGCTCCAGTAGAGCGTGATGTCTACGGTGCAGGGCCCCGTCGTGCAGGTGCTCGCCGTGCCCGATGCCCGGTAGCGGCTCGTGGAGAGGGTGTTGATGTCGGCGTCGCTGAGCTTAAAGGTCTTGGAGAGGTCCGAGGTGGTGGAGCCCACCGCCGAGCCCGAGGTCCAGCCCGAGACCCCGGCGGTGCTCCCCGGCCAGATGAAGTTCGCGACCAAGGTCCAGCCGCCGCCGTCGCTCGTCATGTCGCAGACCATGTCCCGGGTGACCCCGCTCACGGTGACGCTGTACACCCCGTCCGGCGCGCTGGGCCGGGCGGCGAGGATCTCCGCGCAGGAGCTCGCCGCGCAGGCCGCGTCTTCGCCGAGCACGGCGTCGTCTTCGTCTGCGGCGCCGTCGCAGTCGTTGTCGTCGCCGTCACAGCTCTCCGTGGCGGCCGGGCTCACCGAGGCGTCGCTGTCGTCGCAGTCCGTGCTCGTGCTGACCGCGCCCGAGGGTCGGTCGCAGGTGCGGATGGCGCCGGACGCCGCGCCGTAGCCGTCGAGATCGGCGTCGATGTAGAAGGTCGAGGCCGAGGAGAGGTCGAGGGAGGCGTCGTCGTCGTCGATGGCGCCGTCGCAGTCGTTGTCGAGGTCGTCACAGACCTCGGCGGCGGCGGGGTTCACGTTGGCGTCGTCGTCGTCGCAGTCGTCGTCGTTGCTGACGTCCCCGGCGGGGGCCGCGCAGGCCAAGGTCGCCGCGTCGGCGTCCCCGTAGCCGTCCCCGTCGGCGTCGGAGTAGGTCGTGGCGCCGCCGCTTAAATCTACGCTGGGGTCCGCGTCGTCGATGTCGCCGTCGCAGTCGTTGTCCAGCGCGTCGCAGACCTCTTGGGCGTCGGGGTTCACCTCGGGGTCGCCGTCGTCGCAGTCGTCCGCGGCGCTGACGTAGCCCTCGGGCTCGGCGCAGGCGGCGATGGGGAAGTCGGCGTCGCCGTGGCCGTCACCGTCGGCGTCGGCGTACCAGCTCGGGGCGTCGACGGCGTCGTCCTCGTCGGTCACCGAGTCGCAGTCGTTGTCGCGGCCGTCGCAGCGCTCCTCGGCGTCGGGGTGGGCCTCGGCGGCGCTGTCGTCGCAGTCTTGGCAGGCGGGGTAGCCGTCGGCGTCGGCGTCGGCGAAGCCCGTCGAGCCGTCGCAGTTGTAGTCCTTGGGGTCGGCGCAGTCGGTCTCGGCGGCGCCGGGGTTCACCGCGGGGTCGCCGTCGTCGCAGTCTTCGCCTTGGGCGGCGTAGCCCTCGGGCGCCTCGCAGGCCTCGACGGGCAAGGCGTCATCCCCGTAGCCGTCGCCGTCCCCGTCGGCGTAGAAGGTGAGGAGCGCGCCCTCATCGACGGAGCCGTCGCAGTTGTTGTCCCGGCCGTCGCAGGTCTCCGCGGCGTCGGGCCCGACCGTGGCGTCGTCGTCGTCGCAGTCTTCTCCGGCGGGGGCGCCGTCGCCGTCGTTGTCTACGGGCTCCGCCGTGTCATCGCCGGGATCGAGGATCCCCGTCTCGGTGGCGTCTCCCCCTTTGTCCGCGCAGGCGGCGGCGACCAGGAGCGTCAGGAAGATCAAGCGGTTGTGCATGGTGGAGCCCTTCCTTGGGATTGGGGCTCAGCATAGCACCGCGCCCGAGCGGGGATGAGCCGCTCGGGCGCGAGAGGGTCAGGCCCTGCCGAAGATCAGCGGGAGGCGACCTTCACCGTCTGGTTGGCGTAGCCCGCGGCGGTGAGGATGAGGGACTGCAGCTCCGTCTCTTCCTTGCCACCCCGAGAGGCGGCGCGGACGATGTCGTAGACGGCCTGGTAGGTCATCTCCTCGGCGTAGGGGCTGTTGCGCAGGAGCTCGGCGAAGCAGGCGGCGCCAAAGGCGAGGCGCATGTCTTTGGAGGCCGAGGCCAGCTCCGAGTGCACGGCGCCGCCCTTGAGCGTGGTGGACCACTCCTTCGCCGGGGCGTCCGCGCCCGGGGGCTTGGCGCGCAGGCGCACCGTGGCGAGGTTCTCGGCGCGGTAACCGTCGCGCAGGACCACGTCGTAGAGGGCGGTCACCATGTGCCCGGCGCCGATCTCCCCGGCGTCCACGGCGTCGTTGCGGAAGTCGCGGTCGGCGATGTCGCGGTTCTCGTAGCCGATGAGGCGGTAAGCGAGCACGGCCTCGGGGTTGAACTCGACCTGGATCTTGACGTCCTTCGCGATGACCTGGATGGTGCCCGCGAGGTCCTGGCCGAAGACCTTCTTCGCCTCGTCATAGCTGTCGATGTAGTAGTAGTTGCCGTCGCCTTTGTTCGCGAGCTGCTCCATCATCGTGTCTTGGTAGTTGCCCATGCCGAAGCCGATGGTGGACATGGTGATGCCCTTCTTCGCGTAGCCGGTGATGCCCGCGAGGATCTCGTCGTGGCTGGTGCGGCCGATGTTGGCGTCGCCGTCGCTGAGCACGATGACGCGGTTCTCGGCGCCGGACTCGAAGGACTTGTCGGCCATGCGGTAGGCGAGCTCCATGCCCGAGCCCATCGCCGTGCCGCCGCCCGAGGTGAGGCGCTGAATCGCGGCGGTGATCTTGGCGCGCTGGTCGGCGCTCGTGGGCTCCAGCATCACCTGGGTGGAGCCGGCGTAGGTCACCAGCGCCACGGTGTCCTCCTCGCCGAGCTGGCTCACGAGGTACTCCAGGCTCTTCTGGGCGAGGCCGAGCTTGTCGCTGCTCGACATCGAGCCCGAGGTGTCCACCAGGAAGGTGAGGTGCAGGGGCTTACGCTCGACCTGCTCGGTGTCCCGGCCCTTCACGCCGACCCGCACGACGTGGTGGCTGGGCTGGAAGGGGTTCGGCGCGGCCTCGAGGTGCACGGCGAAGGGGGCGGAGCCGCTCTCTTTGCCGGGGCTCGCGTAGTGGTAGGGGAAGTAGTTGACGAACTCCTCCACACGCACCGAGTCCGCCGGGGGCAGGCCGCCCTCTTGGAGCTTGCGGCGAGAGATGGTGTAGGAGGCGGTGTCTACGTCGATGGAGAAGGTGGACTGGGCGTCCTTCTCGGTGAGCGTCATGGGGTTGACGCCGTAGTTGGTGTAGCCCTCGGTGTTGACGGCGATGGCGTAGGGCGCGGGCTCCTCGACGGGCTTGGCCGGCGGAGGCGGCGGGGCGGCGTAGCCGGTGGAGGCGGCGGGACCGGAGGCAACGGTGCCGCCGACGACGCCACGGGTGCCCAGGGACTCGGCGTACTCGTCGCGGCGGGCAGGGGCCGCCTTGGGCGCGAGGGCCACCTGCTCACGCATCATCGGCTGGAGCCCCATGGGCGTGGTGGTGACGACCCGCTGGCGCGCGTCACCGGTGTAGTCCTCGGCGGCGCTGAGGTCGTCGTAGTTGGCGAGGCCGTCGAGGCTGTCCAGGCTGGGGGCGGCGGCGACGGGCTCAGCGGCCGGCGCGATGGTCTTCATGGGAGCATCGGCGTCCTTCTCGGTGACCTCGGTCTTCTTCTTCGTCTCGGTGCTCGAGAGCTGGCTCACGGTGGCGGTCGTCTCGGCCTCGCTGGGGGCGCCGGGGCTGAGCTCATCGGGGCTCGCCTGCTTGTTGGACGTGGCGCAGGCGGCGAGGGAGAGGGTGACGAGCAGGCTGGGGAGAGAGATGCGGTGGAACATGGTGACCTCCGTTCGTTCGTGGCCGCAACGACCACCCCGGGCGAAGGCTTACAGCGTGGAATAAAATTCATCCGACGATCTGGAGATCCCGATGCCTCGCCCCTTCTTCCCCCACACCATGATGGACGTCGCCCGCGCCGTGGATGGCGCCCTGGGCCTCGTCGTCGGCGACATGCCCGATGGCCGCATCTTTGTGCTCAAGCGGGATCGGCGGGGCGGCGGCTACACCCTGAGCGAGTACAAGGACAGCCAGCGCACCGCGCTGCTCTCCCAGCGGCAGATCACCGACCGCATCGAGGCGCTCAACGCTATGGCCGAGGCCATCGAGCTCGGCGAGCGGGTCTCGGGCTAACCCTCGGCGCGCAGGCGGTAACCGACGCCGCGTAAGGTCTCGATGTTCTCCCCGGCGACGCCGAGCTTCCGCCGCAGGCGCTTCACCGAGGACTCCACCGCCGAGAGGCTCACCGGGTCGTCGTCGCCCCAGACCTGGGCGCGGAGGGTCTCGCGGGTGACGACGCGGCCGCGCTGGCGCATCATGAGGGTCACGAGGCGGAGCTCTTGGGGAGTGAGGGGGATCTCCGCGCCCTCGACCCAGGCCTTGCCGACGGCGGCGTCTACGGTGAGCGCCCCGGCGTCGAGGCGGTCGTCGTCCATCGGGGCGGCGGCGCGGCGCCGGAGGATCGCCCGCACCCGCAGGAGCAGCTCACGGATGAGGAAGGGCTTGGTGACGTAGTCGTCGGCCCCGACGGAGAAGCCGACCACACGATCGATCTCGTCGCCTCGGGCGGTGAGCATGAGGATGGGCAGCTCCGCGAGGCGGGCGTCGGCGCGGGCGCGGCGGCAGAGCTCGACCCCGGAGAGGTCCGGGAGCATGAGGTCGAGGAGCACGAGGTCGGGGAGGCTCCCGTTGAGCTTCTCTAAGGCCAGCTTGCCCGAGCCGCAGACGGTGACGCGATATCCTTCGCGGATGAGGTTGATCTCCAGCAGGCGCTGGATGTCAGGCTCGTCTTCGACGATGAGGATGTGCGGCGGCATGTCCTATCGTCACACCGGCAGGTGACGTGGCCGTGGCCCCGTCGTGACGAGTGCACCGCGCTGAAGTGACGGGAGCAGGTCGGCGCGTCACACAAGCGGTGATCAGCCGGGGATGAGGCGCCGGAGCGGGCAGTCGGCGGTGAGGAAGGGGCCGAGCTCCTCCCAAGGCACACGCAGGACCGGGGGCGGCATGGCCGCGGCGACGGCGTGGGGCAGGCCGAGCTCGACGGTGAAGGTGAGGCCGGACTCGTCGGCGCTGAACTGGCTGAGGTTCGCCTCAGAGAAGCTCACGTCCGCGAGCAGCCCGGCGATCTCCGGCTCGTCGGCGACGGCGAGGGCGATCTCTTCGCGCAGGGCGGCGTCCAGACGCGCGGTGAGGGCGTCGCGGGCCTCGGCGGCGAAGATCTCGGCACCCAGGGGCTCACCCCGGGCGAGGTCGATGACGAGGCGGCGGGTGGAGGCGCTGGGGTAGGCGCCGGAGCCCGACACGCGGACCTCAAGCGCGATGAGGCCCTCGGCCTGCCAGGGCACGCTCCAAGAGACGCTGTCGACCCAGCCGTCGGCCTCGATGTCTTCGCGAGAGGCGTCGAGCAGGGACTCCGGCGAGAGCGCGGCATCTACGCGGGCCTGGGCGTCCATGTCGGCGAGGAGGAGCTGGGGCAGCGAGACGGGGATCTCTTGGCTGGGCTTGCCGTCCCACTCCCGACGCCAGACCTCCTCGCGGCTGATGAGCACCGGGGCGCTCACGCCGTCGCCTAAGGTCACGGAGATGCCAGCCTCGGACTTGTGGGACAAAGAGCCCTCCAGAGCGCCTTCACGCAGGGTGCCCTCTAACCGAGCGTCGCCGAACTTCACCAAGACGACCTGGCCGCGGGCCCGGCCACGGACAGGCTGGGCGGGGTCGTCCCCAGCGGTCCACTCGCCGCGGAGTCGACGCCCGGCGCGGGTGAGCTCCAGGCGCACAGCCTCACCCTCGACGACGCCGACGAGCTGGACCGGCGCCCCCGCAAGGCTCTCGCCGAGCAGGAGGGCCCAGGTCAGCTCGATCAACTGGGGCCTCCGCTCGTGGTGGAGGTCGCCGCGGGGGCGGTCTCCGCGGCGGGCGCGGCGGCGGCGGCGGCCTCAAAGACCGGGGCCCAGAGGCTCGAGATGGCGTTGTTGTAGCTCGTGGCGATCTCGCCGATGTGGGCGCCGTTCTTCGCCGTGTCGCCGTTGATGACCCGGCGGGCGTTGGTGAAGTCCGTGCCGTTCTCGTTGACGTAGTCGCCGATCTTTTTGCCGGTGAAGCTGCCCTGCTGCATGCCGATGATCATCAGGCGCGCGGCGAGCTCCATGTTCTTGTTGACGTGATCGGGGTGGGCGATGAGGTCGATGGCCGGGTTGCCCTGGCCGCCGTAGGTCACGTCGTCTTGGGTGTAGGTGAAGCCCTCTTTGGTGAGCAGGTCACCCATCTTCTTGAAGTTGTCGCGGCCGGTGAGCTGCACGAAGCCGCGGCCCCGGAAGTCGCGGGCGTCGGTCGTCCCGGCGACGTTGCCGAGCTTGCCGCCATAGGCGCTGTCCCAGTAGTCGATCTCGAGCTGCTCTTGGGAGTCCGCCTTCACCGCGGCGCCGTTGGTGTGCACGGTGGAGGTCCACTTGCCGGTCTTGGTGACCTTGCCGGTCTTATTGTCCTTCGTGGTCTCTTCTTTGAAGGGGTTTCGGTCCTCGACGAAGGACTCGCTGCGGCTGTACCGCTTGAGGCCGAAGCTCGACTCGTGCTGGGCCGTGGCGAGCACATACGCCGTCTGGGCCGAGGACTTCATCCCGGCCTGGGCGCACTGGCGCAAGATGCCGGGGATACACTTCTTGGCGCCGTCTTGCATGTCGGCGGGGGCGACGCCGATGGCGGCGTCAACGGCCTTCTGGAGCGCCTCGGCGTTCACGGTGACCGGCCCGGCGGTGGTGGTCTGCTGGCCCGTCTGCTGGCCGGTGGTCTGCTGACCCGTCTGCTGACCGGTGGTCTGCTGGCCGGTGGTGTTCCCTTGGGCGCTCGTGCCCTGGGGGATGGTGATCTTCTGGCCGATGGCGATGCGGCTGGGATCCCGGATGTTGTTCGCCTGCTGCAGCGCGGCGGTGGTGGTGCCGTACTTCTTGGCGATGGCGCCCAAGGTGTCGCCACGGGCGACGGTGTGCACCGTCGGGGCGGCCGCAGGGGTGATGGCGGCCGCGGCCGCGGCGTTGCCCGCAGACGCGCTGAGCTGGCTGACCCAGTTGGTGAGGGTGCCGAGGAGCCCGCCGCCGCCGCTCGGCGCCTCTTCTTGGGGGGCGTTCTCAGGGCGGCGCGTCTGTTGAAGTCCGGACATCTCTCACTCCGTCGGAATGGCAAGAGCTTAGAGTGAGGTCCCCAAGGGGTCAACGGCTATCTGCTGGGCGGTCCGATCCCGGACGAGTTGTGATAGGACAAGCGGCGCAGCGTTCGAACCGAGGAGGTCAAGATGAGCGGAGAGAAGAAGCTAGTTCGTTCCAGGCAGAACAAGATGATCGCCGGGGTCTGCGGCGGTCTTGGCGCCTACCTGGGCGTGGATCCCACCCTCGTCCGTGTGGCCTTCGTGCTCATCGGGCTCTTCGGCGGCGCGGCGGGCCTCGCCTACATCCTGCTCTGGATCTTCGTCACCGAAGAGCAGGGCTGAGCGATGTCGGGGGTCGGCCTGGCGCTCTGGGGCTCGGCGCTCGCCTGGGCCGCGGATCCGACGATGGAGGCGCTGCGCATCAAGCCGCTGTGGACGACCCTCGACAACGGGCTCACGGTGATCCTCCATGAAGATCACCGCGCCCCGGTGATGGCGCTCTCCTTACGCTACGAGGTCGGCGCCGCCGAGGACACCCTGCCCGTCGCCGATCGCGCGGCGGGCCGCACGGGCAAGGCACACCTCTTTGAGCACCTCATGTTTGAGGGCACGCCGGACTTTCCGTCGGGGGACTACGACCGGCGCCTCGCCGACCTCGGCGCGGACAACAACGCCTGGACCGACCACGACGCCACGGTCTACCAGGTACAGGGGCCCATCGCGGCCTTAGAGACGGCCTTGGTGCTGGAGGCCGACCGCATGACCTGGCTCGGCGAGGCCCTGGGCGAAGACGTCGTCAAGAACCAGATCGACGTGGTGCTCAACGAGCGCCTCGGCGATGAGATGTCGGACTACGTCTACCCCTACTACTCCTTGGACTGGCTGCTGTGGCCCGAGGGCCACCCCTACCGCTGGCCGGTCCTCGGCACCCGGGCCGACCTCCGGGCGATGAGCCGTGAGGAGCTCGTCGAGCACCACCGGCGCTGGGTCGGGCCGGCCAACGCCACCCTCGTGCTCGTCGGGGACTTCGACGCCGAGGTGACCTTGGCGCTGGTGAAGGAGACCCTCGGCCGTGTGCCCCCCTCGGCGCCGCCGCCGCCCCGGGCCACGGGCGTGGAGGGCCCCGGGCTCATCGGCCCCTGGCAGATGACGGAGGACCTCGCCTTCCCGCAGCTCCACCTCGCCTACCGTACCGTGCCGCGGGGCCACCCCGACGAGCCCGCCCTGGACGTGCTCGCGATGGTGCTGAGCTATGGCCGTGGCTCGCGCCTCGACGACGCCTTGTTGTACCGCCGCGGCCTCGCCACGGACGTCTCCGTGAGCACGGCGAACGGGCGCCTCGGCGGGGGCCTCTACATCTTTGTGCAGCGCGCCGACAAGCCGCTGGCGCCGGTCCTACGGGTCATCGAGGGGGAGCTGGACCGGATGGTCGCCGACGGCCCGACGGAGGAGGAGGTGCGCCGGGCGGTCGCGTCGTGGCGCGGCTACTTCATCAGCGGCCTGGAGGACCCGGAGCTGCTCGCGGACATCCTCGGAGAGTGCCTCGCGGTCTACGGTGACCCGAGCTGCCTGACCATCGAGCTTGAGCGGTACGAGTCCCTCACCGTCGCCGACGTCCACCGCGTCGCGCGCACCTACCTCACCGAGGACCGGGTGATGCTCTCCGTCGTCGGCCCCGAAGACGCCCGCCTCGCCCTGCCCGAGTCGGCGTCGGTGAGCCCCCCATGAGCGCCCTGCGCCGCGCCTGCGCCTTAGCCTTGGGCCTCTTGGGGGGCGTG
Organism: Myxococcota bacterium; assembly: GCA_023150845.1. GTDB lineage: Bacteria > Myxococcota_A > UBA796 > UBA796 > CAJQPC01 > JADKFE01. Next base: position 806 of record JAKLKD010000090.1, on the reverse strand, counting down.
AGCTTGGCCGAGGAGCCCGGCGCCGAGCGCCCTCACTTCGTGCTGCCGTCTCCGCCGCCGCTGACGGCGCCCGCCACCCCGGCGGTGACCGCGGCGACGCTCTCCGGCGGCGCCAAGGCCCTCGTCCTGCGGCGATCGGAGATCCCGATGGTCGCCGTCGCCGGGCGGGTGGTCTGGCCGGAGGGCGCGACGGCCACCGGGGAGGCCCAGCGGGACGGCTGGCTCGTGGACGGGCTCCTCGGCACGGGGACGGCGCTGCGGGATGGCGCGGCCCTGGAGACGGCCCTCGACCGCTTGGGGGCGTTCTGGAGCCTCTCGTTTAGCGCGGAGGGACTCGCCTTTGAGCTGGAGGCGCCGCTTGGCGCTGAAGACGCCGCTCTCGCGCTCATCGCCGAGGCGGCGCTGCAGGCCGACTTCCGCCGCCGGGAGGTGCGCCGGGTCGCCCGGGACTGGCGTGATGGGTACGCCGTGACGCCCTACGACATTCGTACGCTGCACGACCGGGCGGTGAACCACCTCATGGTGCCCGCGGACCACCCGCACCGCGCCTGGGACATCGCCGGGGACCAGCGCGGCCTGCGGGTGCGCCGGGCCGAGGCGCTCCTCAACGACGTGCTGGCCCGGGGGCAGGCGTACCTCAGCGTCGTTGGGCCCCTGGGGGAGGCGGAGGCCGTGGCGCTCCTGGAGCGTCACCTCGGCGGGCTCCGCGGCCAGACCCTCTCGGCGCCGTCGCCGGTCTACACCCCGGGGCGTGGCACTTGGCTCGTCGATCGGCCGGGCTTTGAGTCGGCGATCCTCAGCGTGAC
>JAKLKD010000428.1 GCA_023150845.1 Myxococcota bacterium | reverse complement strand
GCACCCGCTCGCCGTCTCGGCTGGCCCGGCGCAGGCGCTCGACGGCCAGGGCCATGCCGAGGAGGCGCTGGGGGTCGTGGAGCGCGTCGAGCTCGGGGTGCAGGAGCTTGAGCGCCTCGTCTGTCGCCTCGACACCCCGGAGGGTGAGGCAACGCGCCAGGGCCTCGTGTACGCCGAGCTGCCGCGCGAGCCGCGCGACCTGCTCCTCATCGGCGGGCCGCACACTCCAGCGCGCGCCGGTGAGCGAGTCGGGCCTCCCCTGGGCGTCTTCAGCCTCCAAACACGATCCCCATGCCCAGCCCCAAGGCCAGGCCGACGACCATCACCACGGCGAACATCAGTACGGGGTTTCGCCCGGACGGCAAAGGCTCGATGGCGGCGGCGGAGAGCTCGATGGGCTCGGGCGCGGCCCCGCGGCGGGCGCGGGGGTCTGAAGGTTTGGGCGCGGAGCCCTTGGACTCCTCACCGCCTCGGGACGACTCGCCGGGGCGTGGGGTCTCGCCGGTCTTGGTCGTCGGCCGGGTGACGCTGCGCACGACGGGCTCGGCGACCGGCGGCGGGGCGGCGGTCTCTTTCACCTTCGGCACGAGGTTCACGGTGAAGACGCCGCTGCGGGGCCCACCCTTGTCCTTGATGAGCAGCACGACGTCCACCCCTCCCTCGGGGGTGACGTAGGCGTCGATGAGCTCCACCGCCGACCAGTTGAGGATGTAGGGGGTCAAGAAGCCGAGCTCCACCGGGGCGATGGGCGGCAGCTTGAGGTACTGCGGCGGCAAGGGGCGGCGGGTGCGCGTGGCCGGCGCCGGGGGCGGCTCGTCGAGGCTCAGGCGCCCGCCGGGGCTCGGCTCACGCTCGACGTTCTTGAACAAGAAGGCGTCGACGTCGTCGACCTCCACCTCACCCCGGGCCAAGGCGTCCTTCGCCCGCTGCTCCTCGATGCCGCGCACCTTGCTGATCTCGGCGAGCTGCTTGAGGATGACGCTGGCGTCGTCCTCCCGCTCCTCGCGCTCGACAGCGTTGAGCTGCACCGCCGTCTTGTGCCCGGCGAGGTTGTCGCGGATGCGGTCGGCGGCGATCTGGGTGACGGTGCGCAGGGTGCGCTCGACGCCCTCCCCGGTGAGCGCGACGGCCTCGATCATCGGCACGCCCAAGGGGTTGAGGTCCGCGCCCATCTCTTTGACCGAGCGCGCCCCGGGCTCATCCCGCTTGTTGAGCTGGATGACGAAGGGGATCTCCGAGAGCTTGACGCCGTGGGCCTTGAGGTTCTGCTCAAGATCGGCCAAAGACGCGCGGTTGGCCTCGGCACGATCCGGGGCGGAGTCGGCGACGAACACCACGGCGTCCGCGCCCTGGAGCACGGCCTTTCGGGTCTCGGTGTAGAACGCCTGGCCCGGCACGGAGAACAGCTTGAAGTGCGCGGCGAAGCCCGCGATCTTGCCGAGCGTGATCGGGGCGTAGTCGAAGAACAGCGTGCGCTCGTCTTCGGTCGACAGGGTGCTGAGCTGGCCGCGCTGCCCCTCGGGGACGCAGCCGAAGGCGGCCTTCACGTTGGTCGTCTTGCCGGACAGAGCCGGGCCATAAAAGACGATCTTCGCCTCGATCTCACGGCGCGCAAAGTTGATGATCGCCACGGCTTCCTCGCTGCTGCTGCTGTGCTCTGCTCAGGGGGGGCTTCCGGCCCCCATCAGCACGATCCCGAGCTCAGGCGCCTCGGGGTCGTTCGTGGACACGACGAGCTTCTCCGTGACCGAGCCCGCCCCAGTGGGGGCGAACCGTACGGTGATGAGCCCGTTCTGGGCGCCAGGGACAAGCTTAGACCCCGCGGGGTTCACGCTCAGGCTGAACGCGCCTTGGCCGCCGCTCTGAAAGCCGACGGACTGAATCTCAAGGATGTCGCTGCCGGTGTTGGCCAGGCGCACGTCAAGCTCAGCGGAGGCGCCGACGATGACCGCGCCGAAGTCGAGGAGCTCAGTGTCGACTCGCAGCCGGGGAACCCCGACCACGTCGGCGCGCAGGGCCACCTCAGCCCGCGGCGCGTCGGGATCGTCGCTCAAGATCAAGAGCTTTGTGGACGGATCGACCAAGGATCGCGGCGTGAGCAGGATC
>JAKLKD010000089.1 GCA_023150845.1 Myxococcota bacterium | reverse complement strand
ATCGACCCGAGCTCCGGGCAGATCACGATTCAGGACGGCATACAGTACAACCTCGGCATGAACAAGGCGCTGTCGATGGCGAGCCCGACGCCCGCGCCTGAGGTGGAGGCCCCAGAGAGCGAGGCGCAGCAGACCCCGGCGGAGACGACCCCGGCGACGCCGGAGAGCGGGGTGCAGCTCTCGCTCCTGAACCAGGCCCCGGCCTTGGCGGAGGCGTTTGAGACGGGCAACCCCATGGCCATCGCCAGCGCGGTATTGAGCCTGTACGAGACGGGCGCGGGCCTCGACGCCGTTGTGGCGCAGATGGACGCCTTGGTCGCGAGCGCGAGCCCCGAGGCGAAGGCCGCGATGGGCCGCCAGCTCATGACGGACGGCCACGCCTGGCAGACGAACCCCGACGGCTACGACAAGGACGTGGTGGCGCGCATGATGACCCTCGGGCGGGCCTACGCCGACGCGACGGCTCGGCTCGGCCAGGATCCCTACGGCAACCAGATCAAGCGCACTCTGAGCGTGATCACCGAGGATTACAGCGCGTTCAAAGAGCGGCTGCAGGAGTACCAGGCGAACATCGGCGCCTGGACAGACATGGACCTGCCGTACACGATGTGGACCTACTTCGGGAACATCGCGCGGTACGAGGGCACCGAGGTGAACGTGTTCGCCCCCGAGGACGGGGTGCGGGCCGTGGCGCCGACCTACAACCCGGAGACCGGCGACATCGGCTTCGCCCAGAACGACGACGGGAGCCTGCGGCAGAGCGTCACGGTGAAGGAGATCGAGAGCGCCGGGACGCTGGTGATGTTCGGCATCGACCCGAGCTCCGGGCAGATCACGATTCAGGACGGCATACAGTACAACCTCGGCATGAACAAGGCGCTGTCGATGGCGAACCCCACGCCCGCGCCTGAGGTGGAGGCCCCCGCGGAGCAGACCCCGGCGGAGACGACCCCGGCGGAGACGACCCCGGCGGAGACGACCCCGGCGACGCCGGAGAGCGGGGTGCAGCTCTCGCTCTTGGACCGCGCGCCACAAGAGTCTGAGACCGAGCGGTCTACGCGGGACATCGGCTTGGCCCCCGAGAGCGACACAGACGCCCACGGCCGCAAGCTGACCGTGGTGGATGACGATCAGAGCCAGAGCCCGCCCGCGCCGGATCTGTCGGTGACGCCGCCCGAGGAGAGCGCTGAGCTCGTCTACCCCACCGTGGGTCAAGAGAACGTCGCCACCGCGCCGCCCAGCTCGCCGCTCTTTCAACAGCTTCGTGGCATCGTCGCGTCGATGCTCTACGACGTGCCCGAGGCCGCCCCGGCCGTCGCGGAGACGATGGGGCTCTCCCCCGAGGGGCTCCAGATCCTGCGCGACAACGACAACGCCGCCACCTGGGCGGACCTGACCGCCGCCGGGCTCTCCGACGCCGACCGCGCCGCGCTCCAGCACGCCGCTGCGCTCAAGCTCGTCTCTACCCTCGACCCGGACCAGCCCGCGAGCCTCTTCTTGAGCTGGTTTGACTGGCACATCGGCACCCAGGCCGACTTCAACATCACCCAGCCCCACCTGCAGAACGCCATCAACATGGACAACGCTGGGATGGACGAGGTCGCCGCCGTGATGGGCGTGGCGAACTTCAAACGCCTGGTGCTCTCGACGCACGGTCTGCCCGGCGGCCAGATTATGAAGACCGAGGAGGGCTCGGGCTTTAACATCTACGACGCCCGGATCATGGCCGAGATCGCCGAGCGCGCCGGGGTGAGCTCTGTGCTGCTCGCGCATTGTTACGGCGCCTTGGGCGCGGACGGCGTGAACACCCTCGACGTAGACTCCCGGCAGGCCTCGGGCTCGTCTATCGCCGAGTTCTCCAGCCGGGGCATGGACGTCTCGGCCTATGAGGGCGCGGTGAACACCCGCACAGCCACACAGATGGTCGGCGTGTGGTCGGAGCTCATCGCCGCGGGCGTGCCCGACGAGGCGGCCCTGCAGCTCGCCGGGGCCTTCGCCAACGCCACGGGCGGGGAGAACCTGAACAGCATCGACTGGTCGCAGTACGTCTCCCACGCCCGGGCCGAGCTTGGGCCCGAGGAAGATCCCCAGGCCTGGGCGAACCGCAACGGCTTCGTGGACACACAGATTCGTGGCAAGCGGGTCGGCCCGGAGCAGATCCTCCAGCTCCTCACCCAGTACGGTGACGTGCTCCTGGCCACCCAAGGCGCGCAGGACGCGCCGAAGGCCTGGAAGGGCAGGATCCCGGAGAACCAGGTCGATCTGCTGGCGCGGATGACCGTCAACGACCTCATCTACGGCGGGCTCTACCCCCAGCAGGGCCTCACCGGCGCCGACGCGCAGATGATCGTGACCTTGCTCGGTCAGGCCTGGAGCGGCGCGCCGCTCGTGCAGAACGGCGCGCTCCCGGAGTGGGCGGAGCTCGGGGCGCGGCTGTATTTCGCCCTGGAGGGCCAGGTCGCCGCGATTCAGCACATGGACCCGGCGGAGCGGGCGCAGCGGGCGCACATCCTGCAGAACCTGCAGATCATGCGGGATGAGGTGTGGATTCAGCTCGCGGCGGCGGGGCAGGCGATCGTCGACGCCCAGGGGCAACTGGCGTTCTTGCCGCCGACGGACCTCACCCACTACGCCACGAGCGACACGACCGCCACGAGCCAGCAGAGCCCCGTCCCGACCCAGGTGGATGGCGTCACCGTCGCCGATGTGACACAGATCCCCGGCGACACGGTCAGCGTAGACCCCAACGCCCCGGTGCAGGCGCTCCTGTTTGATCTCGCCGAGGTGGAGGCCTCGACGACGCGGTCCTTGCCGACCCCGGGCCTCGTCGGCGGGATCACCACCCCCGCCGCGCCCCAAGGCGACGACCGCCAGCGCCGCCAAGACGTGCTCGCCGAGGCCCGGGCCTACTTCAAGCCGATGCTCGGCGCGCTCTTGGCCCGGGCGGCGACGCAGGGCACCGGCATGAAGAGCGATCGTGCGCTCAACGGCCTCACGAGCGCCGTCGCCGGGCAGCTCGACACCTTCCGGCGCAGCTTGGGGATGAAGGGCCTCGACGGCGCGTGGGTGACCACGGACGCCGTGCTCGACATGCTCGCTCGGGACACCGAGCTCGCGCGGGCCCTGCAGGAGGCCACACCCGGCCTCGGCGTTGAGCCAGGGCAGCTCCTCGCGGTGATGGACCCCGCGCACCGCCTCGCCACCCAGCTCAAGGACGTCAAAGGGGACGGCCCCGCCGCCGACGACACACGCCTCGGCCTCCTGCGCGACACCTTACACAGAACCGACGGCGCCCTGCTCTTGACTGGGCAGCGCGGCGGTGAGCTCCTCGGTGAGGTGGCGCGGATCAAGGATCCCGTCAAACGGGCGCTGGCGATGGAGATGCTCCAGACGGGGCAGGCCTTGGCGCTCGGCGACCAGGGCGGCGCGCCCAAGGTGGAGCGTGTGACCCGGAGCCTCGACGGCGCCATCACCCGGGAGGCGGCGGCGCTCGCGACGGAGCTCTCGGTGCTCGCCACGTCCCTCGACACGAAGAACCCCCGCTCCGCCGAGAACGGCCTGCGCCTCGCCGCGGTGCGCGCCAGGGTCGCCGACGCCTTGCGGGACCTCCGCGATCTGCAGAGCCGCCTGAACGACCCCAACCTGAGCGACACCGACCGCCAGGCCTTGGAGGCCAAACGCGCCGAGATGATCCAGGCCGCGACCAAGGTGAACGCCGTCGTGACACGGTCGGGCAGCCTGCTCTCGACCTTGGCGCTGCACGACAACGCCTGGTTTGGGGAGACGCTCCTGCCCTATCTGCGTGAGGCGGGCGCCTCGCCGCCGTCTGCGAGCGTCACGCCCCAGTCAAACGCCCAGACCGAGGCCTTCTGGGCGCGTCACAAGCTCGACGCCGCGGCGATGAGCGCCCGGAAGCCCGACGATCTCCAGCGCCGTCTGGATCAGCTGATCCAGGAGGCCAGCGGCCAAGGCCATGAGGGCCGCGCGCTGCTTCTGGCCTTCGCCCGCCGCTACTCCCAGGAGCACGGCAGCTTCTACAAGCTGCTCAACGACGCCTTCAACGCCCACAACCACAGCTTCGAGAGCACCCCCGGCAAGAACGATCCAGCCGTCTTCCGCGCCATGGCGCACGCCTTCGGCGTTGAGACGAGCGACGCCTTTGAGGGGGTGGACTTTGGCGCCGCGGCGCAGCCGATCACCTTGGAGGAGGAGGTGAGGCTCGTCCGCCTCGTCACCGAGGCCGCGGAGAAGATTCACGCCTCGTTTAAGCTCGGCAGCTTCACGAGCGTCACCGCGGTGATGCGGGAGCTTCTCGGCAGCGCGACGGTGATCTCGACCCTGCAGAAGCTTGAGCGGGACCCGGCGAAGCGCGCGGAGATCCTGCAGCGGGCGGTGCGCGCGGCGTTTAAGGAGGGCCACGGTGACCTCGCCGCCCGGCTCACCAAACGTGCGCTGGAGGCCTCGTGGGTGGGTGGTGAGAGCCCCGACGCCCAGGCCCTCGGCTACACCAAAGACGAGCTCCTCGCGCTCCACGCCGAGAGCGAGGCGCTCGGCTTCAAGGCGAGCTTCCAGTCCCGCGAGGACCGCCTGCAGGAGCACTACGACCGCCACCCGAACGTCGCGCAGACGAGGCTCGCGGCGGACAAACGCCTCGCGCTGTTTGTATCGGATCCCGTCGTGGCCCTCGAAGGGGTGCTCAAGCTCTCGGCGGAGGATCGCCTCAAGGCGCTGAATGACCCGCTCCTCACCGCGGAGCTCGCGACGAAACACGGTGAGCTCTGGCCGTTTATGCGGCAGGCCCTTGAGGGGCGGGTGCCACCCCAAGAGATGCTCTCTGTGCTGCTCGCGCTCAAGCAGGCCGTGAGCCTCGGCCTGAAGCCGGGCGAGGTGATGAAGGCCGCGACGGAGGCCCTGCCCAAAGGTGACGTGCTCGGCTTGGGCAAGAAGATCCTCACCACGATGGGCAAGTCTGTGTCGACGGACGTGCTCCAGCGCGCCCAGCAGCGGATGCAGCCGGAGATGCAGAAGGTCGTCGAGGGCTGGGCGTCGTGGCGCGCCGCGCGGCTCCAGGAGCAGGACCCCACCCTCAAGGACGACAAGGCCGAGCTCGCCCGGCGCCAGCAGGCCGAGGCCCTGGACGCCCTGGCGGATCCCGATCTCCAGGCGCTCCTGCGCGACCACTTCAGCGCCGAGCAGCGCGCGTCGATCACGAGCGTGATGCTCTCGGGCTCGACGAGCGGCAACGACAAGGCGCAACAGTCGCGCCTCGGGATCGGTGTTGACGCCAAGAACGTCCTGGCCGTCATCCAGAAGGCTTATGAGGACGGCAAGACCGAGGCGCTGCGCCAGGATCCCGCCGTGCTCGCCCAGCTCCAGAAGCTCGGTGAGGGAGAGCGGCAGCTCGCGCTCCAGCTCCTGTTCGACACCCCGGCGGCCAAGGCGCTCTCGGTGATGAAGGTGCAAGGGGACCTCTCCAACGAGAACGCCGTCGCCCTCTTGGGCAAGCTCGCGACGCTGACCGTGGCGGAGCGAGACGCCATTCGCGACGATCCCGCCCTGGTGCTGCTCCTGTCGAAGAAGCTCAAGGGTGAGCACCTCGCGCGGTTCCAGCGTCTCATGCAGCTCAACGGGCGCAGCGAGGCTGAGGCCACGACCCCCGGTCAGAACGAGCAGGACCGCGAGCGCGCCTGGCTGCGGCTGCGCGCCGTCTAGGGCGTCAAGACCCTCATCAACGCCAAGGACGACAAGGCCCTGATTCAGCTCGCCGTCTCGCTGTTTAAGGCCAAGGTCAGCGACCCCAACGCCCAGGCGCCGAGCTTCGCGGAGCGCGCCCAACAAGGCGAGCGCGCCGGGGACCTCTCCGCCCAAGATCGGCCGATGATGGCCGAGGCGCTTCGCTCAAGCGCAGAGTACGCGGAGCTGCTCAAACGAAACCCGACCCTCGCCGCCGCGGTGATGGACGCCGTGCTCGGCCAGCGTGACCCGACGCCGATGCTCTACCACGCCGAGGCCGCCCGGAGCTGGCTCAGCGCGGACGTAGACGGCATGGTGAAGGCCGTTGAGAAGGTCTCCGCCGAGGAGCTCCTGACACAGTTTGTGGACCTCGACGCCTTCGCGCCCGTGCTCCTCACGGCGCTCACCGCGCGTGAGGCGCTGGCGGCCCTGCCCGCCGACGCGAGCGACGACCAGCGTCAGGCCGCTGAGAAGGCCGTCGCTGAGGCCAACATGGCGATGCGCGCGGCGACCTTTGATCTCTCCGCGTCCCGCCTCGCCGAGCTCTCGTCGCTCTCCAAGGCGGATCAGCAGAAGGTGCTCGACGCCGTGCGCGCTCGGGTGAACAAGCTCCTGGGCGGTGAGGCGAAGGACGAGCTCGCCCTGGTCGCCCGGGCCCTGCAGGCCTCGATCGGCCGGGTCGCGCCGCAGAGCGGGCTCACCGTCGATGAGACGCTGATGGGGGAGATCTCCAGCGCCGACCGCCTCGCCCGCAGCCAGCTCGCCCAGGCCCAGACCGACATGGCGCGCAGCCGCAAGGCCGTTGAGAGCGTCGCTGCCCTCTTGCCGCGGTTCGCGGTGAAGCTCCCCGGCGGGCTTGATCTCAAGAAGGGCGTCGAGGAGGCCAACCAGGCGCTCCAGGCTTGGGCCGACGCCTTGGCCGCGGCGAGCCAAAGCGACGCGCCGCTCACCGAGGACCAGCGGAAGCTCCTCAAAGAGCGCCAAGAGGCCGCGGAGAAAGCCAAGAAGGCGCTCACGGAGAGCTTCGACAAGGTGGTGGCCACGGCCTCCAAGCACCTCAACACCGCGTTTGAGACGGCGATGAACGCCGGTGAGGCCGCGCTCATCACCACGGTCACGGTCGCCACCGGCGGCGTGGCCACGATGCCGGTCACCTTGGTGCTGAGCATGGTGAAGCCCGCGGTGAAGAAGCTCGTGGGGCTGTGGATTGACCGCGCCCTGCGCGATGAGCAGCGCCTCCGCCGCGCCGACATCGCCCCGGCCATCGTCGAGGTGATCAAAGAGAACGTCAACGAGGGCTGGAAGCAGACCTTGGAGGGCAGCCCCCTCGTGGGTCTGCTCGCCGAGGGCCTCGCCCAGATCGTCGCGCTCAACCTGCCCTTCATCGACGGCAAGGCTGAGGACGCCGCCGACAAGAAGATCTCGGGGCAGATCGAGGGGCAGACCAAGAAGCTTGAGACGCTCGACGACGCGCTCCTGAACCAAGCGGGCGGGCTCTTGAACCGCCAGAACCGCCGCCAGGGACCCGCGGAGGCGGGCGGCGACGTGTACGGCGACTCTGTGTCGCGTGAGCAGGAGCTCGTGGGCCTGCGCCAAGGGGTCAAGCAGCGCCTTGAGGAGCGCGCGAAGCAGCGTGGCCTGAAGACGAACGATCCCGTCGTGACCAAGACCGCCGAGGCGCTCCAGGCCACCTTGGGCGACGGCGACGTGAGCCGCTTGGAGGCGCTCGTCACCGAGCACGGCGTCGAGAAGATGCAGGGCCTCCTGCACAACGTCGTGCGCCCCGAGGACGACGCCAAGCTTGAGGACAAGATCAGCGCCCCGCTGCGCCAGTTCTTGCAGGATCTCGCCGCGCGGGGCCCTGGCGGTCAGGCCCCGGGCGCCGTCGGCGGGCTCAGCGCCGCGACCCCCGAGCTCGGCGCCGACGAACATGCGTCGCCCAGCGCCAACAACACACAGTCGGGCGTGAGCTCCGCCGCCGCTCCCGAGGGGCTAGAGGGCCTTGAGGCTCGCTCCGGGCGCAGCCTGCGCGCTGGGAACGCCGCGGGGCTCTCCGACCGCGCCGCGGCGCGTCTGTCCTCCTTGGCGCCGGACCAGGCCGCCGAGGTCCAGGCCCTCCTGACGGACCCTGGGGTGAGCCCCTCGGCCCGGGCGCTCTTGGAGCGTGGCCTCGCCGCGGGCTACAGCCTCAGCGAGCTGCGCCTGCTGCGTGACCTCACCGTCAACCGCGCCGACGCCGAGCTGCTCGCCGAGTTCACGGGCCTCGGCCTCTCCCAGATCGGTCAGGTCTCGTGCTTGCCCACGGCGTACCAGATCGCCATCGCCGAGCAGGATCCGCTGTACGCCTACCGCCTGCGCCAGAACCCCCAGGCCATGAGCACCCAAGACGGCGGCGGCGGCCTCGTGTTCACCCAGGCGGAGCTGGAGCAGCTTCGTGCCCTGCGGGAGCGCGGCGGCGAGACCTCGATGGCGTCGATGCCGCTTGAGCTCGCGCGGCTCGTGCTCCCGGCGCTGCGGGCGAAGGGCATCGACCCTGCCAGCCGCGAGGCCCTCGCCGAGGTGGACCGCGTCTTGGCGAGCCTCGGCGCCCACGCGCAGAGCGGCACCCAAGGCCTAGATGTGACACAGTTCACCCAGGACGCGGAGCTGCACAAGATCCTGGAGGCCCGGGTTGGCCGAGACCTGGCCTTGGTGCCGATGAACCTCAACGACGTGCAGGCCGCTTTGGCCCAAGGCCACCCCGTGCCTGTGCTGACCGCCGCGGAGTCGCTCATGGGCGACCGCCGGGTTGAGGAGGCCCACGCCCAGGTGATCCTGAGCTTCGACGGCGAGCGTTACACCGTGCATGATCCGCAAGGCGGCGGCGTGCGCCAGCTCACCGCGGAGGAGCTGCAGCGGGAGCTCGGCGCGCGCTGGGCGCTCTTGCCCACGGGCGCGGCGGTGGCCCCCCAGGCCCCTCCCGCCGAGGTGGACGGATCCGGCGCCGATCCGCTCCAGAGCGCCGCTGAGGACGCCGATCTGGCGCTGCAGGCCGCCTTGGGGGACCCGGACGCGGAATATCGGCCCCATCGCGGCAGCTCCGCGGACTGGTGCTTCGCCCGCCTACAGCGGATGTGGCAGGCCCGGCTGGTCTCGTTGGGGCTCGCTGAGGAGGAGCTGCCGAAGGCCGAGGCCGTGCGGGCCGGGCTGGAGGAGGCGATCTTCACCGGGCGCCCGACGAGGCTGCGCGCGGCGATGCGGGACGCGGGGCCGATCCTCGCCCGCCGCATCGCAGGGGAGGTGCTGCCCGGCACGCCCGTGCCCAAGGAGCACAGCGCGGCGATCCAGGCCGCCGTCGAGGACGCCTCCCGCGGCGTGGCCCGCTGAGCGGGGCGCGGCGGCGACGAGGCGGGGCACGATCCGGTGCTATGATGTGCCGAATCGCACCCCAAATTCCAAGGATGGAACCCCATGATGCGCCTCCTCCCGCTGCTCGCCCTCACGCTCTTCGCCTGCAAAGACGACGGGCCCCCCGTGGAAGACACCAACGTCGGCGGCACGGACTCCGGGCCGAACGAGGTTGTGGACAACGACGGGGACGGCGTGCCCGCCGAGGAGGACTGCGACGACAACAACGCCGCGGTGAACCCCGGCGCCGCCGAGCTCTGCGACGGCCTCGACAACGACTGTGACGGGGAGGTGGACGGCGCGGGCGCCGAGGGCGCGACGAGCTGGTATCCCGACGCGGATGGGGACGGGTACGGCGTCGAGGAGGGCGCCGTGGTCGATTGTGAGGCGCCCTCGGGCTTCGTCGCCCAGGCCGAGGACTGCGTGCCCGACGACGCGGCGTTTTACCCCGGCGCGCCGGAGACCGACTGCCTCGACCCCAACGACTACAACTGTGATGGGAGCGTCGGTTACGTCGATGGGGACGGCGACGGCTTCGCGGCCTGTGAGGAGTGTGACGACGGCGCGGCGGCGGTGAACCCTGAGGCCACCGAGGTCTGTGACGGCATCGACAACAACTGTGACACCATCACCGACGGCCCCGACGCCACGGACGCGTCCACCTGGTACCAAGACGCCGACGCGGATGGCTACGGCGATCTCGACTTCTCGACCATCTCTTGTGAGCAGCCCGAGGGCTACGCCGCGGACAGCACGGACTGTGACGACGCCCAGCCCGAGGTGAACCCGGGCGCCACGGAGGTCTGTAACCTCATCGACGACGACTGCGACGTGCTCATCGACGAGGACGCCGCCGACAGCTCGGTGTGGTACGCCGACAGCGACGGCGACGGCTACGGTGACCCCGACGCCGACCAGTCCGCCTGTGAGCAGCCCTCAGGCGCCGTCGCGGACAACACCGACTGCGACGACGCGGACGCTGAGGTGAGCCCCGGCGACGCCGAGGTCTGCGACGGCCTCGACAACAACTGCGACGGCACGATCGACGAGGGCAGCGCCGATGACGCGGCGACCTGGTACGCGGACAGCGACGGCGACGGCTACGGTGACGCCGGGTCGAGCGTGAGCGGCTGCGAGGCCCCGAGCGGCTATGTCAGCGACGCCTCGGACTGCGACGACAGCGCGAGCGGCGTGAACCCGAGCGTGGCCGAGCTCTGCGACGGCGTCGACAACAACTGTGACGGCCTCACCGACGACTCCAGCGCGACGGACGCGAAGACCTACTACAGCGACAGCGACGGCGACGGCTACGGCGACCCCTCGGCCTCGGTGAAGTCCTGCTCCAGGCCGACCGGCGCCATCGGCAACAAGAAGGACTGCGATGACACGGACAAGGCCGTGAGCCCGGCGGCGGCGGAGGTCTGTGACGGCATCGACAACGACTGCGACGGCCTCACCGACGACTCCAGCGCCACGGACGCGACGAGCTACTACCTCGACGGGGACTGTGATGGGTTCGGCGACGCCTCAACCCTCACGCCGTCCTGCGAGAGCCTCGGCGACGCCTACACCACCGACAGCTCCGACTGCGACGACGCCGACGCCCGCAGCTTCCCCAGCGCGACCGAGGTCTGTGAGGGCGCCGACAACGACTGTGACGGGACAGCGGACAACTCCTGCTCCACCGCCATCGAGATCACCGCGCCGTCTCACGACGCCGTGGACAGCCCCGCCGAGAGCTCGGTCTGCGCGCGGCTGGGCGAGCTGAGCACGTCGCTGAACCCGCACGACTACACGAACCTCTCAAGCTACATGAAGATCCTGGAGGGCAGCTCCACGGGCCTCGCCTCGGCCTCGGAGTTCGCCGCGGACTACATCGACTTCTCGATCCGCTGCGGCAGCGACTACTCCGCCGCCATCGGCAACTACTCCAGCACCACGATCCCCTGGCCGAAGCTCTCCAGCACGTCGAGCGGCGGCGGCGGGCGCATCCGGGGCTACATCAACCTCGGCTGCGGCGACGAGCTCAACTACACCTTCGGCCTCATCGGCAACGACTCCGTGGCGCTCTACATCGAGGGCCAGGAGATCATGAAGAACAACTGGAACGACGGGAAGTGGAAGAAGTTCCGCTACGTGAGCTTCCCCGGCCCCGGTCTGTACGCCATCGAGGTGCAGTGGTCCACCAACCTGAGCTGCGGCATCGACCCCCTGGAGGTGGTGTGGTCGCCCGGGTTTGTGTCGGGTTATGACAACTACGACACGATGTGCAGCTCGTCGAGCTGCACCTACGGCGACGGCGTGGCCATCCCCGGCTTCACCATCCTGGACTTCAACAACCTCGTGCAGGCCAGCGACGGCAGCGCCACGAGCTGTGATCAGTGCAGCACGAGCGCCGACTGCGCCTCGGGCGAGACCTGCAACAGCGCGGGGATCTGCGAGTAACGCCCTGCGCCTCAGATGCCCCAGCCGTCGTGGTGCTCCCGCTCCGGCTGGCGCCAGTCTCGGATGTACTCCAGATCGCTCTGCGCGCTCTTGAGGACCTCGTTCGCCGCGCCGTGCAGGATGGCGGAGTTCAGCTCGATCTTCGCCCGGCGCAGGTACTCCTTGATCTCCGGGTCGGGGGGCTGGGGCAGCCCGGAGTCCCGCTCGATGCGCTGCTGGTTGCGGCGGAGCTGCTTGGCGATCTGTAAGAGCGCGTGGCCCTTGATCTGGAGCATCCCGGGGTCCGTCGCCCAGTCGGGGTGCAGATCGACGAGCTGCTGGTAGACGAAGAGCAGCGTGCGGCTGTCGTTGAGGTCCGTGTAGGTCTGGAGCATCACCTTGGCGGCGGTGAGGGTCATCCAGCTCAGGCCGCTGCGGCGCAGCAGGCTGCGGGCGAGGTCGCGGTTCCAGGGGTCGATGGGCCCGGAGAGGGTTCGCAGCCGCGCCGAGGCGAGGGTCGAGGCCAGGTCGAGCTTCGCGAGGGGGGAGAAGCGGTCGATGAGGTCGGTGTACTGGGCCAAGAAGCCCTCCACCAAGGGCATCTCCGCCGAGGCGAAGGTCAGCTCACACACGAGCGCGACGGCCTCATCCGAGGCGGGCGCCTCCACGAGGAGGGCGCTGAGGCGCGCGGCGTCGGCCGCGAGGGAAGGATGGCGCTGGGCGATCCCGTCCAGGTCGAGGTCAAGCATGGCTCAGGCTCCGGGGTGGGGGTTGTGGGGCGCGGGAGGCGGGCTCTTGGGGGGCCAGAGCTCACGGATGAGCCGCAGGTCCGCCTCGGCGGAGGCGAGGGCCTCACCCTCAAGCCCAGCCTGGATGGCGGAGAGCAGGTCGTACTTGGCGCGGCCGACGTACTCGTTCATGTCCCGGTCGGCCTCGTAGCGGACCTGGGCGTCGGTGACATCCAGCTCTAGGGTGCGCCGCTCGCGGCGGGCGAGGTTGAGCCAGGCGTGGCCGCGGAGCTGGGTGAGGATGGGGTCGCCGTCCCACTCGACGTGGCGGCCCAGGACCCGCTGCAAGAAGTAGAACAGGGCGCGGAGGTCGTTGAGGTCGATGTGGGCGCGGGCGATGCGGCGGACGAGGCTCAGCTCGCCCCAGTCGTCCCCGGCGCGGCGCAGGAGCCCGCGGGTGACCTCTCGCATCGGGGGATCGACCGGGTTGGTCCGGAGGCGCGGGGACATGATCGCCAAGGCGAGGCTGAGCTGGCTGGCCTTCGTGCACTTGTCCAACATCGTCTGGTGCTCCCAGGCGTACTCCTCGACGAGCTTCACCGAGCCCGTGGCGCGCGCGAGCTCACACAGGCGCGCGATGGAGCGGGCGTCTGTAGACGCCGTGGCCAGGGTCGTGCCCAAGGCGCGTAGCTCTCCCGCCAACGTGGGCGTGCGCTGCGCGAGGGCCTCCAGAGTGTCTTGCAGCATTCGGACCAGGACCTCACCGGTTGAGTGGACCGACCAGATTATCACATCTCTGCGCGCCTACCCAGCCACAGGATGAAAGAAGGTGGCGCCGCCCCGGTCTCCGAGGAGGCCGCGGGGGCGAGGGCGCGCCTCGGGGCTGGGCCAAGCCCGGGCCAAGCGTTGGGCGTCGGGGGCGCGACTCCGCAGAATATCGCGCGAACGCCATGTCGATCTGGCGTTCGCGCGAAATTTCCGCTTCCAATTCACCGCCGCCTCTCGTAGAGTCAGGGCTCCGCACCCCCCGAACCGCCGCACCCCCTGGAGGCCCCATGCTCTGGCTCGCCATGACGCTCCCGCTCCTCACCCCCACCGCCGAGGCGGGATCCCGTTGGCTGCAGAATGATCAGTTTACGGGGGATGGGAGTGTCGGTATCGGCGCGGGCTTCATCGACGGCGAGTGCGCTGCGGCGCTGTTTGTGCCTGATGTAGAGGACTACCCCTTCTCATTCGAAAAACTCCTGGTGTTTGCGTACTCTGAGACCGGGGCATCTGCGACGGTCGCCACCGAATTTTACCAAGTCGAAGGCACAGAGATGCCTGGTACTCGGATAGGCGAAGAGGGTCTTCAGCTTGTTGGCTCTGAGACATCATTCAATGAAGTCGCGGTAGCAGATTTTGAGCTGGAACTTCCTGAGATCGAGGAGCAGAATGTCGCTGTCGCGCTGTGTTTTACTGAGGACGTCGGAGACACACGCATCGCCTATGACGACGACGACAAAGCCAACGATAAACTCAACTGGATTTATACGGGCGGGGGTTGGGTGGACGCTTCTGTGTATCCAATCCTAAAGAACTGGATCATCCGCGTGTGTATTGAGGGTCCAAACGTCCGGGATGAGGGCTGTGGTACGGGTGAGGGTGACGCGGACGCAGACAGCGACGTAGACTCCGACACGGACTCCGACAGCGACTCCGACAGCGACCTCGCGCTCCTCACGATCACCCCTGGCTCAGCGACCGAGGGTGAGGCGGTGTCCGTGGTGCTGCTGGGCCAAGGCTTCACGGACAGCGCGGAGGCGCGCATCGGCGGAATCCCGCTCACGGGCCAGGCGCTCGTGAACGGTGAGACCCTCACCGGGCGCACACCAACGACCTTGCCCGCGGGCACCCACGACGTCGAGGTGGTTCAGGATGGTGAGTCCGCGATCCTCATCGGCGCCTTCACCGTGGAGGGAGGCAAGCTCTGCGCCACCCGAAGCGGCGGAGGTAGCGCCGTCGCGGCCGGGCTCGCGTTTGTGCTCGGGCTGCTCGCGCGGCGGAAGAGGTCAAGCCGCGTCTAGAGGTATTGCGACACATAGAGGTAAACGGTACTCGATAGGTACTCACCCATTGCGACATCTCTGCGGCCATCGTTGTTGATGTCCGCGGAGACGGTGACACCGTTGAAGACTGCTCCCACGTCACTCGTAAAAATGGCGTTGGCTTCGGTGACGAGCTGGTCTCCTGTGAGCGGTCCATAAAACAGGTATGCGACTTGGGTGTCAGACGTGGTGAGGTTGACGACCAGTAGGTCATCAATCCCGTCTTCATTGAGGTCGGCGGCGTGTAGGTTACGCGGGGTGATCTCGTCGTTCGTGTAGTCAATGGTGATCGGGAAGTCGTCGCCCGCACGGATACGATCTCCAGAGAATATCTGCACAGAGCTATCGAACCCACCTAGCCATAGGCTGCTCGTCCCGAGGGTTGACGTCGTCACCATCACATCAGCGAGCCCGTCTCCAGTCACATCGCCTGTGCTGATGCTCCGGCCGATGCCATCGCCGATGCCTTTGGCGTCACCGGAGAGGGTCACCAAGCTCTGGACGTTCAGATCGACGCCGGTTTGTAGGGGTCCAGGGACAACATGGACCTCACCCAGGGCCGCTGCTCCATTGGTCGAGACGACCCATTCGTCGCGTCCATCGCCCGTGATGTCGGGGAGCGCCGCGACGGCCGATCCCGCGGCGAGGTTCTCGGTAGAGCCGTCATCAGAGAACGTGCGCGCGGAGCTGCTTGTCAATGGTCCCTGATAGGCGTACACGCCCCCCCAATCATCGCTTCCAAAATCTGGCATGCCGATCATCAGCTCGGAGTGCCCATCGCCATTCTCGTCTGCAGCGCCCGCGAGACTGCTCCCGAAGCGCGATGAAGAGACCCTGCCCGTGTAAGTGACGTCCGCGCTCCCCTCCGTTTGGCTCCCCGACCCGAGCGGCCCGAACCACAGCGTCACCTCGTCCTCACCCGGCGCCCCCACCGCGAGGTCCGCCCCGCCGTCGTCGTTCAGGTCTGCGCAGAGCAGCGCGTAGCCAAGCTCGCTCCCGCTCGCGCCGGTGAGCGTGAGGTCCGCGTCGCTGAGCTCCATCTCTCCTGGGGTGAGGGGCCCATAGAGCACGTAGACCTTCCCGGCGCCGGGCGCGCCGATGGCGAGGTCGTCGGCGCCGTCGTGGTTGAGGTCCGCCCCGCACATCGCCCAGCCGGCCTCGTCCCCGGCCACGCCGGTGAGGATCAGGTCGGCGGCGCCGAGGTCGTACTCCCCGGCGAAGGCGCAGGGGCGCGCGCTCTCGTCGCAGTTGTTGTCTACCCCGTCGTCACAGACCTCCACGGCGTCGGGGCTCACCGTGGCGTCGCCGTCGTCGCAGTCCCCGGCCTCGGCGACGGTGCCTGAGAGGGCCTCGCAGGCGCGGAGCGGCGACTCGTCGTGGCCATAACCGTCGCCGTCGTCGTCGTAGTACCAGACGGTCGCGTCGGCGGCCTCTTGTTCGTCGACGCGGCCGTCGCAGTTGTTGTCTTGCTCGTCGCAGAGCTCCACGGCGTCGGGGGAGACGCTGGCGTCCAGGTCGTCGCAGTCCCCGCCGGGGGTGTGGGTGGCCTCGGCGGAGGGCGCCTCGCAGGCCGTGACGGGCTCGGCGGCGGCGTGGCCGTCCCCGTCGTGGTCGCCGTACCAGGCGGTGTCGAAGCCCTCATCGGCCTCCCCGTCGCAGTTGTTGTCGGCGCCGTCGCAGACCTCGTCGGCGTCGGGGAAGACGTCCGCGCGATCGTCGTCGCAGTCATCCCCGCCGTGCGCCACGTTGACGAAGCCGTCGCCGTCATGATCCTTGGCGGCGGCGAGCAGCGCTTCATACTCCGCGGGGCTCGTGAGGCAGGCCGTGAGCGAGAGCGCGGTGAGGAGGGTCATGGAGAATACGCGCAAAAGGAAGCTCCAGGCGACCTGAGCAGGCTACCGCGCGCCGGACGCCGCCGCAATCCGCCCCGTCCTGCTACACTCCACGACGATGTCCACGACCCCCTCCGCACAACGCCCAGCGCTCCTCGTGTTTGGTCTCGTCTTCGCGGGGCTCGCGGGCGGCCTCGCCTCGCTCGCTGGGCTCAGCGGAGCCGCCGCAGCCACCGCCGCCATCACGGCGCTGTGCGCGGCGTACTGGGTCACCGAGGCCCTGCCGATCCCGGCGACCTCGATGTTGCCCTTCGCGCTCTTGCCCTTGTCGGGGGTGCTCACGGCCAAAGACATCGCCGGGGCCTATGGGCATGACCTGATCTTGCTGTTGTTGGGCGGATTTATGCTCTCGACCGCCCTGGAGCGGAACGGCGCGCACCGGCGCCTGGCGCTGGGGATGTTGCGGCTCATCGGCGCGCGCTCCCGGCGGCGGGTGGTGGTGGGGTTCATCGCCACGGCCGGGCTCTTGTCGATGTGGATGAGCAACACGGCGACGACGCTCATGCTCCTGCCCGTGGCCCTGGCCGTGGCGGAAGGCGCCGAGGACGACCGCGCGGGCCTGGAGGCGCCCTTGATGCTGGGCGTGGCCTGGGCGTCGAGCATCGGCGGCCTCGGCACACCCATCGGCACGCCGCCGAACCTCGTGCTCATGGGCGTGTACGAGGAGATGACGGGCCAAGCGCTGAGCTTCGTGCAGTGGATGCGCTGGGGCGTGCCCGCCGTGCTGGCGCTCCTGCCGCTGGCGGCCCTGGTCCTGACCTGGGGCCTCCGCGAGGGCGCGCCGCTCAAGATCCCCCAGCTTGGGCCCTGGGCGCCGAAGGAGCGGCGGGTGCTCGCCCTCTTCGTCTTGACGGCCTTGGCCTGGATCACCCGGGGCACCCCCAACGGCGGCTGGGCCGGGCTCCTGGACCTGCCGGGGGTGAGCGACGCGACGGTGGCCTTGGCGGCGGTGGGGCTGATGTTCTTCGTGCCCGACGGCGAGGGTGGGCCCATCCTCGACTGGGACACGGCGGAGCGGATTCCGTGGGGGCTCTTGCTCCTCTTCGGCGGCGGCATCGCCATCGCCGACGCCTTCGTGAAGACCGGGCTCTCGGCGAGCCTCGGCGCGCTCTTGAGCCCCTTGGCGAGCTACCCCGCCCTGGTGCCCGTCGCGGCCTTGTGCCTGGGCGTGACCTTCCTCACTGAAGTCACGAGCAACACGGCCACGGCGACCCTGTTGATGCCCATCACCTACGCCGCCGCCGTCGCCGCGGGCCTCGACCCCCTGGTGCTGATGGTCCCCGCGGCGCTCTCGGCCTCCTGCGCGTTCATGCTCCCCGTCGCGACCGCCCCGAACGCCGTCGTGTTCGGCACCGGGCGGGTGCCCATGGCGTTTATGGTGCGCCGGGGCCTCGCCCTGAACTTCTTGGCGGCCGCCGCCTTGGTCGTGATCTGCTTGCTTCTCGTCCCCTGAGCCTGGAGGCCCCCATGAGAGATGACGCCCTGAGCGCCTTGGTCGTGATGCAGAGCGCGGGCTGCGCGGGCCTCGCCGCGTTCTTGGTGGCCTGGGGCCTCGGCCCCGCGGTCGGCCCCCAGGGGCTCGGGGTGACGACGCCGGTCCTCGCCATGGCCCTGGGGCTGTGCTTCGGGGGGATCGGCGGCTGGCTCGTCGCCCGGCGCTGGGAGCCCGAGCGCCTCCGCGCTCTGCTCAAGGGCCTCGCCGTCGCCGCCGTCCTGGGCCTGGGCCTCGTGGCCTCCTTGGGGCGCTGAGCGCGGGTTGGCGCTCGCGCCGCCGAGGCCATTCTCCGCTGTCTGCCCCGGGCCTGTGGCAGATCACCCAGGCATCGTGTAGGCTTGGGCGTATGCGTGTACTCCTCGTGCAACCCCCTCGCTGCTACTGGCCCTACACCTCCGAGGGCGACAACTTCTTGCTCCAGCAGGCGCTCCCCGCGCTGGCGGCCGTCGCCCGAGCCGAGGGCCACGAGGTCAAGGTCATCGACTGTATGCCGACCCACACGGGCTGGCGCAGCCTCTACGACCAGGTGAAGGACTTCGCCCCCCACGTCATCGGCAGCGGCGAGAACCACGCGCTCTACGCCAGCGAGGCGCTGCGTTTTTTCCGCCTCGCCCGGCAGGCCGCGCCGGAGGCCCTGACCGTCGCCGGGGGAGGGCACTTCACGAACCTCGCCCACCGCTACGCGAACAACCCCGACATCGACCTCATCTGCGTCGGCGAGGGCGAAGAGACCTTCCGCGACATCCTCCGCGGCGCCGAGAAGACCCAGCCCGCCTGGGACGACATCCCCGGCCTCGCCTTTGGCCGCGACGGCGCGATCGTCAAGACCAAACACCGCAAGCTCGTGCAAGACCTCGACACCTTGCCGATGCCCGCCTACGACATGATGCCGATGCACCTCTACGGCACGTCGCGCTACCTCTTCTCCCCAGGCGGCAGCACGCTCCACCACAGCCGGGGCTGCACGTCGAAGTGCAGCTTCTGCGCCTGGTGGACGACCATGGCCGACCGCAGCACCGACGCCCAGGGCAACACGAAGCTCAGCCCGCGCTGGCGCAGCAAGTCCGTGGACCGCATGATGGCCGAGGTCTCGGAGCTGTACTACCGCTACGGCAAACGGGCGTATGTGTGGGTTGACGAGAGCTGGAACATCGATCCCCGGTTCAACCTGCAGTTCAGCGAGGAGATGATCCGCTCGGGCATGAAGACGAAGTGGATGTGTTTCATGCGCGCCGACTGTATTGTGCGGGATCACAAGAAGGGCATCCTGGAGGCCCAGATCCGCGCCGGGCTCAGCCACATCCTCATCGGCGTCGAGCGCGCTGAAGACGCGAACCTCAAGGATCTCGACAAGCGCTTTTACGCGGGCGGCGTGGCTGAAGAGGCCATCCGCATCATGAAGGAGCACTACCCCGAGGTGTTCATCCAGGCGACGTTTATCGTCGGCGTGAAGAACGAGTCGATGGACACCCTCAAGCTCCAGGTCGATCTCGCCAAGCGCCTCGACGTCGACTTCCCGGCCTTCCACCCCATCACCCCGGTGCCGGGCACGCCGATCTACGATGAGGCCATCCGAAACGGTCACATCACAGAGGACGACTTCGACAACTTCGACTGGCTCTCCCCGGTCTTGAACTCGGACTACCTCACGAAGGACGAGATCGCCTGGGAGCTCTACCGCATGAACAAACAGTTCGTGAACACGAAGTGGATGCTCAAGGGCCTGTTCAGCCGCGTCGATTACAAACGCGACATGTACATCTGGTTCACCCTCGTCTCGGCGAAGATGGCGCTCGGCGCCATCAAAGAGAAGGTGAGCCCGCTCAACGTGAGCCACTACCAGCAGCTTGAGAAGCCCTGGTGGTACGACTCCTGAGCGCCGCTGGGCGCTAGCGCTCAGCGTCTGGGCTCGGGGTTGAGATCTTCACACATCGACTGGATGAGCTTGGCCGGGGCGTCGAGCGCCTCTAAGGCCAAGGCGAGGTCGCCGTGCAGCGGGGCGAAGGCGCCGTCGGCCACGGCGACGTGTACGAAGGGGCGCACGAGGCCCGCGCGCTCGGCGAAGAAGCGCCGGGTGGGGGCGTGCTCCCCGGCGATGGGGTGACCGGCCCGGGCCAAGGCGCCCAAAGCTCCTTGGAGCGGGCCCTCAAGGCGCAGCTCGACCAAAGAGTGTGTGGCGATCACCGCGAGGCGCTTAAAGCGCGCCCGGGGCACCCGCAGCCGCTCGTTCACCTCGCCGACCACGAGGGCCCAGACCTTTAAGGGCTTGCCGATGGCGCCGGAGGGCTCACCAAACCAGGGGCCCTGGGCCCGGCCGCCCTTCACCGCCCAGTCCTTCACCGCCGGGCCGCGCTCCAAGACCACGACGGCCTCGATCTCCGGCGTCTGGGGGAAGAGGTCCAAGGGGGTCACCGTGCGCACCCGCATGCCAAAGGCGGCGAGGATGTCGAGGTCCCGGGCGAGGGTCTCCGGGCCGCAAGAGACGTAGACGAGGCGCTGCACGGACTGGGCGAGGCGCTCCAATGTCTTGGGGTCGGCGCCGCGCCGGGCGGGGTTGAGCACGGCGGCGTCAAAGCGGCCCTCCAGGCGCTGATCTTCGACCTTGGAGCCGATGACCTCGACGTTCCGGGGCGCCATGGCCCGGGCGGCCTCGACGGCGGCGGGCACCTCCTCGATCGCGACGACCTTCTCGACGCTCCCGGCGAGCATCAGGGCGTAGGCCCCGACCCCGGCGTAGAGGTCGAGCACACGCCGGGCGCCGCCGAGGCCGTCCTTCACGAGCTTGTGCAGGCCCAGCGCGCTGGCCGGGTCCACCTGGAAGAAGGCGCCGGGGTAGAGGCGGTAGCGTGTGGGGCCGATGGCCTCCTCGATGTGGGCGCGCCCGGCGATGACCCGGGGCGCGTCGCCGATGACCCGGCGGCCCTCGGGGTCGGCGCGGCTCACGGCGATGGAGCGCAGCTTGGGCACGGCCTGGGCCAAGGCGCGGGCGGCGCGGGCCCCGCCGGGCAGCTCACCGCCCTTGCAGGCGAAGACGGCCTGGAGCTCCCCGGTGGCCTCGCTGCGGCGCAGGTCCAAGGAGTGCACGCCCCGTTTGCCGCGTAACCAGCCCAGGATCGGCTGGAGCGACTCCCGCAGGCCCGCGTCGAGCACCGGGCAGTCCGGCGTGTCGAGGACGGTGCGCCCGGCGCGGTCGTAGAGCCCGATGCTCACGTGCTCGTTCGTGACGTGCAGAGGCAGCTTGAGCCGGTGGCGGTAGGCCATCTGCCGCGGCGCGGGGAGGGGCGCGGGCGGGGAGGGGAGGTGGCCGAAGCGCCCGAAGGCCCGGCGCACCCGGGCGTGTTTGGTCTGGAGCTGCTCGGCGTAGTCCCGGCCCATGAGCGGGCAGCCGGGGCAGCGGGGGTGGTGGCGGCAGCGAGAGGGCTCAGCGGCGGCGGGAGGAGCGGCGGAGGCGGTCGTGGTCATCAGGCTCTTGCGGGCGCGTCGTCGGCGCCGGTCAGTCGGCGGAAGACCTCCTCCAGGTTGCTGCGCTCGCGGCGCTGCTCCAGGAGCGTGAGGCCCTGGGCGGTCACCCAGCGAGAGGTGACGGCGCGGAGATCGCCGTCAGAGAGGAGATCGACGGCCAGCTCACCTTCGGTCAGCTCGGCGTCGTCGATGGGGATGAGCTGGCGCACGCCGGGCAAGGCGCTGAGGCCCGCGTGGAGCTGCTGGGGGGTGAGGCGCACCTCGCCCGGGCCCACGACCACCCGCAGGCGCTCGCCTTGGGAGGCCGCGGTCACCGAGGCCGTGGGGCCATCGGCGACGATGCGCCCCTTGTGGATGATGAGCACCCGGTCACAGGTGGCCTGCACTTCAGAGAGGATGTGGGTGGAGAGGATGACCGTGCGGCGCTCGCCGAGCTCCCGGATGAGCGCGCGGATCTCGGCGATCTGGTTGGGGTCCAAGCCCGAGGTGGGCTCGTCCAAGATGAGCAGGTCGGGCTCGTGCAAGATCGCCTGGGCGAGCCCGACGCGCTGCCGGTACCCCTTGGAGAGCGTGCTGATCTCGTCCTTCGCCCGCTCGGTGAGGCCGCAGCGGCGGAGCGCGCGGTCCACGGCGGCGGCGCGCTCGGCGCTGTCTAAGCCCCGCACCTGGCCCATGAACTGCAGGTAGTCCACCACGCGCATGTCGGTGTAGACCGGCGCGGACTCCGGCAGGTAGCCGATCTTCCTTCGCGCCGCGACGGGGTCGGCGAGCACGTTGATCCCGCAGACCGACGCCTCTCCCGCCGTCGGGGAGATGAAGCCGGTGAGGATCTTCATCGTGGTCGTCTTGCCCGCGCCGTTGGGGCCCAAGAAGCCGACGATCTCCCCCTTCGGGACGGTGAACTCTACGCCCGACAAGGCCGCCTTGTCGCCGTAGCGTTTCTCTAGTCCGCGCACCGAGATC
>JAKLKD010000088.1 GCA_023150845.1 Myxococcota bacterium | reverse complement strand
CCAGGTCTCTTCCCCCTCAATGACGACCTCACAGGGCGCGGCCCCCGCCGTGGACCAGCCCGGCCCGGCGAGGGTCAAGGTGCAGCCGTCGCCGCGCAGCTCGCCCAGGGCGCCCTCCCCGGCGAGGGCCCAGGCCCCGGCGGGCAGGCGCGCCGGAGGCGGCCCGTCGTCCCCGCAGCCCATGAGCAGCCCCACCACGACCCCGGTGACGCGCCCCATGACACGTATGTCGCGCTTGCGACCCCGGCGCGGCCCCGAGTACAAGGAGGGCGTTCGGTCAGGGCGAGCTGGAGACGACATGCGCTGGACCTATCTGGTGGGGCTCTTGGGCCTCTTGGGCTGCGGTGACAAGGATACCCCGAGCGGCGACAGCGGCGCGGACGACAGCGGGGCGGACGACACCGGGAGCACGAGCCTCCCCGACTGGAGCTGGTGCGCGCCGGGCGAAGGCGTGAGCGGCGGCTGGGACGGCGCCCTCGTGGTCACCGACGACGCGCTGTACTGCGGCGAGTCGCAAGAAGACCGCAGCCTCGACGAGGAGCAAGCCGCCAAGGTGCAGCTCAGGCTCTTGCCCTCGGCGCTGGACTTCCCCACCGAGGGCGGCAGCGGCCTGATCACCCTGCCGGCCTGCGCGGCCTTCTCGCCGGACGAGGAGGGCCTGCAGTCGAGCGGCGAGGGCGTGCTGAGCATGACCGTCACCCCCTACGGCTCGGAGACCTACTTCAACCTGTTCATCGAGCAGCCGATGGTCGGCCCGGACGGGGCGCCGTGGACGCTCCGCGTCGCCGTGAGCGGCACCGGCGCCCCGGAGCAGCTCGAGCTGCACGGCGCGTATGGCGGGCCCTTCATGGACCCCCAGATCGGCATGACGCTCTGCCCCGGCGACTGCGACGACTACATCGACGCGCGCCTGCTCGGCTCCTGCACCTTCGACGGCGTGAAGGACCAGCGCCACGACTTCACCTTTGAGGGCGGGGAGCTGGGCCTCACCCTGCGCATCGGCGACAGCTTCGCGAGCACCGAGCCCGCGATCTTGCTCAAGGCCGAGGGCAGCCTCGACGGCGAGGCCTTCGTCCAGACCGACTATTGGTCCCTCGTCTACAACCCCGAGCACCACCACTTCTCCCGCGACGCCCGGGTGTGGCTCGACCAGCCCATCGGTGAGGTCTGCGCGCTCGAGGCCCTGGGCTTCGACCCTTGGGGCGAGGACCCAGCGACGACCATCCGCACCTTGGGCTGCGACGGCGGCCTGATCGCGGAGCTCCCGCTGGTGAGCGAGGCCTACACCAAGGCGGAGTGAGCGGGGAGGCGGGTCCGTCGGGGGCGCTGGCCGTTACTCGACGGACTCACACTCGACGCGCAGGGCGAAGGGCGCTTCAGTGCCGCCAGGGGCGTCCACCACGACCAAGAAGCGTTTGTCTTCGAGCTCGTAGCTGATCTCGACGGAGCCGGAGCTGCCCAGGCCGTCGCCTTCACAGACGAAGGTGGTCTCGCCGCCTAAGGTCGGGCACTCGTCCGAGGACCAGCGGAAGGCGGCGATGGCCATGTCTTGGCAAGGGAAGCTGTAGTGGATGGTGGCGTAGGTGTACTCCGGCAGCTCCAGCTCGTAGGCGCGCTCGGGGCCGTCGTAGTTCTCAAAGGGCACGAAGCAGTAGGAGTCTTCGTAGACCTCGCCCTCGATCTGGTTGGAGCCGCCTTCGGTCGTGCCCTCGATGGAGTCGCCGCACGAGAGCACCCCGGTCACGCAGTCCGGGCCGCCGGGCGGATCGGTCGAGAGCTGATCGTCGTCACAGTCTGGGGGATCCACCCCGCCGCCGCCGCCGTTGTCGCCGCCGAAGATGCCGCCGCCGGAGTCCCGGTCAAAGAGGCCGTCCCCGTCATCGCCGCCCTTGCAGGCGACGAGGCCAAGCGCCAGGGCCCCGACGGCCAGGCCGAAGCTCAGGTGCCTTGGCATTCGATCTTCACGGCGAAGGGGGAGGCCTCGGCGCCATCGACGATGAGCAGGTAGCGGCTCTCGCGGTCGGACCACATCGTGAGCTCGGCGCTGCTGGCGTCCTCTTGGCCCTCACAGGAGGTGATGGTGTGGTCCTCGTTCGGGCAGCGGCTGTCGTCCTCCCAGCGGGCGAAGGCGATGGCGTGGTCGGCGCAGGGCGCGGAGAGGGAGATGGTCGCCACCACGTCCGCGGGCAGCTCCACCTCATACACACGCTCGGGGCCGTCGTAGCTCGTGAAGGGCACGAAGCACTTCGCCGCGGTGTAGAAGTCGCCGTCGTAGACGTCGCTTCCGCCCTGGGTGGTGGCGGTGATGATGTCGCCGCACTTGAGCGCCCCGGTGAGGCAGTCCCCCGCGCCGGGGGCGGCGGTGGAGTAGGAGGCGTCGCAGTCGAGGCCGGGGTCCCAGTCGGAGTCCCCGTCGGCGTCGCTGTCGCTGTCGCTGTCGCTGTCGCCATCCGCGTCGGAGTCGGTGTCCCCGTCGGCGTCAGCGTCGGCGTCCCCTTCGGGGTCGTCGGTCTCGCTCTGGCCCGGGACGGAGTCATCCGCCGCGCCAGAGTCTTTGTCCTTCACGTTGAACTCGAACAGGCCGCATCCAGCGAGGATCGCGGTGAGCATCAACCCCACCATCCGTCACCTCCTGGCCCACCCTAACCCAAGTCGGGCGACTTCCGCTGAACTTTCTATGGGTTAGGACAGGGGCGTGAACGAGCGGCCCCGCAGGCCCTCTCGCGCCCTGGTTGACTTCTCTCAGCTCCCCTGCGAAGCTGTCATCAGCCCCCTTCCACACTCGGCGGAGCGCGTGCTCAGCGTCCCCCCTCCACCCGTTCGCCCTCCTCCTGGCTCGATTCACGCCGAGCGGGAGACGTATGAGGCGTTCTTCCACGCCTGCCGTCAGATGATGACGCACCGGCAGGCCCTGGCGTACCCGGTGCTGGAGGACTTCATCCTCCGCCACGTCGACTTCGGGACGCCGAACGCGGCGCTGCTCAGCCACATCATGGCCGAGTCGCTGTTCAAGCGCCTGGACAGCAACCTGCTCGAGGGCAAGAACATCTACGTTCAGTCCTTCGACATCCCGCAGATCAAGATGTTTTATAAGATGGCGAAGGCCCTGCCTCACGTCTTCGTGAGCCACGACATCGCCAACCAGCACCTCGCCCAGGGCATGCGGGAGACGAGAGAGGTCAACTTCTTGGAGCTGGGCATCGGCAAAGGGGTGCAGCTCTGGAAGCTCCTGACCCTCTTGATGCTCGACTGGAACTGCCGGGTGGAGCATGTGCGGGTCATCGGCGTAGACCCCGACCCGGCGAACCTGGAGGACACCGGGGCCAGCCTGGCGAAGCTCCGCAAGATCTTGCCGTTCAACATCACCTACCAGCCGGTGTGTAACGTCGTCGAGGAGATCCCCGAGCACGACCTCTCGGCGATGGTCGGCGGCGGCGGCGAGAACCTCTTCATCAACGCGGCCTTCACCCTGCACCACACCTACTCGCCGCCGGACGACAAGACGACGCGGCTGCGGCTGTTCCAGCGCCTCGCGAAGCTGCGCCCGCGCACCTTCACCCTCATCGAGCCGCACTCGGACCACGACACCGAGAGCCTCACCCGGCGCTTCCACCACTGCTGGAACCACTTCGGCACCATCTTCGACCTCATCGACCAGTCCGAGCTCTCCCCCGGTGAGCGCTTCATCATCAAAGAGAAGTTCTTCGGCCGAGAGATCCGCGACATCTTCGGCTCGTCGGACCGCTTCCGCTGTGAGCGCCACGAGCTCTACGAGACCTGGCTCCTGCGGTTCGCGCGCGCCGGGTTCAAGCCGATCACCCAATTCCGCCCTGAGCTAAACCTCCCTGAGAACTGTGAGGCCGAGTCCTCGGATGGAATGGTCCGCCTCGGCTTCGCAGGAACGTGTATTCTCTCGGTCTTCGCCCAGACCATGTGCTGACCCCGGCGACCCGGCCAGTCGAGCCGCCCCCCCTGGAGACTCATCATGAGTGAGCCCAAGAATGACTCCTTGCAGATCTTCGGGAGCCTCGTCGCAGGCTTCGCCCAGGCCTGCGTGAACCTGAACATCGTCGCGGGCCAGCGCGCTGGGCGCCTGCTGAGCAACTACGAGTTCGGCGCTTGGTACCCCTACGAGCGCCTGCGGGAGCTTGAGCGCACCGTCATCGACTCCTACACGAGCAGCGAGCCGATCCTCGAGCGGGTCGGGATCGAGATGATGAAGGCGTGGTACACTTTCGGCCCCGGCAAGGAGTTCATCAAGCGCGGCGAAGACTTCCTTCACTTTCAGACCGGCTCCCTCGGCTACGCCAGCGTCGTGAAGGGGCCGCCTGAGCAGGTAGGGCTCTTCGTCCTGGAGCACATCGACTCCGCGGCCGGTCGCGCTCGCATCCACTCCACCACCCCCTTCGACAAACACCTGGAGCGCGGCGTGCTCATCGGCGGCATGAGCGCCCCAGGCGACCTGGACTTCGTTGACGTGGTGTATGACCACACGACGCAGCGTTACCTCGTCGAGTATCATTGAGCCCGCCCACCCAAGCATCAGATCCCGCGATCCTGCGGCGGAGTCCTGGATGAACGGTTCCACAACAAGGCGGCGACCACACGACAGGGTCGTGGTGGGCTCGCCTACGGGGGCAAAGACATGACCCTCGAAGAGCTGCTCGCGCTCCACGCGCCCCCGGCGGAGGCCACCCTCAGTCACCAAGAGCTCGTGCGCTTCTTCTGGAAGTACAAGGGCATGGTGAAGGAGCGGGAGCGGGCGAACGCCTACTGGAGCACGACGAACGACAACCTCAAGCACGCCTATGAGCGCCTTGACGAGAAGGAGCAAGAGCTCGCTCGCGCCAACGCGATCATGCAGGATGATCTCCAGGTCGGCAGCCAGATCCAGCAGGCGCTCATGCCGCGGGACTCGAGCGCCTTGGGCCCTGGCTTTGAGGTCGGGGTCTACCACCGCCAGATGACTGAAGTCGGCGGCGACTACTACGACTACTTCCGGGTGAAGGACGGCAGCCCCGCCACCGGGGTCTTCGACATCTCCGGCCACGGCGTCTCGGCGGCCTTGGTGATGGCCTGGCTCAAGTCGCAGCTCGCCCAGGCCATGGGCCACTCGGACTCCCCCGCGGAGATCCTCTCCCAGGTCAACGACGTCAGCTACGAGTTCCTCCGCGAGGTCAAGAAGTACGCCACGGTGAACTTCGTCATCTTCGGCGACGGCACCCTGCGCTACGTCTGCGGCGGCGGCTTCGGGCTCTTGCTCAGCGGCGCCGAGCACACGAGCTTCGACAAGAGCCAGCACTTCTTGGGCCTGCGCAAGAAGCCCTACGTCGAGCACAGCCTGCCGTTCAAGACCGGCGACCTGCTCGCGCTCTACACCGATGGCATGGTCGAGGCTCAGGACCCCGAGGGGCGGGACTACACCGTGCGCCGGGTGAACGCCCTCATTGAGCAGCACCGCGAGCGCCCTGTCCAGGAGATCGTAGACGCCTGCGTGGCCGACTACCAGGCCTTCCGCGGCCGTGACTCCGACGACATCACGCTCATGGTGCTGAGGAAGGTGGGGTGATGGTGGGACCCTCTCCCATGGGCGGATCCGAGATCGAGAGCCAGCTCGCAAAGGCGAACATCTCGATCTCCTACGCTTTCTCCCCGATTCAGTTCATTCTCTGTGATCTCAGCGGCTTGATCGGCAACTTCTGCCAAGAGCTGCTCGGCGCCTTCTACCCCCGCATCGTCAGCAAGCGGGCCAACATCCTCATCAGCGAGCTGGTCACCAATGTCCTTCAGAACACCGTCGAGCCGACGAGCCAGATGATGTTGGACCTCGACGTGAACCAGGACCGGCTCATCATCCGCGTGAAGAACGCGGTCACTCCAGACCAATTCGAGAAAGTCCGTGTCCAGGTGGACAGGATCAATCAGGCCGAGGACCTCAAGAGGCTTATGCGAGATACCATCCGGGAGCGTAGGCGGCTCAAAGAGAAGGGGGGCCTCGGTCTGATCCGCCTGGTCGCAGAGAACAAGTCGCAGCTTTCTGTCAGCTACGAGGGCGGCTATCTGGTCGTCACCTCGCAGCTCGACGTGGGAGGTACGCCATGAAGGTTCTCACCTACGGGGACATCATGGACGGTGGGCAGTCCGTCTTCACCTCGGTGGCGCGCTTGGACGGTGACCACTTGGAGGTCGCCTTCAACGGCGTCATCCGGGTGGAGAATCCCCACAAGGAGCTCAAGCACTACCTCGACGAGCTGGCGAGCGTCTTGCCAGACTGCGGCGCGAGGAAGGTCACCTTGGACTTCACGGGGCTGACGTTCTGCAACTCCAACGGCTTCTACGTCATCATGGACATCACGGAGCTGATCTACCAGTCCGTGGATGGCCCTGTCGTCGTGAAGCGTCTGGAGGAGGACGACTGGCAACAAGAGACCTTGCCTATCCTCCTCGACATCGACGAAGAAGAGGTCGGCGCTCGCACCCGCTTCGAGGACGTCAAGGAGCTCTGAGCCTCGCGCTCTGAGCTTCACGTTCCAGAGGGGACCTATGCGCTCGCGCAGCATACTGGATCTGGTTGAGTTCGTCGTCTTCGAGGTTCGAGGCGACGGCCAGGTCAGCGCGCGCAACGCGGGCGCCGTGAAGCTGCTCGACGCGCTCATCGCGCCAGAGCCCAGGCTCCAGGCCCTCTTTAACAAGCAGACGGTCCCCGAGGTTCAGCAGCACCTCGCGCTCGGGGAGGAGCTCTACGCCGAGCTGGCGCTGAAAGACGGCAAGATCGTCTCCGTGAAGTGGCAGATCATCCCGGTGATGACGCCTGACGGAGAGGTGCTCCAGTGCGTGACCGCCAACTGGGATCCAGTGGTCGGCCTCATGGAGACCTTCCAGAAGGAGAGCTTGCTGTTTAAGGAGCTCGCCCTCAACATCATCCCGAGGCACATCGCCGGGGAGCTCATCAACACCCGGGCCGTGCGGCCCCGCGCCTACCGCGACTGCACCATCCTCTTCACCGACGTCGTCGCCTTCTCAAAGCTCGCCTACTACTTAGAGCCCGTCACCCTGGTCCGTAAGCTGAACGCCTACTTCTCAGCCTACGACGACACCATGGACCGCTTCGGCATCGAGAAGATCAAGACCATCGGCGACTCCTACATGTGCGCCTCGGGCCTGCCGATGAAGAAGGAGAGCCACGCCGTCGATGGCGCCTTGGCGGCGCTGCACATCATGCGGCTCATGAAGGAGATCCGCAGCGAGCCCCGGGTGGTCGGCGGCTTTGACCTCAACAACTGGGACATCCGCATCGGCATGCACTCCGGGCCGTGCATCTCCGGCGTGGTGGGCAACAAGAAGTACTTCTTCGACATCTGGGGCCACTCGGTGAACGTCGCCGCCCGCATGGAGAGCGCCAGCGAGCCTGGGCGCATCAACATCTCCGCGGCCACCCACGAGCAGATCCAGGAGTTCTTCGACTGCAGCTTCCGCGGGCTGCAAGAGGTCAAGAACATCGGCGAGGTGGGCATGTTCTTCCTCGACCGCCTCAAGCCGGCCTTCAGCGCCGACCCTGAAGGCTGGACGCCGAACGACGCCTTCTACGCGGCCTACTGCGCCCGCTTCAACATCACGGCGAGCTCCCGGAACCTGCACGTCTACCCCGACGGCGTGCAGGGCTTCTTGGGCCTCAAGGGCAAGGCCCTCGCCCCGGGCGACGAGGGCTAAGGCCTGGCGCTCAGACGCCGGAGAACTTGATGTCCATGGCCCGGCGCAGGGCTGGGCGGGCGCCCAGCTCGTCGTACCAGCGCTGCACGTTGGGGAAACGGCTGAGGTCGAGCTGGATGAAGCGGCGGCCGTCTACCCAAGGCCAGGTGGCGAAGTCGGCGATGGTGACCTCGTCCCCGGCGAGGTAGGTCGCCTCGCCGAGCCGGGTGTCGAGCACACCATAGACCCGGTCCACCTCCTCGCGGAAGTGGGCGATGCCGACGGCGTCCTCGGCGTGGCGGCGCAAGAACTGGCCGAGCTGCCCGGCCATGGGCCCGACGGCGGACATCTGGAAGTGCAGGTAGGTGAGCGCCGAGGCGCGGGCCTGGCCGCTCTGGGGCAAGAACGCGCCGAAGCGCTCGGCGAGGTGCTGGAGGATCGCGCCGCTCTCAAAGACGACGATGGGGGCGCCGCCGTCGGTGTCGACGAGGGCGGGGATCTTGCCGTTGGGGTTGATCTTCAGGAACTCGGCCGTCTTCTGGGCGCCGTCGAGGGGCACTGGGCGCAAGGTGTAGGGCACGCCGAGCTCCTCAAGCAGGATGAGCGGCTTGCGGCCGTTGGGGGTGCTCCAGGCGTAGAGGGTGATCATGGTCGTGGCTCCTTCGGATGAGGGGAGAGTTGGCGTTGATGCGCCCCAAGGCTCGCCACCGCGAGCGCGGTAGAGTAGCCTCTTGCGCGTGAGGTGAGGATGCTCGTCGCGGGTGAACGTATCGGAGAATGGATCGTCGAGGGCCAGCTCGGCGAGGGCGGCATGGGCGCGGTGTTCGCCTGCCACAGCGGCCTCAGCCAGCGGGTGCGCGCGGCGGTCAAGGTCCTCAAGCCTCACGACCTCGGCGCCGCCCGGGAGCGCTTCGTCCGTGAGGTCGAGGTGCTCGCCTCGCTCAAGCACCCCGCCGTGGTCCAGGTGCTCGGCGGCGGCGAAGACCCCGCCCGGGGCCTGCTCTACATGGCGATGGAGCTCGTCGAGGGGGAGCCGCTCTCCGAGCGCCTCAAGCGCGGCCCCTTGGGCTGGGACGAGGCCTGCCGCCTCTTCGCGGAGCTGGGCGACGGCCTCGTGCTCGCCCACCGGGCCGGGGTGACGCACCGCGACATCAAGCCCGAGAACATCATGATCACCCGGGAGGGCCGCCCCAAGCTGCTCGACTTCGGCGTGGCCGTGCAGACCGGCGCCGAGCGGTACACCCAAGACGGCAGCGTCGCGGGCACCCTCGCGTACATGGCCCCGGAGGTGTTCCAGGGTGAGCAGGCCGACCCCCGCGCCGACATCTACGCCTTGGGGCTGGTCTTGTGGGAGGCGCTCACGGGCAAGGCGGCCTTCGGCGGGGAGAACGACTCCGGCGGCGCCGTCGTGGCGCGGATGATCGGCGCGAAGCTCAGCGCCGAGCCTATGGACCCCGGCCCGCCCTCCCCCGAGGGGGTGCGGGAGGCCGTGCGCCGTGCGACGGACCCGATCCGCGAGAGCCGCCTGCACGACCTGGAGCAGCTCGTGATCGCGCTCCGCGCCGCGCGGGGGGAGACGAGCGCCATCCCGCCGCGCCCGCCGACGGTGGAGACCAAACCCGCGGCCACAAAGCCCGCGGCCAAGCCCAGCGGCGGCATGAGCACCGGCGCCAAGGTGGTCCTCGGCGTCGGCGTCAGCCTCGTCGGTTTGTGCGGCTTCGGGTCGATCTTGAGCATCGTGGCCTTGACGGCGCTAGGCACCTCCCTGAACGCGCTGTTCAGCGGGGTCTCCGACACGGTGGAGCAGGCGGGCGGCGGCGGCCACTCCACGACGATCCCCGGCCTCGGGAGCGGCAAGGTGCCCGCGGGCTTCCCCTTTGAGGTGCCCGGCGACGCGGAGATCATCTACGGCGCGAAGAACAGCGCCAACGGTCAGGTGAGCTACGTCGTGACCTTCACCACGGACGGCGACCCCAAGAAGCTCGTGGAGCGGTACCGCCGGGAGTTTGTCGCCCGTAAGATGGAGCTGAGCGAGTCCACGAGCGAGACCTCGGACGGGCTCACCGTGAGCGTGAGCGGCTACCGCATGACCGGAGAGGTCGCCTCGGTGACGACGATGCCGAACCCGATGGGGGCGGGCACCTACGTCAGCCTGAGCTACGTCCCGGCGAGCCAATGAGCCGCCGATGAGCCTGCGACGGATCGCCGCCCTTTGGCTTGGGACCTGCGTCCTCCTCGGAGTCGCCCTGCTCGTGGTGCGCGCCGACCGCGACGACGCGCCCGAGGTCCCCTCCGCGGGCAGCCCCGAGGCGGCGCCCGAGGCCGCCCCCGTCGATGCCCCGCCCGTCGCCTCCGAGCCCGAGCCCGAGCCTGAGCCCGAAGCCAGAACGCGCCCTGAGCTGCCCGACGACGCCACGGCGCGCCTCACCCCGCGAGTCCCGCTGCCTCGGCCGTCGCCGAAGGCCGCCGAGGCCAAGGCTGAAGACAGCGCGCCCCCGACCGGCGGCGTCGACCCCACGATCCCGCTCAGCGCCAGCGGCATCTCGTCGGTCCTCCCCCAGCTCCGCGAGTCCATCGCCGAGTGTATCGACGCCTGGGTCGAGGTGGACCCTGCGCTCTCCGGCAGCGTCGTGCTCACCTTCCAGCTCGGCCCGAACGGCGTTCAAGACGCCTGGGTGTCCGAGCGCCAGGACATCCCCGCCGCGGTCACCGGCTGCTTCTCGGCGGCGGTCTACGAGCAGGCCTGGCCCCCAGCCCCGAGCGGCGTCGAGGTGACCCTCCCCCTCACGGTGAGCGGGGGCCTGACCCCGCCTGGCCCCGCGGACGCCCTCAAGGACCGCCGAGGCGAGGCGCCGCCCGGCGGCTGAGGGCGACTTGCCGACCGTGTGTCATCCGCCGACGCGCAACAAAGCGTCGCCGCTGAGGCGCAGGGCCGGGGCGGGCACGGGGCGCTCGGCGGCCCAGCGCTCGGCGGCGGCGAGGCGCTCCTCGCGGTCGATCTCCCGCCACATCGTCAAGAACGCCTGGGCCTCGCCCACCAAGAACGGTCGCAGGCCCCAGCGCGGCTCCTCGCTCACGAACAGCTTGCCCGACTGTACGTCAAGCACGGCGAAGCGGTCGCCGGGCTGAGACGTGGGGCGAAGGGCGTCCTCCATCAGGAGCAGGATGCACTCGATCTGGCGCTTGGAGAGGCTGCGGCTGCGGAAATGC
The DNA here is from genome assembly GCA_023150845.1 of Myxococcota bacterium. GTDB lineage: Bacteria > Myxococcota_A > UBA796 > UBA796 > CAJQPC01 > JADKFE01. The sequence goes on along the minus strand of JAKLKD010000088.1, from coordinate 11,444 downwards.
AGCTTGATGAGGGTGCGCTGGCCGTTGAGCAAGAGGCCGAGCTCAGGGTTCACGCGGATGCCCAGCTCCTCCCGCTGCCACATCACGGGCTGGGGCTCAAACCAGACCGCGGACTTGCGGCCCAAGAACCGTTTGTATCCCGCGACGGCGGCGCGGTAATGCTCACGGCGGGGCTCGGGCTGCTTGTCCGCCAGCTCGTCGAGATCGTGCTTGTCGATGAGGCCGTCGCGGTGGGAGGTCACGAGGCCGTCGCGGAGATCGCGCCAGAAGTCGCGGATGGGGTCGTAGTCGCCGCGACCGCGGATCTCACGCACCAGGGTGAGACGCGCGCTGCCGACGCGGGTGACAAAGTTCACGAAGTCCGTGAGAGAGATCTCGGGCATCTGGGCTCCCTTCTTGGGTGTGTTGGTACACGACGCGACACAATACGACGCGACACAGTGGAGGCCGCGCTGTGGGCGGCCTCTGGGTGGGCTCATGGGCTCGGGCGGCAGCGTCCCGCGATCGTCGCGGGCTCCTCGTTCAGCCCAAACAACATAACATGAGACGGCCCCGGAACAGGCCAAAAACTGTCCGGGGCCGCGAGGAAGGAGGCGTCAGGATCGGCGGCTTCACCGCCGATTTTTGACCGGATTAAGCGAGGCGAACGTACTCAAACTCGACGGGCTTGCCGTCGATGCCGCGGCGGGGGGCCGCCACCCAGTTCGCCATCTTGCCGGGCTCGACGACGGGCTGCATGAGGCTCGCCACGTAGGCGCGGTCGGCGTCGCTCGGCAGCCACTCGTGCGCCCGGGCGCCGAACTCGTCCGCGGAGATGAGCTCACCCGTGGGGGTGAAGTGGCTGCCCGCGTAGATGCCCTGGCGGCGGAAGAAGCGGGAGGACGGCAGCTCGATGCGCTCGTCCGAGCCCTCCTCGGCCAGGGCCTCGTTCCAGCGCTTCACGACGCGGGCGCAGTCCTTGATGTAGGACTGGCGCAGCACCTCGTTCATGGCGTTGCGCAGGGGCACGTCCTCGACCTTCAGGCGGCCGCCGTCCACGACGGGCAGGCTGTACATCTGGTTGAGCGCGGTGTGCTCGGTGAAGTCCTTCGCCTCACGCCAGCGGCCCTTGAGGCCCGAGGCGAAGTAGTCCGCGGCGTTGGAGCTGATCTCCGAGCCGAAGAGGTCGAGCGAGTAGCTGAACCAGTAGTTGATCCACTTACGCACGGTGCCCACGTCGATGCCGCCCTGGTTGCGGGCGTCGCCGTTGGGGTCGAGCTTGGCGAGCTGGGCCCCGCGGCGCAGCACACGCTCCACGCCGGTCTCGCCGACGCTGAGGTGGTGGGCCTCCTCGGTGAGCATAAACTTGCAGGTGCGGGAGAGCGGATCGAAGCCGGACTCCGCCAAGGCGCCGAGCTGGTACTTGCCGTCGCGGTCGGTGAAGCAGGTGAAGCAGTAGAAGGTCAGCCAGTCGGGGCAGGGCTGGTTGAAGGCGTCGAGGATACGCGGCTTGTCGGCGTCGCCGGAGCGGCGGGCGAGGAGGTCGTCGGCCTCGTCGCGGCCGTCCTTGCCGAAGTAGGCGTGGAGCAGGTAGACCATCGCCCAGAGGTGGCGGCCCTCCTCGACGTTCACCTGGAACAGGTTGCGCATGTCGATGACGGAGGGGCAGGTCTTGCCCAGCCAGCGCTGCTGCTCCACCGAGGCGGGCTCGGTGTCGGCCTGGGTGACGATGATGCGGCGCAGGGCGTTCCGGTACTCACCGGGCACCTCCTGCCACACGGGCTCCCCGGCGTGGTCGCCGCCGGGGATGACGCGGCCCTCCTCGGGGGCGTCCAAGAAGATGCCCCAGCGGTACTCGGGCATCTTGACGTAGCCGAAGTTGGCCCAGCCGCCGGGCTCGGTGGAGACGGCGGTGCGAAGGTAGACGTCGGAGGCCTGGAAGCCCTCGGGGCCCATCTCGTTCCACCAGTCCAGAAACGCGGGCTGCCACTTCTCAAGGGCGCGCTGGAGGCGCCGATCCGTCGAGAGGTCCACGTTGTTGGGGATCCGCTCTTGGTAGTCGATCGAGCTCATGGTCTCTCCGTGGTGTGTGGGTGGGGCCCGGGTGGGGTCAGGTGCGCTTGTAGTCGAAGGTGGGGCGCTCGGGGTGGCCGTAGAGGGTGAGGGCCCCCTGGGCGCCGACGGCGTTGGGGCGCTGGAAGATCCAGTTCTGCCAGGCCGTGAGGCGGCCAAAGATGCGCGTGTCGCAGCTCTCGGCGCCGACAAAGCGCAGGTTCTGCTCCATGCCGGTCAAGGCGTCGGGGGAGAGGCTGGCGCGCTCCTCAATGCTGATGCGCAGCTCATCGTCCCAGTCGATCTCGTCCGGCGCCGAGGTGACGAGGCCGTGATCCGCGGCGTCTTCAGCGCTGATCGGCTCGTCGATGGCCTGGAGCTCGGCGACCTTCTCGGGCTCGCCGTAGTAGCGGACCTCAAGGCGGGTGCGGCCGTTGTGGGTGGGGAAGCGGCCGAAGTTCGCGGGGCCGAGGCGCAGGGCGTTCTCGCCGTCGTCATCGGCGAGCATGAACGAGCGGTCGGCGGCGACGGCCAGCTCAAAGAGCACCCCGGCGAAGGCGTGGCCCGGGCGGAGCACGGCGTACATCGAGCGCGACATGTTGTCCATGCGGCGGAGCGTGCGGCGCTGGAGGCTGATCGTCTGCACGGCGAGCCAAGAGCCGGCCTCGGCGAGCTTGGCCAAGGCGTCGTCCCAGGCGAGCACCTGGGCCTGGTCCCCCGCGGTCTCGATGAGCAGGAGGCCCAGGGTGGGGTGGTTGAAGCGCAGCTCGAAGATGATCCGCTCCAGCTCACGGAAGGCGGCGATGGACCAGGCGGAGTCGCCCAAGGCCAGGAGCGCCTCGTGGCTCGTGGGCGGGGCGGCGGTGGGGCCCTTCACGGTGAGGGTGGCGGTGCGCCCGGCGTCGTCGAAGGTGACGGAGACGTGCTCCCCGGCGAGGCCGCCCTTCACGGGGTTGACCTTGAGGGGGTTGAGCGTGACGCCCTGGACGCCGACAGCCGCGCCGCCCTGGACCTTGGCGACGGCCTTCTGGGCGACGGACTTGACGCCCTCAGCCCAGCGGGAGCGGGGGAAGGCGCCGTCGATGAAGCGGCCCTTGAGGGCGTCGCGGGCCTTGAAGCCTTCAGCCTTGGTGCAGAAGAGATCCGCGAGGTCGCGGCGGACCCGCCGCTTGTCGGTGAGGCGGGTGAGGCCGCCGGTGCCCGGCAGCACGCCCAAGAGCGGCACCTCGGGCAGAGAGACGGCGGAGGAGCCGTCGTCTACGAGGTAGATCTCGTGGCAGGCCAAGGCGAGCTCGTAGCCGCCGCCCGCGCAGGCGCCGTTCACCGCGGCGATCACCCGGGGGCCCTCGGGCTCCTCCAAGGAGCAGCGCGTCTCGTTGGTGAACTTGCAGAAGTTCACCTTGAAGGCGTGGGTGGACTGGGCGAGCATCCGGATGTTGGCCCCGGCGCAGAACACCCGGTCCGTGGCCGAGGTGACGACGAGGGCCTTGATCTCGGGGTGCTCGAAGCGCAGGCGCGAGATGATGTCGTAGAGCTCAATGTCGACGCCGAGGTCGTAGCTGTTGAGCTTGAGCTCGTAGCCCGGGCGCAGGCCGCGGTCTTCGTTGACGCTCATGCGCAGCGTCGCCACCTCGCCGTCCAGCGCGAGCTGCCAGTGGGTCCAGCCGTAGGGTTGAACCTCAAAGGACACGGGGGTCTCGACGCCTTCAGCCATTGGCTCATCCTCTCATGGGTTGGATACGCAATATAATGCGGAAGATCAGGTTTGCAAATGAAATGAGGTGAATTATACTGCACCCATGACCAAACTCCCCCAAGACGGGCCCGCTCTGCTCGGCGCCCTGGGCCGCCGCCTCCGTGACGTGCGCCTGCGCCGTGGGCTCACCCAGAAGGCCCTCGGCGAGCGCGCCGGGGTGTCCCCGCGTTTTCTGGTGCAGGTCGAGGGCGGCGAGGGCAACCTGAGCGTGCTGCGCCTCGCCGAGCTCGCCCAGGCCCTGGACGTCTCCTTGACCCAGCTCGTCGTGGGCCTCGGCCCCGGGGACGATCCCGACGACGCCCTCGCCGCCCGGGCGCTCGGGTTGCCCCCCGAGGAGCGCGCGGCCCTGCTCAGCACCTTAGGCGCCCCCCGGGAGAAGATCGCCTTGGTCGGCCTGCGCGGCGCGGGCAAGTCTACGGTCGGGGCGGCCTTGGCCGCGCGGCTGGGCTGCCCCTTCGTGGAGCTAGACCGGGAGGTCGAGGCCCGGGGCGGGATGCGTATCGCCGAGCTCTTTGAGTACCACGGCGCCGATCGTTACCGGGCCTTGGCGGCGGACGCGCTCTCGGCGCTCTTGTCGGCGCCGGGCCCGGCGGTGATCGAGCTCGGCGGCTCGGCGGTCACCGACGCGGCCCTCTTCACCCGCCTTCGCCAGCGGGCCTGGGTGCTGTGGCTGCGCGCGAGCCCCCAGGAGCACCTGCGCCGGGTGCAGGCCCAAGGCGACCTGCGCCCGATGACCGGCCGGGCCGATGCCTTGGGGGAGCTGCGCCAGATCCTCGCCGCCCGGGAGCCGATCTACGCCCAGGCCGACCTCACCCTCGACACCGAGGCCTTGGGCGTCGACGGCGCGGTGGAGACGGCCTGTCAGACCCTCACGCCCAGGTGAGCCCGCGGCCGTCACGGCGGGCGGCCCCGATCGTGGCCCCCGTCTGAGCCTCCACGACGCGGCGTCGTGCGCCTCAGCCGGCTGCGCGCTCCGTCGGCACCACCAGACACAGCGGCCTGCTGCACGCCGGGCAGGCGTCCCACAGCGGCGCCTCGGTGAGCTGCCCGCCCGAGAGCGTGATCGTCTTCTCGCAGGCGGGGCAGGCGCCGTGGGCGTCGGTGAGCTTGGCCTCGGTGCGCCAGGCGCTCCGGGCGGCGATGAGCCCAGCGAGCGGCAAGAGCCAGGTGGTGATGAGGTGCACGGCGGGCACAAAGATGAAGAGGCCCGCGCCGAGGAGGCCCAAGCCGCCAAAAGCCGCGGCCCGGCCGAGGCGCTCGCCGCGCTCGTAGCGGGTGAGGGTGGCCGTGGCGGGGCGGGTGGCGCCTTGCTCCGAGCGCAGGGTGATCTCGACGGAGCGGGCGCTCATGGGGCCCCCGCGCTGGCCTTGAGCTGCACCAAGAAACGGTCGCCGCCCTCGTCCTCGTTGAAGCGGCACTGAATCTCGGTGATCCCTTGGCGCAGCACGACCGTCGGCGCGGCGGGGTCACCAAAGGAGCTCACCGAGCCCCCGGCGATGATCGCCTCGGCGGTCGTCTTGCCCTCATCCCAGCGCAGGAGCTTGTCGCCGAGCACGAGGCACCCGGCGCTGCCGTCCATGACCACGGAGTCGTCGTGGTAGAGCGCGGGCACGTCGGAGGCGCCGAGCACGCCCCAGCGCCGCAGCTCGTTGAGCCGCCAGGCCTCCAGCTTCGAGCCGCCGACGAGGGGGCTGCCGAAGGTGGTGCTCTTGTAGACGCCGTAGCCCGCGAAGCCCGTGCACAAGATCGCGCTCCCGGCGACGGAGAGCAGGAGCACCATGTACGCGGCGAGCCCGAGCTGGGCGATGGCGCCGAAGAGGCCGCCAGGGGCGTCTTCAGCGGAGGGGGCTTCGTAGTTCGGCGAGGGCACAGGAACCTCCGGTCGCGTCAGCATTAACCCGGTCGCGGCGGGAGGGTGCGGGGGTGCTGTCCCGAGCGCCCGCCCAAGGTGTTACCAGTCCCCGCCCGCAACCGCCCCTCGGAGCCCTGTATGAACGCTGACCCGGAGCTTGGCCGCCTCCAGAAGCGCCTCTTGCGTGAGATCGGCACGCTGAATGAGGAGTTTGGGCTCATCGAGGCCAACGACCGCATCATGGTCTGCCTCTCCGGCGGCAAAGACAGCTACGCCATGATGGACCTGCTCGACACCCTGCGCCGCCGGGCGCCGGTGCCATTCTCGCTCATCTGCGTGAACCTCGACCAGGGCCACCCGGGCTTCCCCCAGCACGTCATCCAGCGGTGGTGTGAGGAGCGCGGCTACGAGCACAAGATGCTCAGCGTCAACACCTACGCCGTCGTGCTGGAGAAGATCCCCGCCGGGAAGACCTACTGCTCGTTGTGCTCCCGCCTGCGCCGCGGGGTGCTGTACAACGCCGCGGTGGAGCTTGGCTGCAATAAGATCGCCCTCGGCCACCACCGCGACGACCTGTTGGAGACGGCGCTCCTCAACCTCTTCTTCTCCGGCCAGCTCAAGACGATGCCGCCGAAGCTCAAGAGCGATGATGGCCGAAACGTCGTCATCCGCCCGATGGCGAGCTGCGCTGAGGACGACATCGCCGCCTACGCCAAGCTCTCGGCCTTCCCGATTGTGCCCTGCGACCTCTGCGGCAGCCAAGAGAACCTGCAGCGCGCCCAGATGAAGGCCCTGCTCAAGACCCTGGAGGCCCAGAACCCCGCCGTGAAGCAGAACATGCTCCACGCCCTGCGCAACGTGCGGCCCACGCACCTGCTCGACCGCGACCTGCTCAGCCGCCTCGGCCTCACCCTGCCGCAGGCGAACGACGACAGCCTGATGATGCTCTGAGCCCGGGCCCCTCAGCGCTCGATGTGGGCGCGGATCGGGGCCAGGCGCGTCTCTTCGAGCTCGTCCCGGTAGAACAGGTTGTAGGTGTCAAAGGGGATGAGGCGCAGGTCTTTGGGGTGGACGATGTGTACGCAGCTCTTCTTGACGCTGCGCACGTCGAAGCTCCAGGCGTCGATGAACTGCATGATGATCACCCGGAACACGTCGTTGTAGCTCAGGGCTGAAGGCGCCTCCAGGCGCGGCAAGCAGCACAGAAGCTCCCGCAGGGTCGCGCTCTGGCTCTCGGGGCTGTGGTTCGTGGCGAAGAGCTTAAAGAACCAGTCGCGAACCGGGGCCTCCTTCTCGATGCTGATGGTGTTCTTGGGCCCGGCGAGGAGCACCTCCGGGGGGATGAGGCCGGTGAGCGGGATCGCCCCGGTGGGCGTACGCATCGCGTAGGCCATGGCGATACAGTCGGGGTGGCAAGGCACGGGCAGGACGTCCTCGGGCTTAAACACCGAGGTCTGCTCCAGGAGCTTACGGCGCACCTCGGTCAAGGTGAGGCGGTCCCGGGCCGGGTCGTAGCCGTCCGCGCGCCCGGCGTCTTGTACGGGCTGGAAGGTCACGCCCCGCACACAGGGCTGGGTGAGGGCGAACTCGACGATCTCTCCCAGCTCATCATCGTTGAGGCCGCGCTGGAGCGTGACGACGAGGGTGGTGTGCAGGTTGAGCTCGTTCAGGGTGTCGAGCGCCCGGCGGCGCACGTCCCGCAGATCCGCGCCGCGTAGGGTCATCAGGGGCCCACGCTTGAAGGAGTCAAACTGCAGGTAGAGCTCAAAGCCGGGCATGTAGGAGGCGAGGCGGCGGGCGAACTCGGGGTCTTTGGCGATGCGCACGCCGTTTGTGTTCACCATGAGGTGCCGGATGGGCCGGGCCTTCGCCGCGTCGAGGATCTCAAAGAGCTGGGGGTGCAGGGTGGGCTCGCCGCCGGAGAGCTGCACCACGTCGGGGGCGCCCTCGTTCTTCACCACGGCGTCGAGCATGGCGGTGACGTGCTCCAGCGCGCGAAAGCCGGGGCGGTCGGGGCCGGAGCCCGCGTAACAGATGGGGCAGCGCAGGTTGCAGGCGTCGGTGATCTCGACGATGGACAGGCAGGAGTGCTGCTCGTGGTCGGGGCAGAGGCCACAGTCGTAGGGGCAACCGTATCGAATGGGCGTGTTAAACCGCTGGGGCATCTCCGGCGGCTTGACGTAGATCTCCCGGGCCGCGCGGTAATACTCCACGTCATCGGCGAGGAGCGCCGTGGACCAGCCGTGGTCCGGGCAGCGGCGGCGCAGGAGCACCCGGCCGTCCTCGATGAGGATCTTGCCCTCGGCCTTCCGAAAACACACCGGGCAGATGGAGATGGCCAGGTCGTAGTAGAGGTATGGGCGGACGCGGGGTGAGTCGGTGAGGGCGGTCATGGGGCCGCAGCATACACCAGGGCCGGGGGGTTCACGACCCCGGTGGAGAGGGTGTAGAATAGGCCACCGGAGCACGCCGATGCACCCTCTGATCCAGCTCGCCCTGCGCGCCATGACGGCGCTGACCATCGCTTACCACGCGCTGTGGGCCTGCGCCCCGGCGGTGCACCTGCCGCCGCCGATGCCGATGGCGAAGGAGCAGGGCTTCGTGGTGGGCGGCTCTTTGGTCGGCGGCGCCTGGGAGGTGACGCCCCAGACCTCCCTCAACGAGGTCACGCCCTTCGTCTCGGGGCAGGCCTTCGGCATGGTGGCGCTCTCGGACCGCTGGAACGTCGGCGGCACGGCGTTCTTGGGCATGTCCACCGTGGTCGGCGCCGGGGCCTTCGCCCGCCTGGACATCGTCGAGGCCAACCGCTTCTACCTCGGCGCCCAGGCGGGCGGCGGCCTCGCCTATGGCTCCTTGGGTGTGCCTCTCGGGGTCGGCGTCACGGACTCCTTGTGGCTCTACACCCACCCCAACGTGACCACGACGACGATCGGCGCCTCCAACTACTACCTCTCCCTCGTCCAGCCCCAGCTGCCCCTGGGCCTGTGGTGGCAGACGACGGACACCTTCGGGATGGGCCTGGAGCTGGGCTCGACCTACGGGGCGAACTACGACCGCGGCTACTCCTTCGCGCCGTACGCCGCCTTGAGCGTGAGCACCTCCTTGTGACCGGGCGCTGATGTTCCCGGTCCTCTTCACCTTCGGCGGGCTCGCCGTCCCGAGCTACGCGGCCTTCATGCTCCTGGCCTTCGTGGTCGTCGGCGCGGTGCGTCGGGTGGAGCTGGCGCGGCTCGGCCATGAGCGCCTGCCGGGCTACGCCTTGGTGAACGTCGGGGCCCTCGTCGGCGCGGCCGTAGGCGCGAAGCTCGGCATGATCCTGTTTGAGCCGCCGCAGAACGTCGCCGAGCTCTTGGCGCTGATGTTGGCCCTAGACTTCACCGGCAAGACGGTCGTGGGCGGCCTCGCCGGGGGTTACCTCGGCGTCGAGCTGGCGAAGAGGGCCGTAGGCATCACCCGCCGCACCGGGGACGGCTTCGCCGTGGCTTTGCCGCTCGGCCAGGCCATCGGGCGGGTGGGCTGCCTCCTGAACGGCTGCTGCTTGGGGGAGCTGTGGAGCGGCCCCTGGGCGGTGACCCTCGCCGGGGCCCAGCGTCACCCGGCCCAGCTCTACGAGGCCGCCCTGGACCTGCTCCTCGCCGGGGTCTTGTGGTCGATCCGCCTCACCCCGCGGCCTGAAGGCAACCTCTTCCGGCGGTATCTGGTGGGCTACGCGCTCATCCGCTTCGGGCTGGAGCCCCTGCGCGGCGACAACGGCCACAGCCTCGCCGGGCTGACCTTGGTGCAGTGGGCCTGTCTGGCGACGATGTTGGGCTTCGGGGCCTGGATCTGGCGCACGGAGCGCGGCGCGGCGGCGGCTTAAGGCGCATCCTCGGGGGGCGGCTCAACCTCGTCGAGGGCCGCGCCGCCTTGCTCAAACAGCGCGGCCTTCTTCTGGAGGTGGTCGGAGCCGGGGAAGCGGCTGAGCGCCAAGGTGTAGGCGGCGCGGACCTCGTCGGGGGTAGGCGGCGTGGTGTCCCGGCGGCGGTAGGCGTGGATGTCGGCGCGGGGGCCCTCGACCTCCTCGTACTCTTCAGCGAGCCAGGGCTCGTCCATGAGCGCCTTGATGAGGCAGCAGCTCTTGTCCTTGAGCAGGATCCAGGCCGGGCGGCGGCCGTGGACGTAGGCCCGCTCCTCCTCGTCGCTGAGGCCCCGGGCGCCGCTGAGGTTGGGATCGACGAGGCCGCCGAGGTCCAGGATGGGGTGGTCGGTGACGTAGCCCAAGACGCCGATCTCGGTGTAAGCGATGAGATCGCCGGGCCGGGCGCGCTCGATGACGTAGCTCGCCGCCCACTCCAGGCCGGTGTGGGGCGCGGCGAACGACATCGGCGCCCACTGGTTGTCGGCGCGGCGCTTGATCACGGCGGTCTCGCCGACGCCGCGGAAGCTCGCCGTCGGCACGCTCAGGAGGCCCTGGGCGACGAGGGCCGAGGCCAAGGCCGCGAGCACGCCGCGCCCGGCGGTCTGGGGGTCGAGGCGGCTCACCAGGGTCGCGCCGACGGCGCCCAGCGTCGCGGCCATCGGCGCGATGACCGGCGCCACAAACCGCCCGCTCCACATCCAGTCCTTGCCCGCGACGACCAAAAACACGACCTGGGCGAGCACGAGCCCCAAGACCGGGAGCGCCCGGGCGCCGAGCACGAAGGGGGCGGCGGCGAGCCCCAAGGCGCCGAGGGTCACCATGGGCCACTCCAGGCGCAGCCAAGGCGCGAGGTAACCCAAGGTGAGGCCGAGGTTGAAGCCCTTGTCCCCCTTGCGGAAGAAGGTGTTCGGCAGGATCTCACCGAAGGTCAACACCCGGAACATCAGGTAGAGCGCGCCGGGCCCGATGGCCAAGATGAGCCAGAGGAGCAGGCTTGGCAGGTCGCCGTCTTTGGTCCAGCGCCAGGCGCGGGCGAGGACGACCGGGGCGCAGAGCAGGGGGGCCTCGGGCCGGGAGAGCGCGGCGAGGCTCAGGAGCAGGGCGGAGATCGGCAGGCGGCCGGGCTCGGCCTCCTCCTCCCAGAGCCGCGCCATGGACCAGACCAAGAGCGCGCTGTACATCGGCGTCTCTAAGCCCTGGACGGCCCAGAAGGTCAGGGGGTGGCTCACCACGGCGAAGGCCGCGCCGAGGAGCGCCGCGGCCAAGGCGACGCCGCCGAGGGGGCGGCCCATGACCAAGGCGAGGCGCACGGTCCCGACGATGAGCGCAGCGTGGGAGAGGAGGCCCAGCGCCTTCACCGTGAGCCAGCCGTCGGCGCCCAGGGCCAAGAACAGGGCGCTCGTGAGCGTCCAGACCGGGTTCGAGAAGCCCTCGACGGCCTCGCCGGGGTTGTAGACGAGGCCCAGGCCCCGGGCGAGGTTCGCCGAGTAGCGCAGGCTGATGAAGCTGTCGTCCACCGTGGTCTGCACGAGGCCCAAGGCCAAGAAGACGCCGACGAGGGCCAAGATCCCCGTGAGCGCCGGGGTGACCCGGGCCTGACGCCGGGCGAGCTCCACCCGCCGGGCCTCGGCGAGGCGCTCCGCCGGGGTGAGCGGCGGCGGGAGGGTGTCGGTCGGGGGCGCGGTGTCGTCGGGGGGCTCGGTCTGGGGGAGCAGGCTGTCGGGTGGGTCGGTGATGTTGCTCACGGGCTGCCCTCGCCGCAGAGGGCGACGGTCTGGGTGTCCCAGTCCACCATGTTGTTGAGGCTGACGTTCACGAAGCCCTCGTCTTCAGCGCTCAGGCCGCCGACGTCCATCTCCCGCCAGATGCCGTAGGCGTGCACGAGGTCCCCAGGCGCCCGCTCCCAG
>JAKLKD010000427.1 GCA_023150845.1 Myxococcota bacterium | reverse complement strand
CAGCAGGCAGAGGCGCCCGAGGTCGTCCCGGCAGCGCGGCCGCCCGTCGAGGAGCTCCGCGCTGTCGAGGTGCCACAGCTCCCCCCGGCCCGGCCGGATCATCACCCGCGCCCGGTCGCCGACGTCGAGGGCCCCGCCGAAGCGCCGGGTGGACTTTCGTGCGCCCCGGGCCAAGGTCGGCACGAGGCCCTCCTCGGCGATGAGCAGGCGCAGGATGCGGTCGCTCTCGCCGTAGTCGAGGTGCCCGAGCACCAGGGCCACACGCTCCTCGGCGGGCCCAGGCATCAGAAGCCGAACAGGCGCGTGCAGACGACGAAGTAGACCACGATGGCGATCCAGTCGATGCTGGTGGTGACGAAGGGGCCGGTGGCGACGGCGGGGTCAACGCCGACCTTGTCCAGAGACATCGGGATGAGCGTGCCGAGCACCGCCGAGGTCAGCACGGCGAGCACGATGGAGAGCCCCACCGCCGCGCCGAGCTGCCAGTTGGGGTACCGGAGGAGGCAGTAGCCCGCGAGCAGCACGGCCAAGGCGAGGCCCATCACGAGGCCGACCTGGCCTTCCTTGAGCAGGAGGCGCACGGAGCTGGCGCGGTCATACGCGACGCCGCCCACGGCGAGGCCCCGCACGGTCAAGGTCGCGGCCTGGATGCCGACGTTTCCGCCGAGACCCATCACCAGCGGGATGAAGCCCGCCAGCACGGCCTCCCGGGACAAGGTCTCCTCAAAGAGCCCGATGACCTCGGAGAGCCCGACGCCGCCGACGAGGGTGACGAGCAGCCAGGTGAGGCGTTTGCGGGCGGCGGTGAGGGCCCCGTCGGTGTCGTTCGACGAGTCCTCGGGCACGCCGGCCATCTTGAGCATGTCCTCGGCGGCCTCCTCGCGGACGACGTCGAGCACGTCGTCTACGGTGACGATGCCGAGGAGCTTCCGGGTGTCGTCAACGACGGGGATCGCCAAGAAGCTGTAGCGCTGGGCGATGCGGGCCACCTCCTCCTGGTCGGTCTCGGCGGACACCGCGATGACGTCGGAGGTCATGATGTCGGCCAAGGCCGTCGAGGGGCTGTTCATCAAGAGCTGGCGCAAGGAGGTGACGCCGACGAGCTGCCCCGCGTCGTTCTCGACGTAGAGGTAAAACACCATCTCGACGTCGCCCTGCTCCTGCAAGGCGGAGATGGCCTCGCGGCAGGTCGTGGCGTCGTTCAGGCGGAACGCCACCGGAGACATGATGCCGCCCGCGCTGTCCTGCGGGTAGGCCATGAGCTCCTCGACGTTCTGGCGGTCGGTCGGGAGCATTCGCTCCAAGACCCGACGCGAGAGCTCTTCAGGCAGGCGCTCAATGAGGTCGGCCTGGTCGTCGGGCTCCATCTCGTCGAGCCAGCGGGTGAGGCGCTCGAAGGGCAGGCCGTCGAGGAGCACCCGTAAGGTCTCCTCGTTGCAGATGAGCAAGGTCTCGCCCGCGACGTTGTCGGGCAGGTGCTTCACCAAGAACAAGCACTCGTTCTTCGTGAGGTGCGCCAAGGCCTCAGCGATGTCCGCCGCCGAGGACTTCGTGAGCGCCCGGGTGAGCGGCTGGGTGGCCTTCCGCCGCACGAGGCGCCGGATGGCGTCTACGCGGGTCTGGACAAGGTTCATCTCGGCCATAGGCACCTCCTGGTGTTCTACCAGGGCTGGGCAGGGGCGATGACCGTCAGCGTCGGGCGTCGTCGATGAAGACCAGCCGCCGCGACGCGCTCAGGTTTCCGAGGGGCTCAACGCGGGCGCCGTTGTAGCTGACCCGCAGGCGGGTGAGGTCCGCGACCTCCACCGCCATCTCCGCCGCCAACGGGAACTTGAGCACCCGCTCTTCGCAGGTGGTGTCCAAGCTGGCGCATAGCACAGCGTCATAACGCTCTACGCCGTCGATCTCCACGCGAACCTTCACGGGTTCGACCGCGGAGATCCTCAAGCCGCTCTCGGCCTCGGGGACGGGCGGCGGCGCCGGGGCGGCGGGGGCCTCGGCGACGGCCTCAGGGGCGCCCTCCTCGGCGGGCGCAGGGGGCTCCGCGCCCTCAGCGGCGGCCTGCTCTTCAGGAGCCTCCGCCGGGGCGTCGGTGATGCGGTGGATGATCTGCATGAGCAGCAAGGTGATGATGACCATGGCCGCCGCCGCCGCGAACACA
>JAKLKD010000087.1 GCA_023150845.1 Myxococcota bacterium | reverse complement strand
CGCGGTGCTCGGCGAGGCGCCGCCCCTGCCGCCGCCGCCCGAGGTCGAGCCGCCTTTGCCCGCGCCCCCGGCGCCGGGCCCCGCGCCGGAGGAGGGCCCGCCGAGCGGCCCGGAGCCGCTCGTTCCCGCCGTGGCGGAGCCGACCCCTGGCGTCGCGCCGACCTGAGGCGATCCAACACAGACGCCCCTCGCTGGGGCGAGGGGCGGAGCGGCGCCGCCGCTCGGGTGCGCTCATCGTGTCGTCTGCTCGTGTTTGTCCCCGCGCCGTCGGGCGAGTGACCCGCCACCGTGGCGGATCACCCAGGGCTGAACAAGAACGGATACGACACGATCACCACACCCCCACCTTTGGGCTCGGGGAACTTGAAGGACATGAAGCTCTTGGTCATGCAGGACTCCACGGCGCTGTTGTTGAGCGACGAGGACTTGATCGCCGCCGAGCTCACCCCGCCGCTCTTGTCGATGGAGAACTTCACGACGACCTTCCCGCCCAAGGTCGGGTCCTTGGTCAGCTCCCGCTGGTAGCAGTAGCGCAGGCGGTTCATGTTCTGTTTGATCACCCGGTCGATGAGCGCGCGGTCCATGGGGACGCCGATGAACATGACCTCGGTGGGATCCGGCACCATGCTCCCCTCGACCTTCTCGCCGAAGCTGGCGTCTTGGCCGCGGCGGCAGTCCCCGCCGTCACAGAGGCCCGAGGTGTTCACGCCGTCGCCGTCAAACGCGCGCCCGCCGCCGCCGAAGTCTTTGCCGCGGTCACCGAGGCCCGTGCCGCGCTGGGCGCCCTTGGGCCCCGACAGGCCGCTGATGCCCGCCGACAAGGCGCCGGGCAGGCCGCTGCCGCTCTCTAAGCCCGCCTCGCTCCAGGCGCCGAGCACGCCCGCGCTGTTCACCACGGCCACGTCTCGCTCCCGGCCCTCAGCCCGCGCCCGGGCCAGCCGTGCGTCGGGATCGCCACGTTTGCCCTCCTTCTTCGCGGCCTTCTCCCCGGCGTCACGGGGGCGGTCCTGCGCCTTGACCGGCTCGGGCGTCGGGGTCTCCGGCGGCACCTGCAAGAGCAAGGCGGCGACATGAGACGGCAGCTCGATCACCTCGGAGACCGGGCGCGGCGGCGCCATGAGCGCGTAGAGCCCGGCGAGCCCGCCCAAAAACATCGAGGTGAGCGTGGTCACCACGAGCGCGGGCTCCGGGCGCAGCGTCGGCGCGACCACCCGCCGCGCGGGCCGGGAGCGCCGGGCGATGATCAAGAACGGGCCGAGGTCCACGACGGCCTGCTCCCCGTCCTGCAGGCGCAGGCGCACGAGGCCCTCCTCTTCAAGCTCCGCGCGGCCCTCGGCCAGGGCCTCGTTGAGGCTGAGGGTGCGGCCACCCACACGCAGGGTCACCGGCCAGGTCGCGCCCAGGAGCAGGCTCGCGCCGTCGGCGTCTTGGCGGGCGAAGGGCAGGGGAGAGACGGGCAGGAGCGCGGAGTCGATGGGCAAGGCGCTGTCAGGACCGCCCAACACGAGCTCACCGAGGGTGATCTGTCTGTGCAGGGTGAGGTCGCCCTCCCAGGCGGCGGCGATCTCCAGAACCCGGGCGGCGGCGCTGTCCTCGCCGAGGGAGTCTGTGCGGGGTGAAGAGTCGGTGAGCGCGCGGATCGCGTCCTCGGAGCTGTGGAAAGGCGCACGCCAGCCGATCGCGGCCAGGGGAGTGGACGACATGACTCACCTCTTGTGTGGGGTGAGACGCGGCAGGGGTTGGGCGTCTCACGGGTCTCGGTGGTCATGACAGCGACCCCCGAGCCCGGTTCCTCCCGTTTGATCCCTTGATGAGTCCTTTACATCCGTCAATTTGTTTGACAGGACGGACGCGCCCTCAGAAGGTGCCGCGCCCCATGTAGCCGTCGCCGCCCACCCAGAAGGTGTTCCCGCTGGCCGCGGCGCTCTGCATGATGGGCAGGTCCGCGTCGAGCTCTTGCCAGGTCTGGCCGCCGTCGTAGGTCAACAGCACGAAGCCGCCCTTCGAGGCGGGCGGGTAGCGGTGGCCGACGGCGACGCCGTGCACGCCGTCCTCGGAGAACTTGATGTCGTGGACCACGTCGATCTCCGGGCCGAGCGGCAGGCTCTCCCAGGTGTCGCCGCCGTCTTCGCTCCGGTAGATGTAGCCCGAGGCGTCGTCGCTGATGTCCTCGTCCCGGCCCCCGGCGAGCCAGGTCGTGCCGCCGTCCGGGGTGGCCACGCTCTGCGACCAGCCGCGGAAGCCGCCGTCGATGGTGACGACCTCCATGTTGTAGGGCTGGGCGTCGGGGTGGTCGGAGGGCCGGTAGAAGTAGGGCGGCTCGGTGCCGATGGAGCCCGAGCCGAAGTAGCCGCCGTTGACGGCCTCCATCGCGGCGATCTGGTAGGCGTCCTTCGCGTCGGGGTCGTCGAGGTTGCTCTCCGCCCAGTAACGCTCGTTGTTCGGGTCCCAGCTGCTCCCGCCGTCCGTCGAGAAGATGATGTCGCCGATGGTGAGGCTCACGACGAAGATCTCGCCGTCCCGGGCCGAGGCGACCTGGCCGCAGTTGGACATCTTCACGGTGTCGTAGTCGAGTAGGCGCTCCCAGGCGCCGCCGTCGTAGCGCCACAAGAACGATGTCACGCCGTCCGCGGTGCCGTTGCCGCAGGCGTAGAGGTCGCCGTTGGGGGCGAAGGAGAGGTCGTAGATGTCGAGGCCCGTAGCGAGGTCGATCTCGGAGAACTTGTCGCCGCCGTCTGAAGTCTCGTGCACGCCCGCGTCCGCGCCGCAGCCCACCCAGCCGACGGAGTCCGAGGCGAAGAGGATGGAGTAGACGTTCTGCCCGCCGCACGGCGAGGAGATCTCGGCGTAGCCAGGGTCGCCGGTCGGCCCGGTGTCGTCGGCGGAGTCGCCGCTGGGGTTGGTGTCGTCCGTCCCCGAGTCATCCACCTTTCCGTCCCCACCACCCGAACACGCCAAGCCGAGGCTCAAGCCCAACACGGCGATGAAGGTCGTCCGAATGCTCCGCATCTTCTCCTCCTCAAGTGAAGTTCTTGTCCGACGGGAGCCCATCAGCCCCCTGGTCATCTTAACGGAGCACGATAGGGGAGTCGCCTTCAGCGCGCACTGGATCCGGCATGGGCTTCGTTCATCTTCACGTGCACTCCCAGTTCTCGCTGCTCGACGGCGCGCTCACCATCGAGGCCCTGGCCCCGGCGGTGAAGGCGATCGGGCAGACGGGCGTGGCGCTCACCGATCACACGAACCTCTACGGCGCGGTGACCTTTCACAAGGCCTGCAAGGAGCAGGGCCTTCACCCGGTGTTCGGCGCCGGGCTGTGGGTGCAGCCCGAAGGCGTCGGCTTTAAGGACCCCGCGAACGAGCTCGGCGGGTACCACGTCGTCGCGCTCATCGAGGACAAGACCGGGTACAAGAACCTCAACCAGCTCATCACCCGGGCCATCTTCGACGGCATCTACTACAAGCCGCGCATCGACCTGGAGCTCCTGCGCCAGCACCACGAGGGCCTCATCTTCTTGACCTCGGGCATGCGCGGCCCCGTCCGGGCGCCTTGGGTCCGGGGAGAGCCCGACCTCGCCCGCAGGCGCCTGGGGGAGCTCCTGGAGATCCTCGGCCCGGAGCAGCTCTTTCTGGAGCTGCAGGACGCGGGCCTGCCTGGGGAGGACCTCGCGAACGAGGGCTGCCGAGCCTTGGGCCGGGAGTTTGGGCTCAAGACGGTCGTCACGAACAACGTGCACTACCTCAAGGCCGAGGACGCCCCGGTCCTGGACCTGCTCCAGTGCATCGGCCAAGGTGTGGCGCTCCACGACGAGAAGCGGCGGCGGCCCTGCACCGACCAGCTCTACCTCAAGACTGAAGACGAGCTCCGGGCGCTGTTCCCTGAAGACGGCGAGGCCATCGACCGCACCGTCGAGCTCGCCGACCGCTGCCAGTTCAAGTTCACCTACGGCGTCTACTATTTCCCCGCGTCTACGCCGCCGGACACCGAAGACGGCGCCGACACCCAGGCCAACTGGGCCTACTTCTACAACGCCTTCCCGCCGCCCCGGGACCTCGCCTTGCCCGTCGCCGCGGGCGCCGACGCCCCGGCGAAGCCTGAAGGCGCTGAGGGCAGCCTCAACGGCTACTTCGCCTGGTACTCCCGCCAGGGCCTCCGCCACCGCCTGCGCCGCATCCCCGCCGAGCGCCACGCCGAGTATTGGGAGCGCCTGGAGCTTGAGCTGGCGATGATCGCCAAGATGGGCTTCGCGGCGTACTTCCTCATCGTCGCCGAGTTCATCAACTGGGCGAAGGACCACGACATCCCCGTCGGCCCGGGCCGCGGGTCCGCCGCGGGCTCTCTGGTCGCCTACGCCCAGCGCATCACCGACATCGACCCCATCCGGTTTGAGCTGCTCTTTGAGCGCTTCTTGAACCCTGAGCGCGTGTCGATGCCCGACGTCGACGTCGACTTCTGCCAGGACCGCCGCGAGGAGGTCATCGAGCACACCCGCCAGAAGTACGGCCAGGAGTACGTCAGCCAGATCATCACCTACGGCAAGCTCCAGGCGAAGCTCGCCGTGCGGGACGTCGCCCGGGTCTGTGACCTCACCTTCAACGACGCCGACCGCATCGCCAAGCTCATCCCCAACGAGCTCGGCATCACGCTGGAGGCCGCGAAGAAGGAGGAGTCGCTCCTCCGGCTGTACGAAGGTGACGCCCGGGTGCGGCGTATCCTCGATCTCGCCTCGTCGATTGAGGGCATGACCCGTCAGACCGGCGTTCACGCCGCCGGTGTCGTCGTCGCCGACCGCCCCCTCGTGCAGCTCGCGCCGCTCTACCGCGACGGCCCCCAAGGTGGCCCCGTCGTGCAGTTCGACATGAAGTCCGCCGAGAGCGTGGGCCTCATCAAGTTCGACTTCTTGGGCCTCAAGACGCTGGACCAGATCCGCGACGCCGTGAAGCTCATCGCTCGGAACGAGGGCGGCGCGCCCATCGACATGAGCGACATCGACATCGAGGACGCCAAGACCTACAAGCTGCTCATCGACGGCGACGCCTTGGGGGTGTTCCAGGTCGAGTCTTCAGGCATGCGTGAGCTGCTCCGGAAGCTCAAGCCGAGCTGCCTCGACGACCTCGTCGCCCTCGTCGCGCTCTACCGCCCCGGCCCGCTCAACGCGGGCATGGTGGACGACTTCATCGACCGCAAACACGGCCGCAAGCGGGTGGAGTACCCCGTCCCGGCCTTAGAGCCGATCCTGCGCAGCACCTACGGCGTCGTGGTGTACCAAGAGCAGGTCATGCAGATCGCCCAGGTGCTCTCCAGCTACAGCCTGGGAGAGGCCGACCTCCTGCGCCGCGCCATGGGCAAAAAGAAGCCCGAGGAGATGGCGAAGCAGAAGGAGCGTTTTGTCAGCGGCGCGGTGAAGAACGGCTACGACAAGGACAAGGCCGACGGCATCTTTGAGCTGCTGGCCATGTTCGCCGCCTACGGCTTCAACAAGAGCCACTCCGCGGCCTATGGCTACGTCAGCTACCAGACGGCCTGGCTCAAGGCGAACCACCGCGCCGAGTTCATGGCCGCGCTGATGAGCATCGAGTCGGCGAACACCGACAAGATCCTCATCTACCTCACGGACTGCAAACGCGCGGGCATCACCATCCTGCCCCCGGACGTGAACGAGAGCCTGCGCCCCTTCGACGTGCCCAAGACCGCCCGCGGCACGATCCGCTACGGCCTCGGCGCGATCAAAGGCATCGGCGACGCCGCCGTAGACGCCATCCTGGAGGCCAGAAAAGAGGCGGGCGGCCGCTTCCGCGACCTCATGGACTGCCTCGACCGCCTCGACTTCAAGCGTGTGAACAAGAAGGTCTTGGAGAACCTCATCAAGGCCGGGGCCTTCGACTGGACGGGCCACGCCCGGGCGGCCCTGTTCTCGGGCCTCGACGCCGCGGTCTCCGCCGCCCAGAAGGAGCAGTCCGACAAAGCGAGCGGGCAGGTGGGCCTCTTCGGGATGCTCGGCGGCGGTGGGCCCCCGGCGCCGCGCTTCCGCCCGCCCGACGAGCCCGAGTGGTCCTTGGGCCGCCGCTTGTCCTTTGAGCGCGACGCCGTCGGCTTCTACCTCAGCGGCCACCCCGTCGAGGCCTTCGCCGAGAACCTCGGGCGCTACGTCACCTGCCGCCTCGGCGACCTGAGCGACGAGCGGGAAGGCGCCGAGGTCACCGTGCCCGGCATGGCGACGGCGTCTCGGCAGGTGCGCACCAAACGTGGCGACAAGATGGGCTTCGTCACCTTGGACGACGGCACGGGCACCGTCGAGTGCGTGTTCTTCTCCGACGCCTGGGAACGATCCGCCCGGGCGTTCAAAGATGACGGCGTGGCCGTGCTCGTGAAGGGTGAGCTTGAGAAGACGCCGGATGGATGTAAGATCCTGGCCGAGTCCGCCGAGCCCTTGGCGGAGCTCATCGAGAGCCGCGCTCGGGAGGTTCACATCTGCGTCGAATACCAGGACCTCACCGCCGCCCGGGTGAACGAGCTCCGGGGCCTCATGGAGCGCTGCGCCGGGAGCACGCCGACGATGCTCATCGTCGAGCGCGCCGCCCACAGCCGCGTGACGATGCGCCTCCCGGCCCGGCTCTGCGTGCTCCCCGACGAACGTTTCCGCGACGGGGTCGCCACCATCTTCCGCCGCAATGACGCCGTGAGGTTGAAGTGAGATCCCTCCTGATCCTGCCCCTCACGCTGTTGTTGAGCGGCGCCGCCTTCGCCGGGGCGGTCATCGAGCCGCTCACCTTCGGCCACATCGACTGGACGCGGGGTCGGCTCATCGTCGAGGCCTCGGGCCTCTCCAACACCGGGGCGTGGCGTGACGTGCGCGCCTCGGAGCAGAACGCCTTCGCCCAGCTTGAGCCCCGGGTCGAGGACCACGCCCGGCAGGTGCGGGTCTCGGCGGACTCCACGGCGGGGGACCTCCTCGACGGCGCCGAGCCCATGGCCAGCTCTTTGCGCGACGGGCTCACGACCTGGCAGGTCGGCGAGACGCGCTATTACTCCTCGGGCAAGGTGAGCCTCCGGGCGGAGCTGGCCCTACACGCCTGGCTGCGCCCCGCCTTGGTGGAGCAGGCGAGCGGCGGATCCGCCGAGGACCGCGCCGAGGGCCGCTACACCGGGGTCGTCGTCGACGCCCGTCGGATGCGTGTGCGCCTCGCCTTGTCGCCGCGCCTGCTCGCCCCCGAAGGCGACGAGGTCTATGGCCTCGCGTCGATGAGCGAGGAGGCGGCGGCCACCACGCTCCCCGTCGTGTGGGTGACCGAGCCCGGCGACAAAGAGGCCATCCAGCGGGCGGGCAAGGAGCCCCTCTTTGTGCAGGCCACCGACGTGAAGGGCGGCTCCGACCTCGTCGTGGGCCGTGACGACGTCGCGAAGCTCCGCGCCTTGGCCTCGGGGAGCGACCTGCTCCTGCGCGGTCGCGTCGTCATCATCGTGGATCCCCTGTGATCTCCAGCGCCGGGACCCGCGTGCCGCGCCCGATGCGCACCCCGCCGCCGAAGCCCGTGAGCCTCCGCGAGCGCATCGCCTGGGGTGTCGCGGCCACGGCGCTCTCCTTGGGCCTGCTCTACCTGCTGCGCTCAGCCTTGGGCATGCTCTTCATCGCCGCGACCTTCGCCTGGCTCCTCGACCCCGTCGTCGACCGCCTGGAGGCCCGGGGCCTGAGCCGTGAGCGCGGCATCCTCGTGATCTTCGGGGCCGGGGGCCTCGCCGTCGTGCTCGCCGTGCTCGTGCTCATCCCGTCGGTGGTCAACGAGCTGCAGGACCTCACGACGAACCTCAGCGACTACGGCGCGAGGCTCTCCCAGACCGTCACCGACGCGAAGGTAGAGATCGAGGCCCGGATCGGGCGCCCGCTGCCGGTGTCCCCGGAGGAGCTCCTCGCCGAGGTTCAGGTCGCGTTCACCGCGAGCGGCGCGGACATCGGCGGGCTCGTGAAGGACACCGTGCCCAGCGCCGGGCGCCTGATCACGACCCTCGGCTCCAAGGCGCTCTCCGGGGGCTTCGCCTTCGCCGTCGGCGCGCTGAACGTCTTGCTCCTGCCCATCTTCACGTTTTACCTGCTCCGCGACTGGGACCGCCTCGTCAGCGGCGTCGACGAGCTCGTGCCCCCGCGTCACCGGACCCTCGTGCGGTCTCTGGCCCACCAGATCGACGAGCGCCTGGCGAGCTTCGTGCGCGGCCAGCTCACGGTCTGCGCGCTCCTGGCGGTCTGTTACTCCACGGGCCTGCTCATCAGCGGCGTCGATCTCGCCCTCGTCGTGGGCATCCTCTCCGGCCTCTTGTTCATCATCCCCTACGTCGGCACCTTGTTCGGCGTCGTGGTGGCGAGCCTGCTCGCCTTGCTCAAGTTCGGCGTCGATTGGCACATCCTCGCGGTCTGGGCGGCCTTCGGCGGCAGCCAGCTCTTGGAGGGCTTCGTCTTCACGCCGCTCATCGTCGGCGACAAGGTCGGCCTGCACCCCCTCGTCGTCATGGTCGCCCTCATCGTCGGCGGCAACGTGTTCGGCCTCTGGGGCATCTTCTTGGCCATCCCCGTCACCGCGGCCGCGCAGATCCTCTTCGCCGAGGGCCTCCACCACTACCAGCGCTCGCGGTTCTTCGGCGACGGAGATCCGGCCTGATCCCCTGGAGCTTCTGGGGGGTGGACGTGCCCTACGAGACGGCCTGGGCGCGGCAGCGGGACCTGCGCGCCGAGATCATCGCGGGGCAGGGGACGGAGCAGCTCGCGCTCTTGGAGCACCGGGCGGTCGTCACCTTCGGCAAGCGGGAGGCCCCGGGGAACCCGGATCCCGAGGCGCTCCGGGCGATGGGCCTCGACGTCTTCACCACCGAGCGCGGCGGGCTCGCGACCTGGCACGGGCCGGGGCAGCTCGTCGGTTACCTGCTCTTCGACTGCGGCCGCCGGGGGCTCGGGGTGCGGCGCCTCGTCGAGCGCCTGGAGGATGGCTTGATCGCCTACTTGGGGGGCCTCGGGGTGATCGCCACCCGGCGCGCCGGATACCCCGGGGTGTGGGTGGGCCACGACAAGATCGCCGCCTTGGGCCTGCACCTGCAGCGCGGCGTGACCATGCACGGCTTCGCCTTAAACCTACGCTTGGGGCCTGAGGCCTTCCTGGGGATCCTCCCCTGCGGGATCACCGACGGCGGGGTCGCCAGCCTGCACCGGCTCATCCCCGACGCCCCAGGGCCCCAGGAGGCCGCGCCGGACGTGGCCGCCGCGGTGATCGCCGCGCTGATGGACGGGGCACCTTGAGCGACAGCGCTTGACGCTCCCTGCGCCGCTGGATAAATGGTGGGGGCTTCGGACGGAGCGCGGGTCGTTGACCCTCGTGAGCCTGAAGCGACGCAGGAGCGTAGCTCAGCGGGAGAGCACTACCTTGACACGGTAGGGGTCACCGGTTCGATCCCGGTCGTTCCTATACAGAGAGGCGGCAGGTTTATCCCTGTCGCCTCTTCTTTTTTGCCGAGGCGCGCCGTTGACACGGCGCTGTCACTCTGGTAGAAACGGCGTGGCCCCTGCACCAAGCCTGCGACTGGGTTGCGCTGCCGGACCGCCGATTCGAAACCTCTAGTGGAGCGACAGTACCATCGACCCTACGAATGGTGACAACCTCAGGAACCGCCGCATGTCTCAGGCCGTGCCTGAGCGCGACGAGCCGCGCGTCAACGAACGAATTCGAGTCCCTCGAGTCCTGGTGATCGACGAAGACGGCACCAAGCTCGGCGAGTTCATGACCGTAGACGCCCTCGCGCTGGCGCGTGAGCGTGGCCTTGATCTGGTCGAGGTCGCTCCCAACGCTCGCCCGCCGGTCTGTCGTGTTCAAGACTTCGGTCGCTTCAAGTACGACAAGAAGAAGAAGGACGCGACGGCGCGTAAGAACCAGGTCATCGTCGAGATCAAGGAGCTCAAGGTCCGGCCGAAGACCGACAGCCACGACTTTGAGGTCAAGCTGCGGCACGCCCAGCGCTTCCTCGAAGAGGGCGACAAGGTCAAGATCACCGTCCGGTTCCGTGGTCGTGAGAACGCCCACCGCGACATCGGTGAGGAGCGCTGCCGGGAGTTCTCGACGGCCCTCGCGGATCTCGCCGTCGTGGAGTCCCCGCCGCGTATGGACGGCAAGCAGATGGTGATGATCCTCGCCCCGACTAAGAAGAAGGTGTGACCGCTTCGTGGGCGTAGGTTAGTCTCCTCGCGCTCCAAACTTCCCCGACGCGCGCCGCGCGCTCGGGCTCTGCTCTCCTGAGGCATTCATGGGCAAGTTCAAGAACAAGATGAAGACGAACCGGGGCGCGGCCAAGCGCTTCTCCAAGACCGCCACCGGCAAGATCAAGTTCAAGCACACCAAGCTGCGCCACATCCTCACCAAGAAGAGCACCGCGACGAAGCGGAAGCTCCGCCACGGCGGCTACATCGCCGAGGTCGAGGCGCACCTCATCAACCAGCTCATCCCCTACAAGTAGGCGCTTCTCCCCGCGTCGCGGGGTGATGTCGTCCTCCTTCCGGCCGCCTCCGCCCATGTCGGGTTGGTCAGCGGTTCACAACTGGAGACAACATGGCTCGTATTAAGAACGCGTCTATCCGTAAGACGCGCCGCAAGAACCTCTTCAAGCGCACCAAGGGCTTCCGTGGCGCCCGTGGCCGGCTCCTACGCCAGGGCCATCAGGCGGTGATGAAGGCGGAGACCTACGCCTTCCGTGGCCGCAAAGAGAAGAAGCGCCACTTCCGCGGCCTCTGGATCGTGCGCATCAACGCCGGTCTGGCCCCCTTCGGCATCTCCTACAGCCGCTTCATCCACGGCCTCAAGCTCGCGGGCATCACGCTCGACCGCAAGGCCCTGTCTGACCTCGCCACCAACCAGCCCTCGGCCTTCGAGGCGGTTGTCACCCAGGTGAAGGCCGCGCTGGTCTGATCCTGCGTGGGTCTCAACCGCGATCGGTCTGAGCGCACGACGCCGGGGTCTTCGCCTCGGCGTCGTCGTGTTTTGAGGAGCGCCGTATGTCTCTGGCCTTGATCCTCAGCCTCATCGTCGCCTGTGGCGACAAAGACGAGAGCGCGGACTACGTGCAGGTCAACGCCGCCGACGACACGCTCACCGTTGACGTGGGCGCGGCGGAGCTGCTAGAGGCGCGCGCCGTGGAGCTCCGCTCGAACACAGGCGCGGTCGTGATCGGCACGGGGGAGGTGAGCCCTGGCGGCGGCCCCATCGGCACGATTCACACGGTCTCGGTGCGCATCGACGAGGAGTACGCGGAGCTCGTTGACCGGGCGACGGTTCGTATCAGCTCCGGCGATCGTGGCGAAGACGAGTACATCCTCACCCAAGACTTCGCTGATGAGGGGCTCTATGTCTACGAGCTCAAGTCCGTCGGCGCGGTCGGCGAGGAGCGTGAGGACACCTTCACGCTCCGTCTCTGGGACCTCACCACGGATCCTGAGGACACCAGCGCCTCCGACTCCGGCGTCTGAGGTCGTGGGCGTGAGCGCACGTCTTGACTGCGCTCTCGCGCACCTTTGTCAACCCTTCAACGATCTGATACTCTTATGAGCGCTCCAAAGCGACCGCGGAGAGCGACCCTCGCTCAACCCCCCCGCGGAGACTCCACCCCATCTGACCGGGAGAACCCTATGCCGCAATCTGCCGCTGCCTCCCGCACGATGACGAAGGCTGACCTTGTCGAGCGAGTCTACGACAATGTCGGTTTCTCCAAGAAGGAGGCTCTCGAGCTCATCGACGCGGTGTTTGAGACGATGCGTGAGGCCCTTGAGCGGGGCGAGAAGATCAAGGTGTCCGGCTTCGGCAACTTCGTGGTTCGCCAGAAGTCCGCTCGCCGTGGCCGCAACCCCCAGACCAACGAGAGCATCGTCATTGAGCCTCGTCGGGTGCTGACCTTCAAGCCGTCCCAGGTGCTCAAGACGGCGATCAACGGCTCGCTGCGCGCTGAAGATGTGCCCGCGGCGGGGCCGGACGACATGCTCGACGAAGAGTAGCAGCCGCTCAGGACGTGAGCGAGGCCGGGAGGTCCAATGAGCAAAGAAGACGACGCGCTCCTCGTGGACGAGGATCAGGACATCCCCGACAAGCTGTATTTTCGGATCGGCGAGGTCGCGGAGCTCGTGGGCGTCGAGTCCCACGTGCTCCGGTATTGGGAGGGCGAGTTCAAGATGCGCCCTCACCGCAGCTCCTCCGGGCAGCGGCTCTACCGCAAGCGCGACATCAGCCGCTTCCTCAAGATCAAGCGCCTGCTCCACACCCAAGGCTTCACCATCGCTGGGGCGCGTAAGGCGCTCATGCCCAAAGAGGGCGAAGAGCAGGGTGGTGACGGCAACCTGCCCGTGGATCTGGAGAAGCTGCGAGAGGTCGTCGAGCGTGTGGCCCGGGTTCGGGTCGAGCTCAACCAGCTTCGCCGCGCCCTCCAGACCCTTGACGCCTCTGTGGGCTCACGTTAATAGGGTGAGGTCTTGAGCGGACGGCCTCTTCGGAGCTGCTTGCTTGAGACAATCGGGGTGTAGCGCAGCCTGGTAGCGCACTAGACTGGGGGTCTAGTGGTCGCAGGTTCAAATCCTGTCGCCCCGACCATCAAAAACGCCCTTCAGATCGCTTGGTCTGAAGGGCGTTTGGTTTTTGGGGTTCCCGTCACGGCGATGACGTGACGCGGACGCTGTCCGAGCCGACGAGCGCGCCGCTGAGGTCCGTCGCCAGCAGAGTGAGCTCGTTGAGGCCCGGCTCCAGCGGCACCGTGGCCTGCCAGGTGGTGTCGTTGACCCAGGTGAGCGTGAGGGGCTCGTCGGCGCCGTCTACGGTGATGTCCCGCACGTCGATCCAGGCGACGCCCTCTAGGGTGATCTCCGCTGCGCTCACGGTCACGTCGCCGCCGCCGCCGGTCGTGATGTTGAAGTCGGTGAGCGGGTAGAGCGACAAGATCGAGCTGGATGAGCCGCTCAGCGCCCAGCGCGCGCGGTCGGCGATGAACTGGCAGTGGCCGTCGATGTCTTGGGCGGGCAAGAGCGCGCTGAGCTGGGCGCACCAAGGCGCGAGGTGCTCGGCGTTAAAGGCGCGGGAGATGATGTCCTGGAGGTGCCCATAATAGGCGCGTCGGTGGCCCGGATCGACGAGCAGGCGCTGGAGATCGCTGTTGTTCACGAGGCCGCTCGACCAGCCGCCGTAATAGTCGAGATCGTGCGGGAAGTACAAGACGCGCCCGTCCTCGGGGCGGACATAAAAGGCCGCGTTGTGCTGGGCGCCGTCGCCGCCGTAGTTGTCCACGGCGCCGGAGAGGGTCGCGAAGGCGAAAGCACGGAGCCACTGGTCGACGTCGATCACGGCCTCGACCTCGGCGAGGAAGGCCGCGCCGCTGAGCGAGAAGGTCTTCGCCAGGGTGAGCACGCCGTCGAAGTTGTCCTCCCGCTCGTTGTTCTTCACCAAGAAGGTCCAGCGGTAGTCCTCTTTGTCGTCGCCGAGATCGGTGATGGCCGAGCCGATGACGGAGTCGGGCTGGGGCAGCTTGAGGCCCTCGGCGGTGCCGTCGTCCGTGGTGAGGGGGTAGTAGACGAGCTCGTACTCAAAGAGCGCGCCGCGGCCGCCGTCGACGTGCTGGGCGTCGAGCACGAGGTTGGTGAAGCGGTCGAGCTGGAGCTCGGCGGGTCCGGTGTGCTCGGCGAGGGGCGTCATGGCCTGGATGAGGTCGTTGTACTCCCCCGAAGGGGAGCCCGCATGGGTCATGACGAGGTTCATCAGGACCTCACGCTGGCCGTAGCCCACACCCTCGGAGCGGTCGATCAAGGCGCTGCGGTGCACGCCGCGGAAGGGCTGGTCGTTGTTGAACCGCAGGCCGTAGCCGAGGCGCGGCTGCTCGGGGCGACCGCGCTGGCTGCCTTTGGTGCGCACCCCGACGTCAAAAAACACCTGGGACTCGTTGTAGATCACCGTGGCGCCGACGAGGTCATCACTCATGAGGTTGACGTCGTCGTGCAGCCAGTCGGAGTCGGCCTCGGTCATGAGCAGGCGGAGGTTGTGCAGGCCGTTGGTGGCTGCCCGGCCGTCGTCAAAACGCAGGAGCGCCCGGGAGTCGGGGCCCGCGGCGGGGAGCGTCGCCTGGGCGCCGAGGCCGTCTTCAGCCTCGACGTAGAGCTGCACGAGTGCGCCCGCGGCCTGCCCGGCGAGGGTGCCGCGCCAGGTGCCGGGGGAGCTCTCGGTCATGGCCTGGCGCTCGAAGGCCGCGCCATCCACCGAGGTCCAGAGCGTCAGGCCGACGACACCATCGGGATCCTGGGCCTCGACGGTGACGGTCACGGGCTCGCCCGGGGCGGGAACCGCGACGTCCACCTGGAGCTCACCGAGGGTTGGGCCGAGGTTGTCCACCTGGGTCGAGTTGGGGGCGCCGGGGGTGCCGGTGAGCAGCGGGCGCTCCACCAAGGTCGTGCGGGGCAGGCGGTTGAAGTAGAGCCGGGTGTGGAGCTGCTCACTCCCCGAGACCCAGCGCGCCCGGAACGAGATCTCGTGCACGTCGGAGGTGACCGCGCGGCGAAGGGTCGTCTCGGCGTGGTTGTGCATGTGGCCCGTGGGCCCCGTGGCGACGAGGCGCAGCACGGGGTCGCTGGGGTCGTCGGGATCCGGCACGATCTCGCTGTGGCGGTGGTTGCCGAGCAGGCGCCAGCGGGCGTCGTCTTGGTCAAAGCTCCCGTTTCGGAGGAGCTCCCTCGCCGCGCCGTCGGGGTCCTGGATCACGCTGAGGTCGTCGATGAGCACCTCGCCCCGGTCGAGGAGGCCGATCACCAGCTCCTCCCAGACACCATCGGGCCCCACCGCGCTCGGCTCGACCTCAGCTCGGTAACGGACGGTCACCCAGCTTGAGCGGCTCAGCTCGTCGCTTGGCGCCCAGGCCTCGGGGGCGCGGTTGTCCGCCCAGAGGTCCCGCAGCTCCAGGCTCGACCCGCCGCCGTCGCAGGCCTCGGGCCAGCGGCCGCCGTCGTGATAACGCACCTCGTCCGCCGGGTTTCCCCGCGCGTCAAGGAGGAGCACGCGGTCGCTCTGGTTGCTGAGCCCCCCGGTGAAGGGCCCGACGGCGTCCAGCTCGCCGTAGCGGGCGCGCAGGGCGTCGACGTCGTTGGAGACGACGAGGGAGGCCCTGGGCACCAAGGTGGTGCCCGCCGGGAAGGTGTAGGCCACGGCGTCTACAAGGGACCAGCCGCTGAGGTCCACCTCGACCTCGCCGCGGTTGGTGAGCTCAATCCACTCCTCGGGGTCGTCCACCACCGGAGCGCCGTCGAGCGCGTAGGGGGCGTGGTGGTAGAGGATCTCGCTCACCACGACGTCTTCAGTCAGCTCGATGAGGTTGGGCTCACCGGGGGTCGCCGCGCTGGGCACCCGCCAAGGGCCGCCGTCGTCATCACGGCCGAGGGGCCCGACGCCTACGCGGACGGCGTCGTAGAGCGTGGCGCTGTCGGCGGAGGTCAGGGCGACGAGGTCCCCAGGGCGAATCGAGAGCTCGGCGGCGTCTACGGTGAGGAGCTCGCCGGGCGCGAGGAGCTCGTCGGGGAGGGCCAGGCGCCCGCCTGAGGAGGTGGTGAGCACGAGGCCGCCGAGGTCTTGGTCGGCGACGCCGAGGAGCTCCACCCAGAGGGGATCCTCGTCGTAGGCGGGGAGCTCGTTCAGCAGCACCGTGGGGCCCGACCGCGAGGCGGAGATCCGGGCGCTGAGCGCGCAGCCGAAGGTGAGGTCCAAGTCCGGCGTCTCCGCCTGGTGCAGCTCCACGGCGAGCACGTTCTCGCCGCGCACCAAGCTGTCGTTCGGCAAGGATCCCGTGAGGCGGGTGGCGTCGGTCACGGCGGCGGCGGCGAGGGTGTCGGCGGTCGTCGCGCCCGCGGGCATGTTCTCCCGGAGCACCTCGACGCCGTTGAGGTAAAAGACGGCGCCGTCGTCGATGAGGCAGTCGAGCAGCAGCTCCGCCGCGGCGGGGTCGGCGTCCAGGGTGAAGCTCGTCCGGAAGGTGACGGTCGTCGGCACCGACGCCAGCTCCGTCGCGCCGCGGTCCCCGAGCAGGGGCGACTGGGTGCGGAACAAGGCGTAGGTGCTCTCGACGTTGGTCACCGAGGTGTCGCCGAAGGTGTCGACCCAGATGTAGCGGGTGTCGTCGCTGAACCAGCCGCTGTTGGCCCAGCCCCAGGGGTCGGACGCCCGGTCGGCCTCCACGGCGGGCGCGGCCCACCCCGCGCTGTCCTCGGCGTCTTCGATGAGCGCGGTGAGGTCGGCGACGCTCGGCGGCGGGTCGGCCGGGGCCGAGCCAGGGGCGTCCCCGCTCGGCCCGAGCACCCACTCAAAGTGGTCGATGGAGGTGCCGACGACGCCGTCGGGGAGCTCCACCTCGGCGATGGTCATCTGGGGCCCGCCGTAGTCCGCGGGGGACTCCCAGGCGACGAGGTAGAGGTGGTCCTCGGGGGTCACGTCCAGCGGGACGTCCTCCACCGTCGTCCAGTCGCCGTCGGGGTCTTCGGCGACGAGGCGGAGGTCGCTCCCGTCGGCGCGCCCGAGGTAGAGGCCGTAGAAGTTGTCCGCGGTGACCCAAGCCGTCGCGCTCACGTCCTCTTGGGCGGCCCCGGCGAAGAAGACCGCCTGGGCCTCAAGCCACCCGCTGTCGTCGAAGCTTGGCGTCTCCCAGCCCGAGGTGAAGGGCTCGCCGGAGGGGTCGTAGCGCCAGGTGGCGTCAAGAGAGATGAGGGTGAGGGTGGTCGGGGGCTCGTTCGGGTCGAGGACGTTGGAGGCCCCGGGGGTGCCGCCGCGCTCGGCGCTGGCCGCCCAAGACTCGGCGTGGTCGCTCAGGGCGTCGGGGGTGAGCTTGGCGAGGGTGACGCCGACGCCGTCTGGGGCGACGGGCCAGGGGTCGTTCACGCCGTAGCCGATGGTGTCGATGAGCCGCCCGCTGTTGTTGTAGAGGGAGACACGCTCACCGTCGTCGCTCAGGCGCCCGTCGAGGGGGCCGAGCGCCCCGGCGACGGCGCCCGGGTCGGAGGCGATGACGAGGTAGCCGCCCGCGGGCAGGACCGTGCCGTCGTCAAAGGTGAAGCTGACGCCCCCTTGGAGGGACCAGCCCGAGAGGTCCATGTCCAGGGCCATGGGGTTGTAGAGCTCAATCCACTCGGGCTCCCCGTCTGAGGCGGGGTGGTAGGCGAGCTCGTTGAAGGTGATGGAGCCGGGGGCCTCGCGCTCGTCGCGGGTCCACGGGCCCCCGGGCACCACCTCAACGGTCCCCGCGGAGTCATCGCCCGCGCCGTCGCTGTCCGCGCCACCGCCGCTGTGCTCCTCGGCGTCGTCCCCGGGCTTTGGGCTCGGCGGGCAGCCGATGAGCAAAGCCATCAGGGCCATCAGGCCGACGGAGGGGCGCGCGGCGTTGAACGATGGGCGGTGGGACACGGCAGGGCTCCCGGCGGAGAGGGCACTATACACTCCCCGCGGGCGGCTAGTGGCCTCCGGGCGCCGTGGACGCGCTCACGGAGACCGTGATGCCCGTCTTGGCGCCGGACTGATCGTACACCGTGGCGTCCCAAGCGCCCGCGCTCGCGGTCACGGTCATGTAGGTGTACTCGTTTGTGACACAGTCCGCGGTGTTCGTGTCAACGCAGGAGGAGGGGTGGTTGAGCGCCGTGCCACCGCCGCCGGAGACGGTCTGCGCAGGGTGATGGGCGCCCGCGACGCTGTGATCATAGAGGTGCACGTGGCCGACGTGCAGCCACCTCAAGGCGCTGACCTTGTCTAAGCCCGCGCCTTGAAACGCGGACGCCATGGACCCGCCGCACAGCGCGTCCGAACAGACGGGGACGTGTGTGGTCAGCCAGACGGGGGTCGTGACGCCGCTGAGCGCGGTCGCCACCTGGCTGTAGTCTGCCTGAGCCTGCTGCCCGCTGTCGGCGGAGGTGTCGACCACAAACAAGGTCAGGCCGTTGAGCGAGACGCTATACGGCGGGATGCTCGTGGGGCAGGCGGACGTAGACATCGGGCCAGGGGCGAAGAAGAGGGAGTAGCCGGCCCAGGCGCGGCCGCAGGTCTCATGGTTTCCTCGAACGGGCACCCACGGCGCCAATCGCAAGAGCCCCCCGGCCTCGGCGGCCTTGAAGAAGTCGGCCTCCCAGGCGCCCCAGACGTAGCCGCAGGCGCTCGTGTCTTTGCAGTCGCTCTCCCGATACAAATAGTCGCCCACATGAAGCACAAAATCCGGGGTAGTGGACGCCGCGGCCTTGCTCAGCGCCGGAAAGCCCCAGGCGCCTGTGCTGGGGTCTCCGGTGCAGGGCTGCTGTTTGTTGCTAGTCTCTCGGCAGCCGGTGTCGCCCAAGACGAGGGCGCTCTTCGCGTTGAAGGTGGGCGCGGGGAGGGTCAGGGCGCCGATGGCTAGGCTCTTCGGGGCCGCGCTCAGCGTGTGTTCACACACAAACACCCCCGTGAAACCCGCGGGGCTCGCGCCGCGTTGGGTCATCGTCTTCGCGACGCCATCGACGCTCAGCGCCGGGCAGCCCGCCGCGCCGCTGGCCATGATCGCGCGGACCGACGCGGTGGTCCCCCCGTCGAGCTGCACCCAGGCGTAGAGCGGCGCGGCCACAGGCGCAGGCGCAGGCGCAGGCGCTGGCGCTGGCGGGATCGGGGGCGCCGCTTTGGGGTAGAGGAGGAGGGCGCCCCCTCCGGCGCAGAGGGCGAGCGCCGCCGCGGCGAGCTTGGCGTTTGTCGAGACGGCCATGAGGACTCCATCGTGATGCTGGGGGAGGCGCACGACACAGTACCGCACCTCCACCACCGAGAGGCGCAGAGCGGGGGGTGAACCCTGGCTCTCGGCGAGCGGGGTCTCTCCGAACCACGCGCCTGTGCTCGTTGGCGGCCCCCGGCCGTGTTTGGCTGAGCCCAGAGGATCCGCGCTCAGGAGGGCGACAACGGCGCGAACGGTCGGAGAACGGCGCCGAGGCCCCAGCCAAGGGCGAAGCCCACGAGCGCCTGCCCGAGGCGGAAGAGCAGCCAGGCGTCAGGCAAGGCCGCCATCGGCAGCCCCATGAGCGCTGGGAGGTCGAGCACAGCGGCGGGCGCGCCCAGCGCCACGGCGAGGACGGCGCGGGTCCAGAAGGCGCCTCGGTGGGCGGCGGCCTGGGCCGCGGCGGCGTCGCGGAGCCCTGTGATGAGGGCCGCGACGATCACCACGGCGGCGGCGGCGCCCGCGAGGCGGACGGCGGCGGAGTGGGTCATGCCGTAACGGATGGCCAGCGCGGGGGTCGCGAAGGTGAGGGTGAAGCGCGCCCCGACGTGGTGAAGCGTGGTGACGAGGGCCGAGCCCGTCGCGGCGGCGGGGCGGCTGCGGATCCAGAGGCACAGGCCCAGCATGAGGCTCGCGGCGGCGAGGATCGGCGCCACCTCGTCGAGCCAGGCGAGGTTGTAGAGCAGGGCGACGAGGTTCCCGCCGAGCACCAGGGCCGAGGCCGCGCCGAGGCCGACAAAAAAGTTGAGGAGCTGCACCGCTGACGGCGGCGCCGCCGGGCTCGGCTCCCGGCCGATCCAGCGGAGCAGGGGCAGGGTGCCCAGAAAACCGACGACCCGGAGCACGAGATCCTGCTCGGTCCAGGGGTTCCACAACAAGACCTCGACCACCGACAAGACGAGGGTGTGGCTCAGCGCGGCGAGGACCCCCAAGGGCCCCGACGCGATGCGCCGCGCCGTCGGCGGGTGGAGGAGCGCGGTGATCATCAGGTAAGCCGTCATGGCCCAAGGCAGCTCCAAGGCCGCCTGCACCCGCAAGAAGCTCGGCGCCATCCACGCGCCGTCCCCCGCCCAGGCCACGAGCCAGGCCACGGGCCTGTGGTCGGGCGCGAGGTTGAAGTAGAGCTTGCTGTGGACAAACTGGCGGAGGTAGCTGGGGTCGGCGTTGTGCTCAAGCACCATCCAGGCGTTGAAGACGACCTGGTTGACGTAGAGCAGCGCGCTCAGGGCGAAGAACGCCAAGGCGGCCCGAGGGGCGGCGGGCGGTCCAGGCGGCGCGTGCGGCGCGGGCGAGGTGAAGGGCAAGGCCAAGAGCGCCCCGGTGAGGGCGGTGACACCAACCGCGGTCCACCACATGCTGCGCTCCTCCTTCTCCGTGCCCGTGGGCTCGCGGATCCTCACGCCGTGCGCCCCACCTTGACCCAGACAAGGTGTACACTCTCAGAGTCTCATGGAGAACTCTGGAGGTTTCAATGGCCCTTCCTAAGTCTGTCACCCGGGTCGTGCGTGTTCGTGTCGGCGAGCGCGGCGTCGAGGTCGAGTCCCTGTTCGAGCGCTCGACCAAGAAGCGCAAGACCTCCCGGGCCTTCCGCCGCGCGGAGAAGCTCCAGCGCCGCTGGCTTCAGGCCCAGCGGACCTTCGCCGACCAGCTCCTCGCGCGCCACGAGCGCTCGGCGAGCAAACGCCGCGACGGCTGGCTCCGCGATGGCCAGATCAACATCGTCAAGTCCTCGCGTAAAGCCTGGAAACGCCTCACCCGCATGTGATGCCGGAGCGCTTATGTCCGATCAAGCAGTGAACGATCTCGTCGTCGTCGATCTCGGGAAGCACAAGAAGAAGTCCATCAAGCGCCTCCGCCGCGGCGAAGGTGGGCTGATGGAGGACGTTCAGGACGTCGTGGCCGAGGTGAAGGCCGGGCTCAAAGAGGGGGAGGCGACCCCGGTGATCGTCGTCGTCGTCCGCGAGAAGGCGGACAAGATGAAGATGCCGGGGCTCATGATGCGCTGAGGTGCCTGCGGCGAGTCCTCAGAGGCGCTCGCCGTCCACCCAGCACGCGCCGCCCCGGCCGCCGCCGAGGCCGGGGAGCCCGAAGAGCAGGTCCGCGGCCCCGTCGCCGCTGACGTCGCCGACGCCGAACGCCGCGCCGAGCTCGTCGCCGCCATCTGCGCTGAGCCGCAGATCGGCGGCGCTCGTGTTGAGGGTGCCCGTGCGGGAGGCGCCGCCGTAGATGAGGTAGGCGCCGGGAGCGTCCGCGGCGCCGACCCAGAGCTCGTCGTCGCCGTCGCCGTCGAGGTCGGGGACGATCCGCGCCGACGCGCCGACACCTTCGCCGGTCCCGCCCTTCACCCTGAGGCTCGCGCTGGAGGAGACGGTGAGGCTCTTCGTCACCGGTCCGAGGAGCACCCACAGGCTGTCGGAGTCCGTCGAGCCGACCACGAGGTCCTCTTTGCCGTCGCCGTTGAGGTCGCCGCCGACGGCGAGGGCCGTCGTGACCACGCCGCTCCCGAGGCTCAGGGTGTAGTCCGCGTCCTGTGCGAGCAGCTCACCGCTCACGCTCGAGAACAAGAGCACCTCCCCGTTTGTGGAGAGGCCGAGGCTGCCGCGGTCGATGTTGGAGGCGATGGGCTCGTCGAGGCCGTCGTTGTCCCAGTCGACGAGGCCCACGGCGGCGCCGAAGCCGCCGCTAGAGTCTTCGCCGAGGAGCGTGAGCGTCGCGTTGGCCTCGTTCAGTGAGGTTGAGCTCGTCGCGGCGCCGGTGAGCAGGTACGCCCCGCCCGCGTCGGTCACGGGGAGGCCCAGGGCCCCGACCGCGTCGAGGGTCGGCGCGCCGATGAGCAGGTCCGCCCGGCCGTCCCCTTGCACCTCTCCTACGCTCAGGGCCGCCCCGAAGGCCGCGCCCTCCTCGCCGTGGCGCACGGTGACATCGGCGGCGCTGAGGCTCGCGGCCCCGCCGCCCGCGAGGAGCAGGTGCACGGCGTCATCGTCCGGGGCGGCGACGGCGAGGTCGTCGTGGCCGTCGCCGTTGAAGTCGGGCACGGTGAGCACCAGGGCCCCGGCGCCGGAGCCGCTGCCGCCCTCCAGCTCGTCCCCCTCATCGACCCGGGCGGCGTCGGGGCCGACGAGGTAGAGCCGCCCACCGCCCGCGTTCGACCCCGGGGCGCCGACGGCCAGCTCCACGGCGCCGTCGAGGTCGAGGTCTACGCCGTCGAGGCCCTGGCCGGCGTCATCGCCGACGCTCACCCCATCGGCGCAGGTCCCCAAGGCGTCGAGGCGCAGGGCGCAGTCCGTCGTGCCGCCGTCGCAGTCGTCGTCCGCCGTGGTGTCGCAGCGCTCGACGTGGCTCGGCGAGACCTCGGGGTCGCCGTCGTCGCAGTCATCCCCGAGCTCCGTGCTCCCCGCGGGGACCTCACAGGCCCGCTTCGCCGCCCCGGCGCCGTGGCCGTCGCGGTCGAGGTCGCCGTAGTAGGTGAGCTGACCGGAGACCACGACGTCGTCCTCATCGTCGGCGAGGCCGTCGCAGTCGTTGTCCGCGCCGTCGCAGACCTCGTCGGCGCCAGGGTTGACCGCGCGGTCGCCGTCGTCGCACTCCTCACAGGCGATGAAGCCGTCGCCGTCGAGGTCGACGCGCCCGACGGAGCCGTCGCAGTTCTTGTCGACGGAGTCGGTGCAGGTCTCGGGTGCGCCGGGGTACACGAGCTCGTCCGTGTCGTCGCAGTCGCCGTCGATGGCGGCGGCGTTCGGCTCGCCTGGGCAGCGCAGCGTCGGCTCCCCGGCGCCGTAGCCGTCGCCGTCGAGGTCGTCCCAGCGCTCCACGGGGGCGCCTACGCTGGGGTCGTCGTCGTCGCAGTCGCCGACGTCCATGACGTAGCCCTCGGGCACCGGGTTACACACCCGCTCCTCCAGATGGCTCGTGGAGTCGCCGAGGCCGTCGCCGTCGGCGTCTAAATAGAAGGTGAGCCAGGTGTCCTCGTCGCTGAGGCCGTCGCAGTCGGCGTCGAGGCCGTCGCAGGCCTCCTCAACGCCGGGGTGCACGTTGGGGTCGCCGTCATCGCAGTCCGGGCCGTCGAAGGTCGCGGTGACGTAGCCGTCGCCGTCGGCGTCGAGGCGCTCATTCAGCGCGTCTTGGTCGAGCCAGGTGGCGCAGCCCGCGCAGAGGACGACCAGCCACAGCGCGCGGGGGGAGGGCGGGGTCATCGGCGCTCCAGGGGCAAGGCCCAGGTGACGCCGAGCGCGAGGCTCGCCGCGCCGCCCGCCGCCGCGCCGACGTAGAGCGCGCGGTGCAGCGTCCAGGTCTGGGTGACGTCGTCTTGGGTGGGCCCGGCGCAGCCGTCGTCGTTGAAGCAGGCCCGGGCGGCCTGGCTGCCGACGTAGAGCCCGCCGCTCACCAGGGCCAAGGAGCCCGCGGCGATGAGCGGGGCGCGGCCCGCGCTCGGCGCGCTCGGCGTGGGGTCTGGGGTCTTCGCCCGGGCGGCGGGCTCCACCCAAGGCGTGGCGTTGTTGGGGTAGAGGTAGGCCGTCCAGAGCACGCCGCCGTCGGCGGAGAGGTGCTGCACCAGCGCGGGGTACTCCAAGGAGCGGGTCACCCCCGGGGCGCCGTTCACGCGGTAGCTGCCTTGGCGCGGCGGTGTGAGCGCCTCGACGGCGCCGCTGTCCGTCGGCATGAGGCCGTAGAGCCCACGCATCGCGTGGCCTTCGGGCGCCAGCGAGGTCGGCAAGGGCGCGTCGGGGTCGGTCTGCCGGGCGGCGGCGAAGGCCGCGGCGGCGAGGCGCTCGTCCCCGGCCATGAAGTGCCGCACACCCACAAGCTGGTGCAGGCGCAGGACAAAGGTGGGCTCCGCGGGCTCGGCGAGGCAGTCCAGGCTCAGCATCACCCGGTCGAGGGTGCTCGTGAAGGTCTCGGCGTCGAGGTTCAGGAGCGCCCGCTCGGCGGCGTCGAGGGAGTCCTGCAGCTCACTCTCGGGGAGCGGGGCCGTACACGCCGCCTCCGCGCCCGGCGCCGCGAGGAGGAGCGCCAAGGCGACGAGGCAGGCCGAAGAACGACGGGACATCGGGATCACCTGGGCGGCGCCTGGCGAAATGGGGCGGGGCGAGCAGGAGGGGGCCCGGGCTCCGGGGTCGGGAGGTCCATCGTCGAGACCTCGGCCATCGTCCAGGTTGGCTTGGGGATAAGCCGCTGCCGCTCCGCTGGCCAGCGCAGCTTGGCGACCCGGGCGATCTTGGCGGGGTCGCTCTCCTCCAGCCAGAGGGTGCGCAGCTCGGCGGCGTTCGCGGGGCGGGCGTCCGGGTCTGGGCTCAAGGCGGCGTCGATGGCGCGCTCCCAGCGGTCGGGGGCGTCGGGTCGGAGGGCCTTGAGCTGCACGCGGGCGCCCTTCGAGGCGCGCTCGTAGGCCTCCGCCCAGCTCCGCGCCGGGAAGGCCGAGACCCCCGAGGCGAGGCGGAAGAGCAGCGCGCCCAAGGAGAACACGTCCGCCCGGGCGTCGACGCGGCGGGCGCTGCGGTATTGCTCCGGCGCCATGTAGCCCGGTGTGCCGAGGATCAAGCCCGAGCGGGTGATCACCTCCTCGGTGTGCGGGTCGTCCAGCAGGAGCTTCGCGATGCCGAGGTCGGTGATCAGGGCGTTCACCCGGCCATCGACCACCTCGACGAGCACGTTCGCGGGCTTGAGGTCGCGGTGGACCGTGCCGTGCTGGTGCATGACGGCCGCGCCGGAGAGCACCCCGGCCGCCAAGCCGTCGATCTCAGGCACGGTGAGCTGCTGGCTGCGCAGGAGCTCGACGCTCGGGCCGCGCACGAGGTCCATGACCAGGGCGAGGAGGCCCTCCTGGATGATGAGATCGGTGACCGGGACGAGGTGGGGGTGCCGCAGGCTCGCCTGGATGCGACCCTCCCGCATGAGCCGGGCGCGGCGGCTGGCGGCGTCGATCAAGAGCACCTTGAGCGCGTGCTCCGAGCCCAACATCGTGTGTTTTACGCGGTAGACCGCGCCGACACCGCCCCGCCCGATGGGGCTGAGCAGCTCATAGCGGTCGATTCTGTCCCCAACCCGTGGTCCAGTCATCACCGACGTCCTCGCAGGGAAGGTGCTAACCACATCTTAATCATAATTTAGACAGTTCGTGAAATTCTATCCCTCGACTTTACCGACGCGCGCATACCTTAAGCGCGTCATCGCATACAAGGCGGAGCGGCCGCTTCTCGTCGACCGTCACCGTGAGCACCCGCGTAGGCATTGTCCCGTCAAAATAGGCGTACACCGTGTACTCTCCGTTGGGGACCGCTCCAGCGGTGTACATCTTTCCTTCTTGGCTCTCCAAGATCACCCGCACCGGGCTCTCCACCACGACGGTCGGCGGCGGCGCGGCGGGCGCGGCGGGCTCAACAGGCGCCGGTTCGGCGGGCTTCGGCGCGGGGGGCTTCGGCGCAGGATCCGCCTTTGGCCTGGGCTTTGGGGCCTCGACGGGGGCTGGCGGCGGCGCCTCTTCGGGCTGAACGATGGTGGGCTCGGCCGGGGCCTCGACGGGCGGCGCCGGGGCCGCCACGGGCGTCGGCGCCCGCTCTTGGGTGACGAGGAGGGTGACGGTCACCAGCAGGGCCAGGGCCGTCGCGAGCTGCCAGGTGCGCTCGCCGAGGCCACGCTCCTTAGGCGGCGGCGGGGCGGGCTGGGGCTCGGCGGGCCGGGGGCGCTCGTGCTGGGGGGCCAAGGACGGCGCGGAGATGGAGCTCGCCGGGGAGTCGTCGTCGGGGCGCAGGCTCGCCGAGGGCCGCAGGCTCCAGGCCGTGTCGAGGAGCTCCGCCGACCAGCCCGTCAGCTCGACGGTCGAGGAGGCCTCCCCGTCGCTAAGCAAGAGCCGCAGCATGGCGTCGGCGCTCTCGGGGCGCATGGACGGATCGGGGTCCAAGGCGGCGTTGATCGTGTCGACCCAGCGGCGCGGTAGCTCCGGGCGCAGGGTGGCGACCGGGGCCCGGCGGCCCTCGTTGGCGCGCAGGTAGGACTCGATGGCGTCGTGGGTGGGGTAGGGCGGCTCCCCGGTCACCATGTGGTAGAGGATGACCCCGGCGGAGAAGAGGTCGGCCCGATCGTCCACCTCGCGGGGATCCCGGGCCTGCTCCGGGGCCATGGCGCCGGGGGTGCCCAAGAGCGCCCCGGAGCGGGTGCCGGCGCCTTCGCTCTGGTCGGCGCTCGCGGCCTTCACGAGCCCGAAGTCGGCGATCTTGGCGACGGCGTAGCCCTGGCGGATGTCCAGGAGCACGTTCGTCGCCTTGAGGTCCCGGTGGATGAGCCCGGCCTTGTGGGCGGCGCCGAGCCCCCGCAGGATGCCGACGGCGATGCCTTCAGCGACCTCGATGGGCAGAGGCCCCCGCTTGAGCAGGGCCGCGAGGGACGGGCCGTCGATGAGCTCCATCACCAAGGCGGGGGCGCCGTCGGAGAGGCGCAGGAGATCCGTCACCGCGACGACGTTCGGGTGGCGGATCGTCGCCTGGGAGCGGGCCTCCAGGAGCGCCCGGGCCCGCAGGGTCTCGTTCGCGAGGTGCAGGATCTTGATCGCGTGGGTCGATCGAAGCTCGACGTGGCGAGCGAGGTAGACCGTGGCCATCCCACCATGGCCGAGCACGGACTCTAAGACATAACGGTCAACTTGGTCGCCTAACTTGGCCACAGGCATCACGGGGCTGGCGGAGGAGGCTCCATACTACGCCAGCCGTAGACTGGTCGGCGACGATGCTCAGCGCTTGAAGATGACCGGCGGCGGATCATCTTCTTGCTCGATCGCGTCCTCGTCGATGGGCTCGATCTCCGCGCCGCTGTCGTCCTGCAGGCAGTCGAAGGTGAGATCCAGATCCAGGTCGGCGCCGAGCCCGGCGGAGAGGCTGGTCCCGAGCGAGCTGAGCACCGAGGCGCTCACGGTGGTCTCGGCGCAGATCGACGCGCCGACGTCGAGGCAGGTGTCCTCGCAGGTCACGGCGGCGGCGGTCTCCAGCTCGGCGCGGCAGCGCGCCTCGGTGGGGTGGCCCTCACATTCGGCCTCAGCGTAGGCCCGGCCCTGGGCGTCGCAGAAGGCGGCGCAGACCTCGGCGTTCACGTCGATCTCGGCCCGGGCAGAGACGGAGGTGAGGGAGTTGAGGCTCACCGAGCTGAGCACGCAGCCGAGGCTCGAGAGCGCGTCGAGCTCCCCGTCGGCGGCCGTGACCGAGTAGAGCCCGCTCTCGTCGAGGGCCAGGTCGAAGGTGAGGTCGGCGCTCATGCGGGTGGTGCGCCCGAGCGCCGCGCAGAGGATGTTCTCGAGGCCCAAGACGCCCGAGCCGCTCACGTCGATCTCCAGGCGCATCGAGTCCACCTCCACATCGACGCCGGGGGCGGCGCAGGTCGACTCGAAGCCGTTATAGTCGTACTCTTCGTCCTCGAAGCAGACCTCCCCTCCGAAGCCCAGGTCCAGGATGCTGGTGCCCGCGAGGGCGCTTGACGGCGTCGAGATGATAAAGGTCAAAGCGAGCATCGAGGCGATGTGAGTGGAGAGGCGCATGTGAAGCTCCGTTCAACAGGGGTGATCTTCGGGGAGAGGGCGCGTCCGGCGCCCGGCAAGAATTATCTTAAAAGCAATTATGACTATTTAGATTACACGACGATTACACGACGATGACACGCTGAACCCGCGAGGAGACCGTCATGGCTGAGCTCGTCATCCTTCGTGACCACCGCGCCCCGCGGGTGCTGCGGTTGGGCGCCCGGCCGCTGCGGCTGGGCCGCGCCCCCGACAACGACGTCGTCATCGACGACGAGGCCATCTCAGGGCACCACGCCCTCATCTGGCTGCGCGACGGCGAGCCTTGGGTAGAGGACCTCCGCAGCCGCAACGGCACCTTCATCGACGGCGAGCGCCTCACCGGGGCCCGGGTGGCCAAGGTCGGCGCCCAGGTGATGCTCGGCCTCTCGACCCGCATCGTCGTGCAGCGCGGCCCGGAGTCCGAGGCCCCCACGGAGACCCCCTGGGTCTTGGAGGACCTCGGCTCGGGCCTCTTCCATGGCCTCGACCAGCCGCGGCTGCGGGTAGGCACCTCGGCGGCCTGCGACCTGCGCCTCGACGGGGAGGGTGACGAGGAGGTGGCGCTCTACTTAGACGCCGGGGGAGAGGCCTGGCTTGACGACGGCGCGACCGCCCGAGCTCTCGCCGAGGGGGAGGTGTTCACCGTCGCCGGGGGCTCGTTCCGGCTCCACCGCCCGAGCCTCGAGACGCCGCCGACGGCCCAGATCGCTGAAGAGACCGTGCGCTGCGCCCTGCGCGTGCGGATTCGTGGCGCCGAGGGCCCGAGCGCGGCGCTCTTTGACCCCGACCGAAACGCCCGCTACGACGTGTACGGCGAGACCCGGGTCGCGCTACTGCACGCCTTAGGCCGCCAGATCCTCAGCGACCGCGCCGCCCGGGCGCCCGCGCCGCTCGTGGGCTGGGTAGGCGATGAGGAGATCATCGCCGCGATCTGGGGGCGGATGCCCATCCAGGATCCCCAGAACAGCCTCGCCGTCTTGGTGCTCCGGGCGCGGAAAGACCTCAAGGCCGCGGGCTTTGACCCTTGGCTCATCGAGCGCCGGAGGGGCCGCACGCGGCTGCGGGTCGGTGAGGTCGCCCTCGACGGCTGAGGCCCGAAGACGCCGTCCGGTCCTTTACGGCGGCGGGCTTTGGGGATAATCCGCCGCCCCAACGCCGGGAGCGCCACCATGTCTAGGATCGCCTCGCCCGACCTCGCCCAGCGCGCGGTCAACACCATCAAGGGTCTGACCATCGACGCGGTCCAGAAGGCCAACTCCGGGCACCCGGGGATGCCGATGGGCATGGCGGACGCCGCCTTCGTGCTCTGGCACAGCCACCTCAAGCACGACCCCAGCGATCCCACCTGGCCCGACCGCGACCGCTTCGTGCTGAGCGCGGGCCACGGCTCGATGCTGCTCTACTCGCTCTTGCACCTCACGGGCTACGATCTCAGCCTGGACGACATCAAGAGCTTCCGCCAGTGGGGCAGCCGCACCCCGGGTCACCCCGAGGTCGGGCACACCCCGGGCGTCGAGACGACGACGGGGCCCTTGGGCCAAGGCCTCGCCATGGGCGTCGGCATGGCCTTCGCCGAGCGTTGGCTCCGGGAGCGTTTCGGCCCTGAGCTCGTGGACCACTGGACGTATGGCGTCGTCTCCGACGGCGATCTCATGGAGGGCGTGGCCGCCGAGGCCGCGTCGCTCGCCGGGCACCTGCGCCTGGGGCGGATCATCTACCTCTACGACGACAACGAGATCACCATCGACGGATCGACCTCGCTCTCGTTCACTGAAGACCGCGCCGCGCGCTTCGCCGCCTTGGGCTGGCATGTCCAGACCGTCAACGGCCACGACCAGGGCGCGGTCCACGCGGCCATCGTCGCCGCGCGCCTGGACGACCGGCCCTCGCTCATCTGCTGCCGCACCCGCATCGGCAAGGGCTCGCCCAACAAAGAGGGCAGCGAGAAGTCCCACGGCAGCCCGCTCGGCGTCGAGGAGATCCGGCTCACGAAGGTCGGCATGGGCATGGACCCCGACGCCAGCTTCGTCGTGCCGGAGGACGTCGTCGCCGAGCTCCGCGCGGAGAACGCCGCCCGCAGGCAGCGCCGGGCGGAGTGGGAGGCCCGCCTCGCCGCGCACCCCCGCCGGGCGGAGTGGGAGGCCCTGCACCGCGCCCCGGATCTGAGCGCCGTGGCCTGGCCCTCCTGGCCCTTGGGCGGCAAGGGTGTGGCCACGCGTAAGGCCAACCAGGACGTCATCAACGCCGTCGTCGCCCAGGTGACGAACCTCGTCGGCGGCTCGGCGGACCTCGCGGGCTCCAACGGCACCACCCAGAAGGGCACGGGCATCATCCAGGCCGACGCCTGGGCCAACCGCAACGTCTGCTTTGGCGTGCGGGAGCACGGCATGGCGGCGATGTGCAACGGCATGACGCTCCACGGCGGCGTGCGCCCCTACAACGCCACCTTCTTGGTGTTCCACGACTACATGCGGCCCTCGGTGCGGCTCTCGGCGCTCATGCACCAGCCCGTCATCTACGTCTACACCCACGACTCCTTCCATCTCGGCGAGGACGGCCCGACCCACCAGCCCATCGAGCACCTCATGGCGATGCGGCTCATCCCGGGCCTCGTGAACCTGCGCCCCGCCGACGCCACCGAGGTCGCCGAGGCCTGGAAGATCGCGCTGGCCCGGACCGACGGCCCCACGACGCTCTCCTTGACGCGCCAAGAGCTCCCGGTGTTAGACCGCTCGGTCTATGCCCCCGCTGAGGGCGTCGCTAAGGGCGC
Organism: Myxococcota bacterium; assembly: GCA_023150845.1. Lineage (GTDB taxonomy): Bacteria > Myxococcota_A > UBA796 > UBA796 > CAJQPC01 > JADKFE01. Next base: position 309 of record JAKLKD010000087.1, on the reverse strand, counting down.
GTATGTGCTCGCCGAGGCGCCGGGCGGCGCGCCCGAGGTCGTGCTCATGGCGAGCGGCTCCGAGGTGGACCTCGCGCTCAAGGCCCAGCCTGTGCTCGCCGAGCGCGGCGTGGCCGCCCGGGTGGTGAGCTTCCCGTCCTGGGAGCTCTTTGAGGCCCAGCCCGGGTCTTATCGCGACGCCGTGCTGCCCCCCGGGGTCAAGCGTGTGTCCGTCGAGGCCGGGCGGACCTTCGGCTGGGAGCGTTATGTTGGTCAGGATGGCCGCGCCATCGGCATTGACCACTTCGGGGCCTCCGCGCCCGCCGAGGT
>JAKLKD010000086.1 GCA_023150845.1 Myxococcota bacterium | reverse complement strand
CGGGACCAGGGCTACCTGCGCGACGCCGCGTCGCTCTGCCTGCTCGCGCCGCCGGAGCCCGAGCGCGCCGCGAGCCCCGTGGCGAAGAACAACCTGCCGTACCCCAAGAACCCCGACTTCGTGGGCTATGAGGCCGAGCGGGCGGCGGTGCGGGCCCAGCTCAAGCCCGGGCGGCCCACGGCGATCACCGGCCTCGCGGGCGTCGGGAAGACCCAGCTCGCCTTGGAGATCGCGAGCGACGCCCTCACGGATCGCGCCTTGGTCGTCTGGCTCGACGCCTCAGCGGACAACCTCGTCGCGGCGATGTCGGCCCTGGCGGACGACCCCCTGCAGCTCGGCCTGCCGACCACCCTCGCCGCCGCCGAGCGCGCCCGGGCCGCGCGCCGGGCCTTGGAGGAGGCTGGCCCCGCCTTGCTCGTCGTGGACCACCTCCTCGACGGCGACGGCCTGCAGGAGCAGCTCCCCCGGGCCGGGGACTGCGCCGTGCTCTTGACCACCCGCCGGGCCGACCTCCCCCGGGCCCACTGTGTGCCCTTGGTGGGCCTCGGGCGTGAGGAGAGCCTGCGCCTGCTCACCCGGGGCGAGCCCCTCCCCGCCGCCGAGCAGGCCGCGGCGGAGACGCTCTGTGAGGCCCTCGGGGATCTCCCCCTCGCCATCGACCTCGCCGGGCGCAGCCACCACCCGCCGACGGCGCTCCTCGCCCGGCTCACCACCCGCGGCGCCCTGGAGGTCCTCGACCGCGCCCGGGCGGCGGATCCCGAGCTGCGTGAGCTCTCGTTGCAGAGCTTGTTTGAGTCCGGCCTCGCGCCCCTGTCCTCTGAAGACCCCGTCGATCAGCTCGCGCTCCACCTCTACCGCACCGCGGGCTGGTTCGGCCCCGATCGCCTGCCCCCGGCGCTGCTGATTGGCGCGGCGGTGCACCTCGGCGCCCATGACCCCCTCGACGTCGAGGACGCCATCGAGCGCCTCATCGGCCTCGGCTTCTTGCGCCGGGACCGCGACGGCGCCTTGTCGATGCACCGCCTCGTCGCCGCCTGCGCCCGGCGTGAGGACGGTGAGCGCGCCCGCTTCGCCGCCTTGGACAGCCTGCGGGCCTTGTGTGAGGCGACGCCGACGGACGAGCTGGCGCTCTTGGCGCTCAGCCGCCTGGAGGAGCACCTCGTCATGGCGGCGACCCACCTCCGGGCCGAGGATCCCGAGCGCGCGCTCATCGTGCCCCTGCGGCTCTCCCAGGTGCAGAACCTCTTCGGGGCCCCGGCCCGGGCCCGGGCGGTGACGGAGGCGGCCCTGGCCTTCGCCAAGAGCGCCCAGTGGCAGGCGAACCTCCGCCATGAGCACGGCGCGTCCCTGCGCATGCTCGGGGAGTACAACCTCGCCATCGCCGAGTCGGGCCGGGCCGTGGAGCTCATGGTCGCGGCGAAGGCCCCGCCGGGGGAGCTCGCGGCGGCGCTCCACGACCTCGGCTGGAGCCACGTCGCCTTGGGCCAGCTCGCCGAGGCCCGGGGGCGCTTTGAGCAGGCCCTCGATCTCCACGAGGCCCTCGCGGATGACAAGCCCGCGGTGGAGGTCTGTAAGGATCTCTTCGCGCTCGGCCGCATCGCCCTGAACGAGGGCCGCTACGACGAGTCCCTCGCCGCGCTCACCCGCAGCCTCGACATCATCGTCGCCCTCGTGCCCCAAGGGGAGCACCCCCAGCGCGCCCGCACCCTGCGGGAGCTCGGGGTCTGCCGCCGGATGCGCGGCGAGCTGCTGGAGGCCGAGGCGCTCCTGACCGAGGCCGAGGCCCGCTTCTGCCGGATCTTCGGCCCCCAGCACGTCGAGCGCGCGCTCACCCTCAACGAGCTCGCGGGCATCCGGCAGGCCCTCGGGGATCTCCCAGGCGCCGAGGCCGCCGCCCAGGAGGCCCTCGTCGCCTTGGTGGCTTACGCGGGCACCCCCTGGCACCTCGACGTCGCGACGGCGCGGTACCAGCTCGCCATCATCCTCCGCCAGCGCGGCGATCTCCCCGGGGCCCGGGCCCAGGTGGAGCAGGCCCTCGACGCGGCGACCCGGGCGGGCGGTCAGCACCACCCCGTCGTGCCCGTGCTCGTGCACGAGCTGGGCGTGCTGGCGATGGGGGAGGGTGATCCGGCCCGGGGTGTGCCCTTCGTCGAGCAGGCGCTGACGATGTGGCAGGCGCTGCACGGCGGCGACGCCCACCCCGACTACGCCGCGGGGCTGCACACCTTGGGCTCGCTCAAGCGCGCCTTGGGGGACCTCCCCGGGGCCCGGGCGGCGCTCAGCGAGAGCCTCCGCCTCAAGACCCTGCTGCTCGGCGATGTGCCCCACCCCGACCGGGCGGCGACGCTCAACAACCTCGGCGCCGTGCTGCTCCGCCTCGGCGAGCACCAAGAGGCCCGCCAGTGTTTTGTGGCCTGCCTCGGGATGGAGACCGCGCTCTACGGCGGCCGAGAGAACGCGAACGTCGCGATGAGCGCCGTGAACCTCGCGCAGGTCGAGCGTGTCTTGGGAGAGCACGTCGCCGCGCGGGATCGCCTCCGCGCCGCCGCCGCCACCCTGGAGCGCACCTTGGGCGCTGAGCACCCCACCACCGTCGCCGTGTACGGCCTCTTGCCCACCTTTGAGGCGGCCGCGGCCGCCCCGGCGTCTGGGCCATGAGGATCCTCCTCACCCTGACCTTACTCATCGACGGCCTCTTGGCCGCCGCGGTGTTCACCGCCCTGGCCAAGCCCGATCTCGCGGTGTGGTTCGCGCTCCAGTCGCGGCACTTCGGCGAGGACTGGTTCGAGGAGCACGTCGGGCCGGATGAGCTCGCCCGCCTGCGCCTCGTGGCCCGACGAGGCGCCTGGCTGGGCCTTGTAGGCGTCTTCGCGCTCTCCGCCTTGGCCGGCGCCGTGGCGGGCGTGGTGCGGCTGGGGGGTTGACAGCCCCTCACGCCACGTTAAAGAGGTGGGGCGTTGGGGCTCTGTAGCTCAGCTGGTTAGAGCACGCGACTCATAATCGCGGTGTCACTAGTTCAAGTCTAGTCAGAGCCACTCCCACCAAGCCAGCGGTTCAACCCGCTGGCTTTTTTGTTCCTTGGGATCTGCGGCCTACCCGAGGCAGGGGCCTACCGTTTGATGGCGCCGTCGATCCAGCCCAAGACGTCCCGGGTGACCTCGTCGCGGTTCGTCTCGTTGAGCAGCTCGTGCCGGGCCTCGGGGTAGAGCTTCATCGTCACCCGCTTGAGCCCGGCGCTCTGGTAGACGCCCTGGAGCCGCTTCACCCCCTCGCCCATGTCGCCGACGGCGTCCCGGGTGCCCGCGATGAGCAGGATCGGGAGGTCTTTGCGGATCTTGCCGACGTTCTGCGAGGCCGTGAGGGGCTTGAGCGCGTCGAGGAGGTCCACCCAGGTCTGCACCGAGCATGGGAAGCCGCAGAGCGGGTCCTGGATGTACTTGTCGACCTCGGCGGGGTCGCGGCTCAGCCAGTCGAAGGGGGTGCGGGCGGGCTCAAAGGGCTTGTTGAAGCCGCCGAAGGCCATGTTGTGGATGAGGTTTGAGACCTGTGCGCGGCCGATGCGGCGGCGCTCGGCCCGGGCGACGACGCGGCCCAGGACGGCGATCGGCGGCGGCGGGCCGTTCGTCGCCGAGAGCACGACGGCGTCCCAAGGCGCGGGGTGGGCGGCGATGAGGCTCTGGGCGTGAAACGAGCCCATGCTGTGCGCGAAGAGCACGAGCGGCAAGCCGGGGTGCTCGGCGATGGCCCGCTGGGTGAGGGTGTGCGCGGCGGTGACGGACTTGTGGAAGCTGTCCTCGTCGCCCATGTGCCCGGCGGCATGGCCCCGGACCACCGACGCGCCGTGGCCGTAGGCGTCGTGGGTGTAGACGACGAAGCCCGCGGCGGTGAGCGCCATGGCGAAGCGCTCGTACCGGGCGCAGTGCTCGGCCATGCCGTGGAGGATCTGCACGATCCCCCGAGGCGCGCCCGCGGGCGACCAGCGCCGCGCCGCGAGCAGCGCGCCGTCAGGGTGGGGGAAGCTAAACTGGGTCTCGACCATGACGCGCTCCGGAGCCGTGCCCGGAGACTAACCCGAATCCTGGGTGAAGACGCGCACCTCAGCCGCCCTCCCACTCCGACGGCCCCCGAAGTCGCCAGGCGAGCACACCGTTGGAGAAGGCCCGTCCGAAGGCCTGGGAGAGCAGGCGGCCGCCGGGCACGGCGCTCTCGGCGCGCAGGAGGGCCCGGCCCAAGGCGAGGCCCGCCCGCAGGCCGCGGGAGTCGCCGTCACGGGGCACCCCGAGCAGCTCAGCGAGCTCGTCCCCGAGCAGGTGCCGGGAGAGCGCGGCGAGGGTGGCGAAGGAGAGGCGATAGGGCGGTCGGTCGGCCAGGGCGCCCAGCAAGGCGGCGGTGAGCGCGCGCCCGGCCTCGGTCGGCGCCGCCCGGGCCCGCAGGATCTGCGCCTGGAGCGCGGCCTCGTCGTCGGGGTGGGCGGCGATGAGCCCCTCCTCGACGCCGAGCACGGGCCCGACGTGCCGCCAGAAGGTGAGGTGCTCCCGAGACTCCTGCTCACTCAGGCGCCCGCCGAGCTGGGTGAGCCCGGCGCGCAGGCTGTGGCTGAAGACGCTCAGGGTGAACACGCTCGCCCGCTGGTCGATGGGCGGCGTCGCCCGAGCCCAGCCCGCCTGGCGCAGCCGCGCCCGTGACGCGGCGTGGAGGAGCCGCACCCGCAGCGTGGCGTCGTGGCCGACGCCGTCCCGGCGCATCGCCCCGGGCCTTGTGAGCTGGTTGAGGTACTCCGCCGTCTCCAACATCCGGCGCTCGCCGTTCTGGACGAGGCGCCCCGTCGCGACGAGGGCCTCGGCGATCTCCGGCAAGGCGTAGAGCGTCGGCAGGGCCTTGAGCCCCAAGGCGAGGCCGATGGGCGGCGCGTACCGCAGGACGAGGCGCCGGGTGCGCTCCATGGCGTCGGGATCCACCGGGGCGCGGTCGGCCTCGGCGAGGAGCCGCTGGATGTCCGGGTGCGCGGCGCGCTGCTTCGCCGCGGCGAGGAGGTCACCGCCCCGTGCGCCCTGCTCAAAGAGCGCGCGCACGGCGTCGTCAGCGACGGGATCCGCACGGAAGGAGGCGTCTTCGAGGGCCTGATTGCTGAGCGCCATGGCCCTATCGTACACCGCCCGGCGCGCCCCGCGCTGTGGCAGACTGGAGCCCACCTCTCCCCGCTGGAGCCCGCATGGCCGAGCGAATCCCGCTTCGCGACATCTCCTCCTTGACCTGGGAGCACCCCGCCGACGCCGCCGCGCTCCAGTCCTTACGCGCCGTGCCCGGCTTCGACGCCGTGCTGCGCGCCGTCTTCGGCCTCTTCGCCGAGCGCACCCTGCGCCTGATGCACCTCGGCGGCAGCGTCGAGGTGAGCCCGCGGCAGCTCAGCCAGATCAACCGGGTCTACGAGGAGGTGCTCGGCACCTTAGACGCCCCGCGGCGGTACCCCCTCTACGTCACCCAGAACCCCGTGCTCAACGCCGGGGCCGTAGGCATGGAGGAGCCCTTCATCGTGCTCAACAGCGGGACCGTGGCGATCTTGTCCCCAGATGAGCTGCGGTATGTCTTGGGTCACGAGGTCGGGCACATCCTCTCCGATCACGTGCTGTACAAGACCATGGTCCGCCTGCTGCTCACCATCGGCCGGGTGGCCTGGTCGAACGTGTTCACGGGCATCGCCTACTACGGCGTGCTCGTCGCGCTCTTGGAGTGGGACCGCAAGAGCGAGCTCTCCAGCGACCGCGCCGGGCTCCTCGCCGTTCAAGACCCCGAGGTCGTGCGCCTCGCGCTCTTGCGCGCCGCGGGCGGCGTCATCGACGGCGTGGACGTCGAGGCGTTCCGGGAGCAGGCCCGGCGCTACGAGGAGGGCGGCGACAACCTCGACAGCATCGCCAAGGGCCTCGCGCTCCTCGGGCGCACCCACCCCATGCCCGTGCACCGCCTGCAGGAGCTCGACCGCTGGATCGAGCGCGGCGACTACGCCCGGGTGCTCAGCGGGGACTACCTCCGCCGCGCCGACCAGGCCCGGCGCCCGACGGCCTGGGAGAGCTGGCGGCAGTCCGCGTCGAGCTACGCCGACGGCTTCCGGTCGAGCGCCGACCCCCTCACGTCTTGGGTGCGTGACAAGGGTGACGCCGCCGCGTCAAGCGCCGGGAGCGCCGTGGACTGGCTGCGCCGCAAGGGCCGCGGCAAAGGGGAGGGCTGAGCCCTCCAGGGTCACTCGGAGAAGCCCAGGGTGGGGTCCACGATGTCCCCCTCGACGAAGCTGCCGAGGAGCACGCGCCCGCCGCACTTCGTCGAGAGGGCGGGGCTCGGGATGCTCAACGCGCCGATGACGACGGGGTCCGGGCTCACGGTGAAGGCCTCGCTCACGCTGTGGCTGTTCATCGTGTAGCAGTCCTTGATCCACTCCTCCTCGGGGAGCTCAGTCAGGCTGAGCACCACGGGATCGCCGGAGGTTGGCGTCAAGGCCGCGGACATCGTCGCGCGGTCGATGGTGATGGTGAGCCCCGCGAAGTCGGCCTCGGTGAAGCCGTCCGCGCTGGCGTAGTCCAGGGTGAAGGTGCCGTCGGGCACGAGCTCGGCGCTGGCGGTGTCGTCCGCGCCGTCCTTGTCGCCGCAGCCCAAGGTGAGGGGGAGGGCGAAGAGGATCAAAGGTAGGGGCGAGCGGTGAGGGGACATCGGGGCTCCAGGGGTCGTGGGGGGCGGTCGGGCCAGACGATAGCAAGCTTTGTGCCATCGATTCTCGGCCCCGCGGGGCCTGCTGCCGGGGCGCCACCGCGACCTTGGCGTCGTGGTCCTTGGAGCGCCCGCGCGGCGCTTGTGGCCCACGAGCCCGGGCGCGCTGCGCTATGATCCGGGCTCCGACGACGGAGGAGCTTCCCGATGCGCTTCGCGCTGTTCACCCTGGTCACGACCCTCGCTGCGTTCACCGCCTGTGACGACTCCCTCAACATCCACGCGGGCGGCGAGGCCGTCGCGGGGGATGACTGGTGCGCGGTCCAGGAGGTCTTCGCGGCCCACTGCCTGACCTGCCACAGCGCGGGCGCGGCCTCAGGCGGCCTCGATCTGGAGACCGACCCCTACGCCGACCTCATCGACCAGCCGAGCGAGTGGGGCCCCACCCTCGTCGTGCCGAGCGACCGGGACGCCTCGTTCCTCTACAACAAGGTCATCGGCGCCCAGTCGAGCGATCAGGGCGGCATCATGCCCCTGGGCTCGGGCCTCGACGACACGAGCGCCGAGACGATCGGCGCCTGGATTGACGGCGGCGCCACCGAAGACTGCGGCGGCTGACCGTCTCCCCCATCTCTCTCGTTCACGAGGTCCGAAATGCTCTCTGTCCTGACCCTCCTCTGGCTCGCGCTCCCCGACGCCGCGGCCTACGTTGACCCCAAGTGTGAAGGCAAGACCCAGGCCCTCGACGACGAGGGGCAGCAGAACTTCTTGCTCAACTACTTCGCCTTGGGCACGACCTTCTCGGCGATTCACGCCCCGCTCCCCCACGCCCCGGGCCGCGGCGCCATCAGCCTGGAGATCGCGGGCATCCCGCCGCTGTCCTGCGAGCGCCGCCTGGTGCTCGACTCCTCCAAGACTGAGGACACGAACAAGGCCCCGGCGGCGCCCCGCCCGCGCCTGAGCTTCACCATGCCCGAGGTGGGCCCCGTCGCCGTGTTTGGCAGCGTCGGCTACGTCCCGCCGGTCACCTTCAACGGCGTGCGCAACGTCATCGTCTCCGGCGAGGTCGGCGTCGGCAAGGAGCTGGAGAGCGGGGTGCAGCTCGGCGCCCGCTACCACGCCACGATGCTCAAGACCATCGGCGAGATCGCCACGCCCTTCGTCGAGGGGGATCCGGCTTACGACGAGTTCTACTCCGGCTCCACCTTTGGCCTCGACCTCTCCGTGGGCAAAAACCTCGGCGCGGTGACACCTTACGTCAGCGTCGGCGCCACGGACGTCTCGACCTTCTTCCTCATCGGCGACGACACCTACGTCGGGCTCAACACCGATCCCTTCTTTGGGGTGGTCGCCTCGGCGGGCGTGGCCGGCGTCGTGAAGGAGCACATCGACTGGGGCGCGGAGTTCTACACCGCCCCCGGCTACATCTACACGGGCCGGGCGCGCATCGGCTACCTGTTTTAAGCCCGCGTCTCGGCGGGGTCCCCGGTGTGCAGGAGGTTCACCATGCGTCTCTTCTTCGTCGCGCTCCTGGGCCTCGGCTGCAAGGGGGACTCCGTTGAGATCAACAACGACTCCGTGCCCGCCGGACAAGACTCCGGCGCGGTCGTCGACGCCGACGGCGACGGCTCACCCGCCGGAGAGGACTGCGACGACGGCGACGCGGCGGTGTACCCCGGCGCCGAGGAGCGCTGCGACGGGTTCGACAACGACTGTGACGCCGAGACCGACGAGGAGGTGACCTCCACCTTCTACGCCGACGGCGACGGCGACGGTTACGGCGTCGAAGGGGACAGCCAGAGCGCCTGCGAGGCTCCCTTAGGCTACGCGCCCGCCGCCGGAGACTGTGATGACGGCGACCCCCGCTTCAACCCCGGCGCCGAGGAGTCCGACTGCGCCGATCCCAACGACTACAACTGTGATGGGTCTACGGGATACGCCGACAACGACGCCGACGGCTTCGCGGCTTGCCAGGAGTGTGACGACGGCGACGCCGCGATTCACCCCGACGCTGAGGAGGTCTGCGACGGCCTCGACAACGACTGTGATGGGTTGACCGATCCCGGCAGCGCCGTAGACGCCACCCAATACTACGCCGACACAGACGGGGACGGCTTCGGCGACGCCGACTACGGCGAGTCCGCCTGCGCGCAGCCCGAGGGCTATGTGCTGAGCTTTGAGGACTGCGACGATCGTGACGCCGAGATCAACCCCGACGCCGTCGAGGTCTGTGACGGATACGACAACGACTGTGACGGCGTGGTGGATCCCGACGACTCGGCCGACGCCAGCACCTACTACCTCGACGGCGACGGCGACGGCTTCGGGGAGGCCGCCTCCCCCGTTCTGGCCTGCGCCCAGCCCCCTGGGGCCTCGGCGGACAGCCTCGACTGTGACGACGGCGAGGCCGCGGTGAACCCCGACGCTGAGGAGCGCTGCGACGGCGTCGACAACGACTGTGACGGTCGCGTTGACCCCGACGACGCCGTTGACGCCGAGACCTGGTACGCCGACGCCGACGCCGACGGCTACGGCGACCCCGACGTCACCACCGTCGCCTGCGAGGCGCCCTCGGGCTACCTCGACGACGCCGAGGACTGTGACGACAGCCTCGCGGACGTGAACCCCGCCGGGACCGAGCTTTGCAACGGCCTCGACGATGACTGTGACGGCGTGACGGACCCCGACACGGCCACCGACGCCGCGACCTGGTACGGTGACGCCGACGGGGACGGCTACGGCGACGCCTCGGTCACGACCTTGGCCTGCGCCGCGCCGACGGGCTCCGGGGCGGACAACACGGACTGCGACGACGGCGACGGCGGCGCTTACCCCGGCGCCACCGAGGCCTGCGACAGCGTCGACAACGACTGCGACGGCGTCGTGGACGTCGGCACCGGGGCGCTCACCCTCGACGGCTCAGGCGATTACCTGCGCATGAAGGACAACAGCGCGCTGGACATCGGCACGAGCGACTTCACCGTCGAGCTCTGGGTGTACCAGACCAACAGCACGAGCTCACGGCTCTACTCCAAGGGCAGCTACGGCTACTCCGTCGGCTACATGCTGCGCACCAACGGGAACGTGCTCCTCGCCGAGATGGCCTCCCCGGCGGGCACGGGGGTGCAGTGTACGGGCACGACGCCGCTGAACGACGGCAAGTGGCACCACGTCGCCGCGGTGTTTGACCGGGACGCGAACGTCACCACCTACGTCGACGGCAAGCTGGAGAAGAGCTGCTCCATCTCGTCGTTCAATGGGCGCAGCCTCAACAACTCCAACAACCCGACCTTAGGCATCTACGACGCCGACCTCAGCTCCGAGCCCTTTAAGGGCAAGCTCGACGACGCCCGGGTGTGGAACAAGACCCGCACCCAGGCCGAGCTCGTCGCGGGCATGTGTGACCCCTTGACCGGCGCGGAGTCCGGGCTCGTGGGCTACTGGCCGCTCGAGACGGACACCAAAGACAAGACGAGCAACGCCAGCGACGGCACCCTCGGCGGCGGCGCGGCCCTCACCACCCGCTGAGCGGCGGCTCAGGGTTTGCCAGGGCCCGGCGCGTTGACCGTGTCACAAGACGGCGCGGCGCGCATCCGGCGTGCGGCGGGCTCGTCGGCGAGGATCGCCCCGGCGATGAGCTCCGCGGTGACCTCGGCCAAGGCGAGGTACCCCGCGGGGCTCGGGTGGTTGAGGTCCTCGTGGCCCCAGCAGGAGCGCTCGTTGAGCAGGTGCCCGGCGCTCGGCACGCCGAGGGGGCTGAGCGTGCCCTCGAAGCTGCGCAGGGCGCCTTGGCGGCCGTTGAGCGCCTCGTCCATGGCCGTGGGGAAGCCGACGAACCAGACGTCGAGCCCTTGGGCGCGGGCGTCGGTGATGAGGGTCGTGAGGTCGGCGAGGGTCGCGGCGTCGGCGTTGGCGCCCGTCGCCGCGGGGTACTGCGGGCGGGTGAGGGGCGCGAGCAGGCGCCGCAGCGCGAGGTAGGTGCGCACATCCACGAAGGGGGCGCCCCGGACGTCTTGGTACCAGCGCGTCCGGCGCTCGGCGACGGCGGCCTGCCGGGTGAGGTTGTGCGGGCGCCCGAGGATCACCCCGTCGAGCTCAAGCTGGGCGCTCACCTGGCGCCAGCGGCGCAGCATGTCGAAGGCGCAGCTCCCGAAGATGCCGCCGTTGATGACCTCGACGCGCTCGACGCCCAGGCGGGCGGGGAGCAAACGCTCAAGCTGGTCCGGCAGGGTGAGGCCCTGGTCGGCGCTCCAGCCGAACATCCAGGAGTCGCCCAGCGCGAGGAGCCGTGTGGTGCCCGCCGGGATCTCCGGGCTGGGATCGGCGTCCTCCCGGAGGCCCATCGTGGCGGTGCGTACGGTCCAGGCGTAGGGGCCGTCGTGGTAGGTCTGGGTGTGGTGGGGGCGCACGTTCAGCGCGCCTTGGTCATCGAGGCCGAGGAGCGCCGACTCCTGCTCCCAGGAGAAGCGAAGGGTCTCAAGGGGCACGGTGAGCCGGAGGCCCAGCTCCAAGGCGCCGAACGCCAGCGCCGCGGCGGCGGCGGCAAAGCTGAGCTTCTCGCGGGTGCCCCTGGCCATCCTCGGCTCCAGCGCCCGTCAGGGCGAGACGGTGAGCGAGAGGCTCTCGCGGTAGGCGCCCACCTGCATCGTCATCGTGGCGTCCCCGGCCTCGACGAAGGTGGCGACGTTGTCCTCTAAGGTCGCGATGGTCGGCGGCTCAAAACGCAGCACCGTGGCGCCGAGCATCGTGGCGCCGTCGCAGCGTAACCACACGGTCCAGGAGTCCCCGACCCGCGGCTCGGCGGGGCCTTGTACGTCCAGCTCGACGACGCCGCAGCCCTGGGGCTCGTCGTCGCGGCTGTCATCGGCCGCTGTGGCGGTGTCCAGGGGCTCTTTGTCGCCGCAGGCGGTCAGCGCGGCGAGCAGGATCAGGGTGCGCATGGGGGTCTCCTCGGGGCGTAGTGTGCCACAAGGAGGGCCCCCGGCGCGCTCAGGGCTGGGCCCAGATCTTCTCAAAGGCCATCGGCGTGGTCATGCCCTCGTCGAGATCCTGCTTCCAGATCTCGGCCTTGCCGCCCGCCGAGCGCACCTCGACGTTGGAGCCCGCGCCCGCCCACCAGCAGTGGAGCGCGTAGGCCGTGCCCTTGACCGGCGTCTGGCTGCACTCGCCGTAGAGGGGGCCGACCTCAAAGCTGGCGCCGTCCTTCGACTTCACGACCACCATGGTGTTGGGCGTGCCCTCGTCCACGTCTTTCCCGGCGCGGGTCTCGAAGGTCCACCCGGCGAGGGTGACCGCGGCGTCTTCGGCGGGAGGCGCGGCGGGGGGCTCGGCGGGCGGCGTCGGCTCGGCGGGCGCGGTGGCGACGTCCTGATCACCGGAGCAGGCGACGAGGAGGCTCAAGAGCAGGGAGGGGAGGGCGGCGCGCATGGGGACTCCAGGGTTTCGCGCCACCCTTTAGCGCGTCGTGGCGCTCAGGACGAGAAGCCCGCGTCGTGCAGCTCCGCGTAACGACCACCCCGGGCCAGGAGCTCCTCATGCGTGCCCATCTGGCTGACCTCGCCTTGGTGCATCACGACGATGAGATCCGCGGCCTGAATCGTCGAGAGGCGGTGGGCGATGACGATCACGGTCTTCTCGGCGAGGATTCGCTCGATGGCGCGCTGGATGAGGCGCTCGGTCACCGGGTCAATCGACGCCGTGGCCTCGTCCAAGATCACGACGGTCGGGTCGTAGGCCATGGTGCGGGCGAAGGTGAGGAGCTGGGCCTCACCGACGCTGAGGTTGCCCCCGCGCTCCTTGAGGGGCTCGTCTAAGCCCCCCGGCAGGCCACGCACCAGGGTGTCGGCGCAGACCAGCTCCGCGGCGCTCATCAGCCGCTCGTCGCTGAGCCGGGGGTTGCCGAGGCCAATGTTGAACCGCACGCTCTCGGGGAAGATCTGCACGTCTTGGCTCACCGAGGCCACGGTGCGGCGGATGTCGGTGAGGCGCAGGGCCGAGAGCTCGACGCCGTCGAGGGTGATCGACCCGCGGTATCCGGCGTAGCTGCGGTTCAAGAGCCGGGTCAAGGTCGTCTTGCCGCAGCCCGTCGCCCCGACGATGGCGACCACCTGGCCGGGCTTCACCTCAAAGCTCACGCCCTTGAGGATGTCGGCCTCGGGCGGGCCCGGCTTGTAGGAGAAGCGCACGTCGTCAAACCGGACGGAGCCCGTGGGCTTGGGCAAGGCCAAGGCCCCCGAGGGGATGTGCTCGTTCTCCTCCAAGAGCGAGAAGATCTTGTCGAGCGCCGTAGAGGCGCGCTGCAAGATCGCGATCTTCCCGGAGAACTCCTTGAGCGGCGTGAACAGGCGGTTGACGTACTCGATGAAGGCCACGAGCAAGCCCGCGGACACGCCGACGCCGAAGGAGGAGGTCGCGTACCACAACATCAAAGCGAAGGCCACGGAGCCCACGCCGTCTACGGCGGCGTACATGAGCGCGTCGTAGACGTTGGAGCGGATGGTGGACTCGGCGTAGGGGCGGTTCAGCGCACGAAAACGTTTGGCGGAGGCCTCTTCAGCGGAGAAGAGCTGGAGGATCTCGACGCCGCTCACCCGCTCGGCGAGGTAGCTGTTCACCGCGCTCAGCCCCTCACGCATGCCGTTGAAGTGCCTGCGCAGGCCCCGGCGGCAGACCTCGATGACGGCGACGAGCGGCGGCGCCAACAAGAAGAGGCAGAGGGTGAGCCGCCAGTCGAGCCAGAGCATCGCCGCCAAGGTGGCGACGACGATGAGCACGTCCATGACGATGGTGACGACGCCCGAGGAGACCGTCTCGCCCAGGGCCTCGACGTCGGAGGTGCCGCGGGTGAGCAGCTCCCCGGCGGGGCGTTTGTCGAACCAGGCCGGGCTCAGGCTCAAGATGTGCTTGAGGATGGCCTCCCGCAGCCGCCGGATGAGGCGCTGCCCGGCCACCGCCGTCGCCAGCCCGAACACGGCGCTCAGCGCGAAGCCCACGACCACCGTGGCGAGGTACTGCAGCGCGACGGTCTGCAGGCCGTCGAGGCGCCCCGGGGTGATGAAGTCGTCAATGGCGACCTTGAGCAGGTAGGGCTGGGCGAGGTTGAGCGCCACGAGCAGCGGCGCGCTCACCAACGACACGACGTAGAGCGGCGTGTCGGGCCGCGCCATCGGCCAGAGCTTCTTAAACAGCGCCGTGGTCGAGGGCCCTTTGGTCGGCGCGCTCATGACGCCACCTCCGCGGCGCTCGGCTCGGCGTTGTGCTCTTGTTGTTGGCTCCAGGCCTCTTGGTAGACCGCGCAGCGCCGCAGGAGCTCCTCGTGGCTGCCGAAGTCGGCCAAGGCGCCGTCCTGCAGGACGAGGACCTTGTCGGCGCGGGCCAAGGCGCTGAGCCGGTGGGAGACGAGGATCACCGTCGGCTTTCGGCCGTCGGGGCCCGGGGAGGTCAGCTCGACGAGGGTGTGGATGAGCTGCTGCTCGGTCTTCTGGTCGACGGCGCTCAGCACGTCGTCGAGCACGAGGAGGTCAAACTCGCGGTAGAGGCCGCGGGCCAGGGCCGCGCGCTGGCGCTGCCCGCCGCTGAGCATGATGCCGCGCTCGCCGACCGTGGTCTTGAGCCCCTCGGGCAAAGAGCCGAGGTCGGCCTCCAAGGCCGCGCGCCGAACGGCGAGGGTGAGCCGCGCGGGGTCCGGGGGCCCCATGGCGATGTTCTCTTCGATGGACTCGGAGAACAGAAACGGCACCTGGGGCACCACGGCGAGGCGGCGGCGCCACGCGTCGAGGGAGATGGACGTGAGGTCTACGGCCTCGCCGCCCTCACCGCGCAGCACGATCTGCCCCGGGGTGGGGTTTCGCTGGCGGGTCAACAGGCGCAGGAGCGTCGATTTCCCCGAGCCCGTCGCGCCGTACACGCCCACGATGCTCCCGGCGGGCAAGACGGCGGTGAGGCCCTTGAGCACGGGCTTGTCGGCGGCGTCGGGGTACGCGAAGGAGAGCTGGTTCAGCTCGATGGCCGCGAGGCGCTCGGGCGGCGAGGCGGGGCGCTCCCCCTCGGGGCGCTCCGGCACGGCGTAGAGCAGCTCGTCGATGCGCTCAAGGCTGTTGTAGCCGCGCTGGAACACAGTCACCATGAAGCCCAGGCCACGCAGCGGGAAGAGCAAGGAGCCGATGTAGGCCACAAACGCGACGACCTGACCGACGGAGAGCTTCCCGGCCACGGCCATCGGCCCGCCCACGGCGATGAGCAGGTAGACGCTCACCGTCGTCGCGACGGGCAAGAGCGGCATCACGATGGTCCGCACCCAGGCCATCTTGAGGTTTGTGTCCGTGTAGCGGAGGTCACGCTCCCGCAGGCGCTCCAAGAACGCCTCCTCGGCGTTGAAGCCTTGGATGGTGCGCACCCCTTGCAGGCTCGCGAGGAGGTGGTCGCTCACCTGGCCGAGCTGCTGCTGGGCCTGGTTGGCGAGGGTGAAGAAGCGGTTGATCCCGGCCTGCACCACGATGAGGCTCAGCAGCACCGGCGCCAAGGACAGGGCCGTGAGGGAAGGGGAGATGCGGTACATCTCCTGGCCCGTGAGCGCGACGGTGGCGACGACGTTGAACACCTGCAGGATGCCGAAGCCCACCATGGCCCGGACAAACTGCAGGTCGGAGCCCGCGCGGTTGATGATGTCGCCGGGGGTGTGCTCGGCGAAGAAGCTCGGCTGCAGCGTCACCACATGGGAGAACAGGTCCGTGCGCAGCCGGTACTCCAACAGGCGCCCCGGCGTGAAGAACAGCACCCGGGACAAGGTGCGCACGACGATGAGCACGACGCCCATCCAGGTGATCGTCACCGCTGAGGCCCGCACGGCGTTGAGGTCGCCCGTAGACCGTAAGGCGTCGATGCCCCGGGCGAGCTCCAGGGGGATCTGCACGGCGAGCCAGTTCGTGCCCAACAAGAACAGGAGCCCGGCGGTGAACCACACCCAGTAGCGCAGGACGTAGCGTCGGGTGAAGCGCGCGAGGGTGGCCCACACGGTCATTGTGGTCTTCTCAGGGGTGGCCATGCTCAGCGGCTCCGGCGGGGGGGCTCGTCATCCTCATCGTCCCAGCCGGGCTCGGCGGCGCCGTCCCGCTCCAGGAGCTCATCTTCATCCCAGCGCTCGTCGTCCACCTCGGGGCCCTCCACGGCCCAGCCCTCGGGGTCGTGCTCACGGTTGAAGTCGGGGTCCTCTAGCAGATCGATCTCGTCCCAGCCCTCGTCGGGGTGGGGCGGTCCCTCGTCCTCCAGGGGCTCCTCCTCAGTGTCTTGGAGGAGGTCCTCGTCCCAGTCGTCGAGGTCATCCACCTGGCGGGACGGGCGCTCCCCCGCGGGGGTGGTGATGGGCTCCGCGGCGTCGTCCTCGTCGGGCAGGGGCGGCGGGGCCAAAGACGGCGGAGGCTCGTCGGGGGCGCAGTCCGTGCCGTCCACGATGAGGCGCTCCAGGCGGCGGTTGTGCTCGATCCAGCGGGCGGCGATGTCTTCGGGCACCCCGTGGGCCTCCAAGGTGCGCTCCAAGAACGCCAGACGCCGCCGGAAGTGCCCGGCGTTGATCTTGAGCGGCTGGTGCACCGCGCCCAGCGGGCGCCCGGTGTAGGCCACGGGCCCGCCCAACATCGCCACGGCCATCGCCGTCTCGTGGAGCACGATGCGCTCCAGATCGCGCCCGGCGAAGAGGTAGCCGATGACAAAGTCACGCGCGACGCGCGCGATGAAGTCGGAGATGATCGCTCGGGCGGCGGTCTCTCCGCCAAGCCGCTCAAGGTCGCTGGGGCCGCTCATGCGGAGCGCTGTAACCCGCCGCGCGCTGGGTGGTGGGGGCTTGTGCGCGCCGGGTTTCGGGCGCGACAATACGCCGGCCCGCCCGCCCTCGGAGCGTGAATGTCCTCGATGACCCCTCTCGACGCCGCGTCGCTCGTGCTCGACCGCGCCGTGGATCTCGACGAGGTGCTGCTGCGCCTGATGGACGAGGTGCGTCTGAGGATGCGCGCCGATCGCTGCACCTTGTTCCTCGTCGATCAGGCCCAGCAGGAGCTCGTCTCGAAGGTGGGCATCTTGCCCGAGGTCGCGGAGATCCGGGTGCGGATGGGCGAAGGCATCGCCGGAGACGCCGCCCGCACCGGGCGCAGCCTCATCGCCAGCCGCCGCGACGGCGAGGACCGCATCCTGCGCCGCGTCGACGCCCTGACCGGCTACGAGACCCGCAACACCCTCGTCGTGCCCGTGCGCACCCACGCCGGGCACATCGTCGGGGTCATGCAGCTCCTCAACAAGCAGGCGGGGGAGTTTGACGAGGCCGACGTGGCCCTCGCCGAGGGCCTCGCGGGGCAGATCGGCGGGCTCATCGAGTCCACGAGCCTCATCTCCTCGCTGATGCCCGACCAGCGGCGGCCCTTGGCCTTCCGCTTCAACCAGATCATCGGCGAGTCCCCGGCGATGCGCCGCGTCTATGAGCGCACCACCCGAGCGGCGGCCGCCGAGGTGACCGTGCTCGTGCGCGGGGGCTCCGGCTCGGGCAAGGAGCTCATCGCCCGGGCGATCCACGACAACTCCCCGCGCCGCGACGGCCCCTTCGTGAAGGTGGACTGCGCGGCCTTGCCCGAGTCCCTCATCGAGAACGAGCTCTTCGGCCATGAGCGCGGCGCCTTCACCGGGGCCGACGCCGCCGCCGACGGCAAGGTCGCCGCCGCTGAGGGGGGCACGCTCTTCCTCGACGAGATCGGCGAGCTGCCCCTGGCGGTGCAAGGCAAGCTCCTGCGGCTCTTGCAGGAGCGGGTCTATCTGCGCGTCGGCGGCGCGAAGCCCCGGCAGGTGAACCTGCGCTTCGTCTGCGCCACCCACCGCGATCTGGAGCAGGCCATCGCCGCCCGGAGCTTCCGGGAGGATCTCTACTACCGCCTGCGCGTCGTCGAGATCACCCTGCCCAGCCTCCGCGAGCGCGGCGCCGAGGATCTTGATCGCCTCATCGACCACTTCCTCTACACCTTCGGGCGCCGCCACGGTCGCCCGTCGATCCGCCTCTCCGCCGAGGCCCGGCAGCGCCTGCACCTGCACGCCTGGCCAGGGAACGTGCGAGAGCTCGAGAACTGCGTCGAGAGCGCCGTCGTGCTCTCGCCGACTGAGCTGATCCGCCCCGACGCCTTGCCGCTCCCCGGCGCCGTTGAGCCCCCGCCGAGCCCGGGGCTTGACCCGTCCATCTTCACCGCGGCGATCGGGCCATTGAACGACGTGGAGCGCGCGTATTTACAGTTCGTGCTACGATACTGTGGGAACAACCGAAGCCGTGCGGCGAAGCTGATGGGCATCAGCCGAAACACCCTCACGAGAAAACTCGACGGGGAGTCAGGTTGACCGCCCATCCCCAGAAGACCCCAGGCTCTCAGGAGGCCACGATGAGCACCTTGATCAACCCGCTCCTTAAGCTCCGAGACGACGAGCAAGGCGTCACCTCGATTGAGTACGGCTTGATCGCGGCGGTCGTCAGCGTCGGCATCATCGGCGCCATCACCGCGTTCACCACCTCCCTGAACAACCTCTGGGCGATGATCACCGACACCGTGCTCGGCGCCATCTGAGCCCAGCGTCGTTCTGACAGGCCCGGCGCGCGCCGCGCTCGGAGACGCTCACGCGCCCGCAGAGTCCGCGCCGCCTGAGTCACCGCCCGCGCCCGAGTCGCCTCCGCCCGCGGTGTCATCGGCCCCGGAGTCGTCGCCGCCCGCGGTGTCGTCGGCGCCGCCGCTGTCGGGGTAACGCACCGACGGCGGCAGGTCGTCCACGCAACGATCTACGACGGGGTGCTGGCCGTCCTCACAGACGAGCTCGTCGCCATCACAGCCGAGGAGCAACAACAAGGGGAGCAGGGCGCGGCGCATCGATCCTCCGTGGTCTCGCCAATGTAGCGTGTCCGGCGCGCGGCGCAGGGCCCCAGCGCCCCGTCGCCCCGTGCTACCCTCGGGCGAACGAGGAGCCTCTATGTCGAGCCCCATTGGGTCGAGCCTCGCGGGGTCGAGCCCGCCCATCGCCCGCGTTGTCGGCCGCGGCTACAGCGACGCCGGCCCGCGCCGAGATCAGAACGAGGACGCCTTCTTGGCCGATCCTGCCCTCGGCCTCTACGCCGTCTCTGACGGCATGGGCGGCCACGAGGGCGGCGAGGTCGCCTCGGCCATGGTGCTCAACGGGCTGCGCGCGGCCGTCGCCCGGGCCCCAGCCTTGGAGGGCCTGGAGGAGCCCAGCGTCACCCGGCGCGGGGAGGTGTTGCGCTGGCTTGGCGGCCTCGTCTCCGAGCTCAACGCCGAGGTCTTCGTCGCGGCGAAGGCGGATCGCGCGTTGTGGGGCATGGGCTGCACCCTCGACGTCGCCTTGGTGCGGGGCGGCGGGGTGTACCTCGCCCACGTCGGCGACAGCCGCATGTACGCCGCCCGGGACGGCAAGCTCCTGCGGCTCACCGAGGACCACACCTACGGCCAGGATCTGCTCAGCGAGGGCGCCACCCCCGAGCAGGTCGCCCGGCACCCCCAGCGCGCGGCGCTCACCCGGGCCATCGGCCGGGGCCCCAAGGTGCAGGTCGATACGGCGTTCTTGGAGCTTCAAGAGGGCGATCGGCTCCTGCTCTGCAGCGACGGGCTCTACGCGGCGTTGGACGAGGAGCAGCTCAAGGCCGGGCTCAGCCGCCAAGACGCCGCTGAAGGCCTCGTGCGTGCGGCCTTGGCCGGCACCCCCGACGACAACCTCACGGCGGTGGTGATCGCCGTCGAGGCCCTGCGGAACCTCCGCCCCGCGCTCATCGGCGCCGAGGCCACCTTAAGCGCCTTGGGCCGCTCACGCCTCTTCGCGGGGCTCAGCGCGGGTGAGCTCCTGCGCCTCCAGCGCGTCGCCGTGGGCCGCCACGCCGAGCCCGGCGAGGTCATCGTGCCCCAGGAGGAGTCCGTGGACGGCCTCTTCGTGGTGCTGGCGGGGTCGGTGACCGCGGATCGGGACGGTGAGCCCGTCGCCACCCTCGGGCCTGGGGATCCCTTCGGGGAGCACGCCCTCGTCGAGGGGGTCTCCGACGTGCGGGTCACGGCCTCGGCGCCGAGCGACCTGCTCTGCTTCCCCACCGCCGCGCTGCAGACCCTGCTCGCCGCCGACGCCCACATCGCCAGCCGCGTCGCGCTCAACGCCCTGCGGCGGGCCCTGGAGCGCCCCGAGGCGCGCTGAGCGGAGGCCGCCGAGATGCCGCGCCTCGTGCAGCTCACGCACGGCTACCCCCCTCGGCACGCCGCGGGGACCGAACGTTACGCCGCCCGTGTGAGCGCCGGCCTCGCCGCCCGGGGCTACACCGTCGACGTCATCGCCAGCGCCCGGGCGCCCGGACGGGCCCAAGGAGAGGTGCTTGAGTCCAGGCTCCCGGCGGAGGAGGGGGGAGGGCGCCTCTGGGAGATCGTGAACAACCTGCCCTGGCGGCCCCTCGCTCAGGCCGAGCGGGATCCCGTCGTTGAGGACCAGGTTCACCGCCTCTTGGACCGGGCGCGGCCCGACGTCGTGCACGTCCAGCACCTCCTGTTCTTGTCGGCGGGGCTGCGGCTCCCGGCGCCGTCCCTCGCCACCCTGCACGACGCCTGGGCCTTCTGCCCCCGGGGCGGGACCTTACTCTTTGAGGGGAAGACCCCCTGCGCCGGGCCCGCGCCCGAGCGCTGCCCGGCTTGTTATGGCAGTTTCTGCCAAGGAACGGCCCGTGAGCACCAGCTCGGGGCCTTGGCGGCGCGGCTCGTCGCGGTCACCGGGGCGGCGCCGGAGCGGCTGCAGGGCCTCTGGCGTCGCCTCCCGCCGACCCTTCGTGCCCGCGCCGTCGGCGGCCCGGCCCCGACCCCCGCGACGGCGGAGGAGCTCTCGGCCTGGCTTGGCGCGGTCGGAGACGCCTACCGCCGCATCACCCGCCGGGTCGCCCCGTCCCGTTACCTCGCCGAGCGCGCCACGATCGCCCTCGACGCGCCGGTCTCGGCGCTGCCCCACGGCCTGCCCAAGGCCCAGCTCGCCCCCCACCGTGGGCCGCGCACAGGCCCCCTCGTGTTCTTGGGGAGCCTCACGACCCACAAGGGCCCCGAGCTCGTCGCCCGGGCCTGGGGCCTCCGCCCGGGCCTGCCGCCCTTGGCGCTCTACGGCCCCGAGGTGGAGCCGGGCCTCACCGCGCGCCTGCCGCCGGGGCTCTGGCGCGGGGCGATCCCCAACGACGCCATCCCCGCGCTCCTCCGGGAGGCCCGGGCCCTGGTGATGGGCTCGATCTGGCCGGAGAACGCGCCGCTCGTGGCCTTGGAGGCCCGCGCCGCGGGCTGCCCGGTCATCGCGCCGAGGATCGGCGGCCTGCCCGAGCTCATCGAGGACGGCCTAGATGGGCGGCTCTACACCCCTGGAGACGCCGAGGCCCTCGCGGACGCCATGGGGGAGGTTGTAAGTCGTCTTTGGCCCGACGTGCGGCCGCCGCCGACCCTCGATGAGCACCTCGATGGGCTGGAGACCTTGTACCAGGGGCCCGGGGCCTGATATGCTGCGGGCCTCCGGCGGGTGCACCCCCGCATGGATGGCTGGAGCGACCATGAGAGCACGACGCAGCCTGTCCGAGCTGGGCCAGGTGGTAGAGCAGTACCTTGGGCAGATGGGGCTCAAGGTGGCGCCCAAAGAGAACCACCTCTACATGTTCAAGTACGGCTCCACCGCCGTCGTGATCACCCTCTTCGAGGACGAGGACGCCAAGCACAGCTTCGTGCGTTTCTCGGCGACGACGCTCTCCGACTTCGAGCCGTCGATGGTGTTCTTGCAGGAGATCCTGCGCCTCAACGCCGAGGTGCTGTTCGGCTCCTTCTTGGTCTTCCCCGACAACACCCTCTCGTTCTCCGCGACGCTCCTGGGCGACAAGCTCGACTTCGAGGAGTTCGAGACGGCGCTCAACTACGTCGCCCAGGTCTCGGACGACACCGATGATCTGCTCCAGGAGGTCGCGGGCGGTCACCGCGCGACGGACCTCATGAACGAGTTCGACACCGAAGAGATCGCCCGGCTGATGTGAGCGCGCTCCGCGTCCTGCACCTCACCCACGCCCACCCGGCGCTGGGGGACGTCGGGGGCGTTGAGCTCTACGTGCACGCCTTGGCGCGGGCGAGGGGAGACCTCGTCTTCACCCGCGATCGTGCGGGTCCACGCGGCCTCCGCCAGCAAGACGGCGGCGGGTACCCGCTCTGGATCGCCGGGGTGCCGAGCCCAAAGGCCCCGGTGTTTCGGGACACCTGGAGCGCGCCGGAGGTCGCGGGCATGCTCTGGGAGCTGCTGCGCGCCGAGCGCCCTGACCTCGTGCACATCCACCACCTCGCCCACCTCGGCTTAGACGCCGCGCGGCTCTGCGCCGAGGCCGGGGCCGCCGTGGCGTTTACCTTGCATGATCCCCAGCTCCTCTGCGCCCGGGGTCAGCTCGTGAACCGGGCGCTGGAGGTCTGCCCGGGGCCGAGCCCGGCGCGCTGCGGAGCCTGCCTCGCCGAGCACCTCCGCGCCCGGCCGAGCCTGAGCGCCTTCGCCCCCCTCGCGCGCCGTCTGGGCGTCGATCAGGCCCTCAAGCGGGCCATCGCCGCGCCGCCTCCTGGCGCCGGGGCGCTTGTGGAGATCGAGGCTAGAAACGCCGCCGGGGCGGCGGCGCTGCGCGGCGCGAACCTCGTGATCTCCCCATCCCAGCAGCTCGCCGACCGGGTGCGCGCCTTGGGGGCGCGTGAGGAGATCGAGGTGCTCGACCTGCCCTTGGTCGCGCCGGTTCAGCCCGCGCCCGAGCCGCCGCCGGGGCCCTTACGCCTCGTCTTCATCGGCGCGCTCATCCCCACGAAGGGGCCTCAGGTGCTGATCGAGGCCTTCGGCGCCTTGGGTGAGGCCCGGGCCGGGGCGACCTTGACCCTCTGGGGGCCCCAGGTCGGCTATGACGGCGCCCCGGGCTTCGTCTCGGCGCTGCTCAAGCAGATTCAGGCGACGCCGGGCGCGCGGTACGCCGGGGTGTTTGACGAGGCGGGGAGGGCGGCGGCGCTTCATGAGGCGGACGTGCTCGTCGCGCCGTCGATCTGGGAGGAGAACAGCCCCCTCACCGTGCGCGAGGCCCGGGCGGCGGGGCTCCGGGTGATCGCCTCGGCGATCGGGGGGATCCCCGAGCTCGATCCCCAGGCGCGCCTCGTGCCCCCGCGAGATCCTCGGGCGCTCACCGAGGCGATCCGCGCCGAGATCACCCTGGGCCGAGGGCGCCGGGCCCCCGCTGCGTACCCCATGGAGGCCCACCTCAGGGCCTTGGAGGCGCTCTGGGCGGACACGCTCGACAAGGTGAAGAGGGCAGGGGGCTCAGGTGTCCTCAGGCCCAGTTGAGGTCGTCGTCTTGACACGGCGTGATGACGCGCCAGGTGAGGCGACGGATGCTCTCCACCCTGTTCATCCTGATGTCTATGAGCGTCGCTCAGGCGGACGAGGGCTCTTGTAAGTCCTGCTGCCAGGCCTCAGGGATCACCCCCTGCGTCACCAAGATTCGTGTCGTCGGGGATGACTCGCTGATCGTGGCCCGGTCTACGGGCTACGAGGCCATCGGGCTGTTCGTGTCCGAGTGCGGCGGCACGGCCTTCTTTGAGGTCGGTGAGTCGGCGATCTTTGACCACCCGCCCTTGGTGGGAGAGGTGGCGACGGAGGGGCTCTCGAAGGACCAGCTCCGGTGCTTCGCGGAGCACTGCTCCTTCCCCGGCGACACCTGCCCCAACAACATCAACGGTTACCCCGTGCTCGCCCGGTGCAGCGACGGCGCCGTGGTGCACGACAGCGACCTCACGAAGCCCGGCAAACCCAAGGGCCCGGTGCCCGTGAAGGCGGCCGCGCCCGTCGCGACGGCGACGACGCCGGCGACCACCGGCTATGCGCAGCCGACGACGGGCTACACCCAGCCCACGACTCAGGCCACGACCGGGTACGCCCAGCCGACGACGCAGGCCACGACCGGGTACGCCCAGCCGACGACGGGCTATGCTCAGCCGACCACTGGCTATGCGCAGCCGACGACTCAGGCCACGTCCGGGTACGCCCAGCCGACGACGGGCTACGCCCAGCCGACGACGGGCTACACCCAGCCCACGACGGGCTACGCCCAGCCGACGACGCAGGCCACGACCGGGTACGCGCAGCCGACGACGGGCTACGCCCAGCCGACGACGGGCTACGCCCAGCCGACGACCCAGGCTACGACCGGCTACGCCCAGCCGACCGCCCAGTCTACGGCGGCGGTTCCGGCGCCGACGCCTTACGCGCTACAGCGTATGGGCGCGGGCGCGACGACGGCGACCCCGACCACCCAGCCGACGACCCAGGCCACGACGGGCTACGCCCAACCGACGACCGGCTACGCCCAGCCGACGACGGGCTACGCCCAACCGACGACGGGCTACGCCCAGCCAACAACCCAGGCCACGACAGGCTACGCCCAGCCAACAACCGGCTACGCCCAGCCGACAACCGGCTACGCCCAGCCGACGACCCAGGCCACGACTGGCTACGCTCAGCCCACGACCGGCTACGCCCAGCCCACAACCGGCTACGCCCAACCGACGACGGGCTACGCGCAGCCGACGACTCAGGCCACGACAGGCTACGCCCAGCCGACGACGGGCTACGCCCAGCCCACGACCGGCTACGCTCAACCGACGACCGGCTACGCCCAGCCCACCACTGGCTACGCTCAGCCCGCGACCGGCTACGCCCAGCCGACCACCCAAGCCACGACGGCCTACGCCCAGCCCGCCGCGACCCCGACCGTCGACGTCAGCGCCCCCAAGCGCCCCTCGCCGGGGTGTAAGCCCGCCGCCGAGGCCCTGGCGAAGGAGGCCCGCCGCCAGGTGAGCGTCGGCAACGACGCCGAGGTGGCCGGGGAGCTCCAGAAGGCCGCCGACGCTTACCGCGCCGCGATCACGATGGACTCCTGCAGCGCCTTCGGCTGGGCGGCGCTTGGCACCTTGGCCATGCGGGTGAACCGCCCGGATCAGGCCATCGCGGCCCTTGAGGTCGCCGTCGAGCTGCAGCCGAGCCACTACGGCGCCGCGACGGATCTCGGCCGCGCCTATGAGGCCCTCGGCAACCGCCAACGCGCCATCGAGGCGTACCGCGTCGCGCTCAAGGCTCGGCCCGGTCACCCCGCGGCGAGCCAAGGTCTCGCGCGCCTCGGCGCCTCCTGAGCCCTCACGCCAGGCCGCTCCGTTGACGCCGCGTTGACTGCGAGCGGCGCTCTCCGCTATCCTCGTGCTGGCGCGCGCCGCGCCGTCGATTCAGGAGACTCTCCCCTATGGTCGTTGGCCACCCGTCCAAGCTCGTCATCCCCGGTGGCGCTGAGTTCACGAGCACCGAGGCCGGCCTCGTGATCGAGCACAGCGGCGACATTCACCTCGAGGGCCCCCTGAGCCGCCCCGTCGCCCGGGTGATCGCCGGTGGTGACATTGAGCTGGCCGGGGATCTTGAGGTGGGCGAGGTGGTCTCCCGCGGCGGCGAGATTCGGGTCTCCGGGCGGCTCACCAGCAAGAGCGTCGTGGCCGAGGCCGGGGACGTGCTCGTCTCCGGGGACTCCCGCGTCACCGAGCTCTCCGCCCCCGGCGGCGCCGCCCGGGTGAGCGGAAAGGTCGAGCTGGGCCGCGCCCAGGCCCGGGTCGTCGTGCTGGAGGGCAAGGTCACCGCGGAGCTCATCCGCGGCGACGAGGTCAACGTGCTCAGCGGCGAGCACCAGCTCCGCGCCGTCGAGGGCGGCACCCTGCTGCGCATCGGCGAGGCCCGGCTCACCGCCGACGTGCTGGTCGCGCCCCAGGTCGAGGTCCACCCCAAGTGCGCCGGCCGCGCCACGGTCATCGAGTGCCGCAACCAGCTCGGGCCCAACGGCCTCAAGGGCGGCTACTCATTGGCCGAGTACGCTGAGGAGTTCGGCATCGACGGCGGCGAGTTCTTGACCCGGCGCGGCGTGCGAGGCCTCGGTGAGCTCGCCCCGGCCCCGGCGAAGGCCCCGCTCCCGGCCCAAGACGATCTCTCCCAGGACCTGATCAGCGTCGGCTCAGAGCTCGACATCCCCGCCGCGGAGCTCGGCGAGGCCAACGACGACCTGGAGCTCCTCGACACGCCGACCTCCCCCGGCGAGCTCGTCGATGAGCCCGTCGAGCCCGTCGAGGAGCTCACCGCCGAGGCCATCGAGCCCGTCGCCCCGGTCGACCCTCAGCTCCAGGCCGATCTCGAGGCCGCCTTGGAGCTGGTCTCCTCTGCCTACGTCGACCAAGAGGAGCCTCAGGCGGTGAGCCGCCTGCGCGCGCTCATCGTGAAGCGTGATCACGACACGCTGCGGGCGCAGATCAGCGACATCTGGAACGCGCTGATTCAGCACTACCAGCAGCGTAAGAACGTCCGCCCGCCCCACGCCGTCATCCGGGCCATCAACAACATCCACAGCGCCTTACGCCGCGCTTAAGCGCGGGGCCGCCGGTCGGTCTTCGCGCTTGTTGGCGCTCTGCTGACAGGGCGACGCTTGCGCAACGGCGATCCGCTCCCTATGCTGTGCGGCGTGTCTGGCTCACCGTCGGAGGTGCTCATGCGCCGCCTTGTCCGCCCCGTCGCCGCGATCCTCTCCCTGCTCACGCTGCCCCTGGTCAGCGGCTGCAACCAGTACGAGCTGTTCCGCCTCGCTGGTTACCAGCAGGAGAGCTTCTCCAACAAGGCTGACGTCGTCTTCATCGTCGACAACTCGAACTCGATGGAGGACGAGGCCGAGGACCTCGCGCTCAACTTTGACTCGTTCATCAACAACCTCACGAGCGCCGATGGCTCCGGGGTTCAGACGGACGATCTCGCCGACGCGGTGAACAACTACATCACCTACGTCAGCGACCGCGGGCGCATCCTCGACTACCAGCTCGCCATCACCACCACCTCCGTCGAGCCCCAGTACAAGTCCGACGGCTCCCAGGTGCCCGGCGGTTACGGCGGCCTCGTCGGCACGGGGGTCGTCGCCGACGACACCGACGACGTGGCGGGCGCCTTCCGCGCGAACCTGCTCTGCGAGGCCACCTGCTGGTCCGAGGCCACGATGCCGTCGGACCCAGGCTACGAGTGCGGCACCCCGCCCGCCCAGGTCACCCAGGAGTTCTTGGACTGCGAGTGCGGCTTCGAGGCTTGGGAAGACAACTGCGGCGCCGGCAACGAGGAGCACCTCGAGGCCATCCACCTCGCCATGTGCCGTATGGTCGAGAACCCCCCGGAGTCGTGCCTCGACGGCACCACGCTCTTCTCCGAGGCCGACATCGGCACCAACGCCGAGCTCGTCCGGGAGAACGGCACGCTCATCTTTGTCGTGGTCAGCGATGAGGGCGACGGCTCCCGCCGCATGACCTCGGGCGACAACGACCCCGCGGTCTACCTCGACCTCTTCGCCGAGTTCGGCCTGCGTTACCGCGTCGCGGTCATCGGCCCGGCCTACGACCCCGAGACGAGCGACTTCTCCTGCAACTCCGGCGGCGCGACCACCTGGGGTTCGGTGCGGCTGCGCTCCGTGGCCGAGGCGACGGGCGGGTTCTACAACCCCATCGCCGAGAAGGGCAGCGGCGGCGACTGTGAGAACAGCGACTTCTCCGTGCACCTCGACGACCTCGGCGCCCTGCTCCAGGGGCTCCAGACCTCCTTCCCGCTCCAGGCCGTCCCCGACGTCGCCACCATCATCGTCTACATCGACGGTGAGGCCGTGCCCGCCGCCGCCGTAGACGAGGCCAAGCTCGAGGAGACCGGCCTCACCGAGTACTCCGACGGCTGGAGCTACGACCCCTCCACGAACGCCATCGAGTTCCACGGGACGTATGTGCCCGACTACAACTCCGACGTGCAGATCTATTACCGGCCCCTCGAGGGCAACCCTCGCACCCTGCCGTTCTGAGGGTTGTTCTCCCGCCGCCCCCGCCCGATCCGTCCGCCCGCCCCGCTGAGGACCTGATGAAGCGCCTGCTTGCCGTGCTGCTCGCCGCGATCACCGCCGCCCCGGCTCTCGCCCAGGAGACCGTAGACCTCGGCACCCTCCGTAAGGATGAGGTGCTCGTCGTGCAGAAGATCCTCTACCCCAAAGAGGATCGCCTGGAGGTTGGCGGCGCCTTAGGCGTCATCGTCTTCGACCCCTACATGGTCGCCCCCAAGATTCAGTTTGTCGCGGGCAAACACCTCTCCGAGCAGCTCTCCGTCGAGGGGCAGATCGGCGCGGGCTACGGCCTCGGCACCGGCGTCTGGCGTGAGCTCGGCAGCCCGGCCTACGGCGTGCGCCCCGAGGTCTACCGTTACCTGGGCAGCGTCACCGGCGGCGTGACCTTCTCGCCCATCTACGCGAAGATGAACTTCATGGGCAAGCAGGTCATCCACCACGACGTCTACATCCCCGTCGTCGCTGGTGTGACCGCTGAGCAGCTCGCCTGGGGTGAGAAGTACCTCACCGTCTCGCCCACCCTAGGCATCGGCGTCGGCGTGCGTGTTTTCCAGGCGGGCGGCGGCGCCGTGCGCATCGAGCTCCGCGACGACATGCTCATCCAGAACCGTAAGCAGTCGGGCACGACGGCCTTCAAGCAGAACGTCGGCCTCACCATCGGCTACTCGGCCCTCTTGGAGAACTGATGCGCCACGCCGCCCTGGTCCCCAGCCTGCTGCTCCTCGCCTTGTCGTTCTCCGCGGCCTGGGCGGGGGGAGGCACCAAGACAAAAGGGGGCGGCACCCCCGC
>JAKLKD010000085.1 GCA_023150845.1 Myxococcota bacterium | reverse complement strand
ACCAGCGGTCGGCGACGTCGACGTCTACCCCTAGCTCGGTCACCCAGGCGCGTCGCGCGACGACCGGGTGGCCCGTGCTGTAGAAGGTCTGGAGCTCGGTGCCGAAGCCTAAGATCGGGTGAACGTCACGATCGGTGAGCCAGCGCCCGCGGACCGTGAGGCTCACGGGGACGAAGGCCAGCTCGGGGCCGACCATGAGCCCCGTCGCCACGCGCAGGTGCAGAGCGCCGTCGGGCTTTATGGGGCGCCAGAGCAGCTCCGGGCGCACACCCACGGCGAAGCCGACGGCGTCCACCTCCAGAGGCACACCCACCGAGAAATGCGCCGCGTCGAGGGGAGCCGCCAGGGCCGTCGCGGCCAGCGCGCTAATAAGCATAGGTGCGCCAGCTCGCGAAGAGGCCGCCCGTGCCTTCGCTGAAGTCTTCTTCGACGCCGAGGCCGATGACGAAGTCGCCGGTGGTTCCTTCGGGGGACCAGACCCACACCTCGTGGGCGCCTGCGTCGAGGGCCAGGGCCGTCGTGTCGCTCGACCAATAAAAACGGCGCATCACGCTCTCAAAGATCACGAGGCGCTCCGCGTCGTCGTTCTTGTCGATGAACACCCCGACCCCCTCGGGCAGCTCCTTGGGGAGGAGCGCACGTTGTTCGTCGGTCGGCGGCGGCAGGCCCGGCCCGACCACGGCGTACATCGGGC
The DNA here is from genome assembly GCA_023150845.1 of Myxococcota bacterium. Taxonomy (GTDB): domain Bacteria; phylum Myxococcota_A; class UBA796; order UBA796; family CAJQPC01; genus JADKFE01. The sequence continues at coordinate 22,683 of JAKLKD010000085.1, read as the reverse complement.
GGTGCTCCTCGTTGGAGGCCCGCTTCTCGATGAGGAGCTCAAAGGGCAGCGCGAAGCCGCGCTCCAGCTCCATGTGCAGGGTGAAGACCTCATCGCCCGTGGTGAAGCGCCCGTTCACCGCGTAGGAGATGTAGGGATTCGGCACGTCGAAGTCGGAGACGACCTCGGCGGGCTGGTGGGCGGGCGCGAGGGGGATGAGCAAGAGGGGCAGGAGGAGCCTCATGAGGAGCAGACCTCCGGCAGATCGGTCTCGCTCTCCAGGAGCCAAGAGAGGCCGTTGGAGCAGGCGCGGTCGCAGAGGTCGGCGCCGGCCGGGCTCCCCCAGCAGTCGCCTTCCGCCTCAAAACGCAGCATGTCAGTCGTCGTGCCGCGAAGCTCGTCTCGGGCGTCGAGGCAGGCGACGTATCGTTCACAGGCGGGGGTCTGGGTGACCTCTTCGGCGCAGCCGAGGAGCAGCATGAGGATCGTCATAACCGAGAGTCTACCTCATGAATGTGGGGCGGGGAGCCCGGGGGTGCGCGAAGGCGGCGCGACGCGGCCCACGACCGGGGGAGGTAGCCCAAACCGTCGGCGTTGTTGCGCAGGAGCCGTGAGGCGAGCTGGGGCGGCGGCGGACCGCTCAGGGGGAGTCGGCCATCTCGGCGAAGACGCTGGCCTGGGCGGGGTCGTCGCCGCCCTGCGCTGTCGCGTCTTGGGCTTGGGACAAGGGCTCGTCGGGCGGGTCGAGGGGCGGGCACGCGGCGACGCCCACACAGGCCGCGGCGACCTGGGCGGCGAGGCGCGTCGTGTCGTCGAGGCTCGGGGTGAGGGGGCGCACCATCCCCCCGAGCTGGAGCACCACGGCGCCGTGGGCCGTCGCCCAGACGAGGAGCGCCGCTTCACGCTGGCCGCGGGGGTCAGGACGGGGAGAGACGGCGGCCACGGCGAGGTTGAGCTGCTCAAAGGCCGCCAAGGCCGCGCCCGCGACGGTCTGCATCGCGGGGCTCTGGCCGAGGTCGGGGTGGAACATCACGGCGTAGCGGGCGGGGCCGTGCAAGGCGAAGCGCACATACGCCGCGCACATCGCCTGGAGCCGCCCCGCCGCGTTCTTGGCCGCCGCGCCGTGGGCCGCCTCGGACAGCACGAGGTGAAGCTCGGCGAAGGCCGCCCCGGCGATTGCGGCGATCAGGGCGTCCTTGTCGGCGAAGTGGTGGTACGGCGCCCCGGGGCTCACCCCGGCCCGGCGTGCCACGGCGCGCAGGGTGAGCGCCTCGACGCCGCCCTCCTGCAGCAGCTCGAGGGCGGCCCGGAGCAGGCTCGCCCGAAGGTCGCCGTGATGTCGCCCGACGCCGCGCGGGGAGGTGATCATCTCCGCAACATGCCGCCCGCGAGGTCCAATCGCAAGTTGAACACTGTTCAACAACCGTTCGGAGGGTGTGATGCGTGAGCTGCTCTTGAGGCTGGTCGTGGTCGGGCTGATCTTCGTGGCCTTCGGGGCGGCCCGGGCGCTCGGCGCGCGGCCGACGATCCCACGTGACACCCCCCGGGCCCAGCCGAGCGTGGGGCGCTTCACCCTCGGCGGGGCGCCGGTCGTGGTGCACGCCTTGCCCACGGGCCTCGTCGCGGTGCGGGGGCGGCACCACCACACGACGGCTCCCGACACGACGCCGTTCCCGCTGCGCCTGGCGGCGATCTTGCTCGACGGTGAGCAGGCCCCGCCGATGCCGATCTTGACCTACCTGGTGCTGCACCCTGAGGGCGCCTTCCTCATCGACGCCGGGGCCACGCCGACCACCCTTCACCCGGCCCTCTGGGCGGCGGACCCCGTGGGCCTGCGGGTCAACCGGGCGCTCTTGGCCCTCGACGTCCAGCCGGAGGAGGCCCTGCCCGCGCGGCTCAAGGCCTTGGGGGTGCCCCTCGGCGCGCTCCGGGCCCTGGTGCTCACCCACCTGCACGTCGATCACGTCGGCGCCGTCGCCGCGCTACCGGGGGTGCCCGTCGTCACCACCCGCGCGGAGCTCACCGAGGGGCGGCGCCACGGCGCGGTGGTTGAGCTCGGCGTGGGCTCGGCGCCGCTCCGCCTCTTAGAGGATGAGCGCCTGGACCAGCCTGGGCCCTTTGGGCCGGGCCTTCCGCTCACCGCGGACGGCGCGCTGACGGTGTTTCAGACGCCGGGGCACACGCCGGGCTCGACGATGGCGCGGCTCGTGGTTGACCAGGGCGTGATCTGGTTCGTCGGCGACGTCACCTTCACGGAGGCAGACCTCGGCGCGGCGGCGCTCTCGGGCATACACTCCGACCTGGGCGCGGCGCGGGCGCTGCAGCGGGGGCTCCTGGAGGCCCAGCGAGAGGGGCCGACCTTGATCCTCCCGGCCCATGACGCCGAGGCCCCAGCGCGGCTCAGCCGCTTTGCCGGTGGAGCCTCCGCGCCCTGACGGCTACACTCGTTGTCCCTGAGACGACGGAGCGTCCGTGGCGACTCGCCTGGTCCCCATCACCTTACAGAACGTGCGCGCCGTGGCGGCGTTGGAGACGGCGCCGCACCAGCAGGGCCTCGTCGCCCCGAACGCCTTGACCTTGGCCGAGGCCGCGCTCTACGGCGAGGCCGCGGTGTGCCGCGCCATTGAGCACGACGGCGTGCTGGTCGGCTTCTTGGCCATGGCCTTTGAGGAGGGCAAGCCGCCGTGGATCTGGCGGCTCATGGTGGACCACCGCCGTCAAGGTGAGGGGCTCGGCCGGGCGTCCGTCGCCCTCGCCGTCGAGCTGGCCCAGGCGATGCGCCCAGACGCCGTGGAGGTGAGGCTCTCTCACGTCGTCCGTGAGGGTGGGCCAGGGGCGTTTTATGAGCGCCTCGGCTTCACCCCCACGGGCGAGTTTGATGAGGACGGCGAGCGTGTGATGCGCCTGCCGCTCAGCCCGAGGTGAAGCCCGCGGCGCGGTGGCTGCCGTCGCAGTAGGGCTTGTTGTTCGAGGCGCCGCAGCGGCACAAGAAGCAGCCGGCGGCGCGGCGGTTGGTGCGCCCGGAGCCCGAGGTGACCTCGTGGGCGCCGTCCACCTTGAGGGGGCCGTCCTTGAGCGGGGTCACGGTGAGGGGGCCCGCCTCGCCCCAGTCGCCGACGGACGGCGGCGGCGGCAGCTCGCCCGGGGCGCTGAAGCCCACGTCGACGTGGCTGTGGTCGCAGTAGGGCTTGTTCTTGGAGGCGCCGCAGCGGCAGAGGGTGGCCCGCAGCGCCTTGTCGCCGCCGATCTGCAGGTCGCCGCGGACGGCGTAGGGGCCGCTCTCCAAGACGGCGATGACGTTTCGCCCCGAGGGCTGCTCGTCGGGGGCGCCGTCGTGGCGCTCGACGACGATGGCGCCCGAGGGGCAGCGCGCGGCGAGGGCGGCCACCGCGTCGGGGCTCGCGGCGTCCGGATGAATCCACGGACCCTCGACGTTCGCCCGAAACACCTGGGGCAGGCTCAGCACGCAGTTTCTTGAGTGGATACACTTCTGACCGTCAAACTGGATGGTGACGGCCTGTCCGGTGACGCGCTCAGGCATCGGGGCTCCTGCGCCTCTGGGGTGGTGTGGGCCGAGGCGCAAAGTGAGCATACAACAAGCGTGATCTGGAGTTCACCCCGGGCGGGAACTCAGCCCTCGGCGGCCGCGGCGCGGATCGCGGCGAGCACGTCGGCGGGGCCCAGGGCGCCGTCGCCTCGGCGCATCATCTGCCCGACGAAGTGGGCCTCCAGGCGGGTCTCTCCGGCCTTGAGGCGCGCGGCGAGGGCCGGGGCGTCGGCGAAGACGGCGCGGGCGAGCTCAAGGAGGTCGGTGACGGGTGCGGTCTCCGCGACGGGGGCCGCCTCCCCGGTGATGAGCGCCTGGAGCGCGGCGCGGGCCTGGGCCCGGGTGCGCTCACCCCGGGCGACGGCCTGGGCGAAGGAGACGAGGGCCTCCCCCGTGAGGCCGCCGCGTCCGACGCGCTTGACGTGGCGCCAGGCCTCGTCGCGCAGCCAGAGGAGGGTGAGGTCGGGCGCGCCCCCGGCGGCGAGGGCCTCCCAGAAGAGGCGCTCGGCGAGGGGCTGGCCCCGGAGGAAGCCGAGCTCGGCGTCGTTGAGGCCGAGGCGGCGGAGGCGCTCGTTGGCCCGCTCGTCCTCACGGAGGAGGTGGAGGTCGAGGGGCGCGGCGTCGAGGCGGCCCCGGGCCTCGGCCAAGGCCGCGGCGGAGGCGTAGAGCGGCGGCAGGTCGGGCTCGGGGAGCACGAGGTAAGCCTTGGTCCCGGCGTCGCGCAGGGGGCGGCTCCGGCGGCCGTCAAAGGCGCGGGTCTGAGGCTCGACGGCGGCGCCCGCGTCGAGGAGGGCCTCTTGGCGGCGCCGCTCCTCCTCGAAGGCGAGGCGGGCGTGGCGGAAGGAGCCGAGGTTCTTCACCTCCACCTTGGGGCCCAAGTCGCCGCTTTCGGGATCGGCGAAGGAGACGTTGAGGTCGATGCGGAGCTCGCCCCGCTCCAGGCGGCCTCGGGTGACCCCGGCGGCGACCAAGGCGCGGTGCGCGGCGCGGAGCAGGGCCTCCAGGGCCTCGGAGCTCAAGGGCGCGGGCTCAGAGACGAGCTCCAGCAGGGCGACCCCGGCGCGGTTGAGGTCCACCCGCACGCCCTCGGGGTGGGGGAAGAGTCGCCCGGCGTCCTCCTCCAGGTGAAGCTCCCGCAGGGGCAGGCGCTGGAGCGCGCCGTCGAGCACGGCGTGTACGGCGCCGCCCGTCGCCAGGGGCCGCTCGGCCTGGGTGACCTGGTACCCTTTGGGAAGGTCGGGCCAGCGGTAATGTTTGCGGGAGAAGCTCGACCGCCGCGTCGGGGTGGCCCCCAAGGCGAGGGCGGCGCGCCAGCCGAGCTGGGCCGCCCGGGCGTTGAGGCTGGGCAAGGCGCCGGGGAGGCCCGCGCAGACGGGGCAGGTCCAGGCGTTGGGCGGGGCGTCACCCCCCGCCGGGCAAGGGCAGAGGAGCTTCGACGCCACGGCGAGCTGCACGTGCAGCTCGACGCCGACCCAGGCGCGCCGGGGCGTCACGGGCTCGCTCAGGCCTGCTCAGGAGGCGGCGCGTCGGCCTGGACCTCCGGCCGGGCGCGGGCGAAGGCGTCGAGCGCCCCGCAGGCGTCGTCGATGGCCTGGAGGCGCGGCCACTCGGCGGCGACGTTGATCCCCCAGCGGCGCGCCCCGTAGAGCTGCGGGACGAGGAAGAGGTCGGCGAGGGTCACCGCGTCGCCGACGCAGAAGCGCCCCGCCGTCTCGGCCACGAGGGCGTCGAAGGCCGCGAGCCCGACCTGGTTGAAGTGCCGGGCGCTGGCCCGCCCCGCGCCGGGGGAGAGGGCGTCGATGCGGCTCGTCGGGGTGATGTTCTGGTGGGGCTGGATGCCGCTGTTCACGATCTCGACGAGCTCACGCACCCGGGCCCGCAGGAAGGGGTCCTTTGGCAGGAGCGGAGTCTCGGGGTGAAGCTCCTCCAGGAGCTCCAAGATCGCGACGGACTGGGTGACGACCCGCCGGGGCTCGCCAGGGATCACCAGGGCGGGCACCTGCCGCATCGGGTTCAGCGCGGCGTGCTCGGGGCGGAGCTGGTCGCCGTCGGTGGCGCTCAGGTGCACGGCGACATGCTCGGCGTCGAGGCCCTTGAGGTTGAGCGCGATGCGCACGCGCCAGGTGGCGGACGAGCGCCAGTACCCGTAGAGGATGAGACGATTCATGTGCGGCTCCAGTCGCGGGCGGGACGGGCTTTGTAACCGATCTCTCGGCGCGGCATCATGGGCACAAACAAAGCACACCCCCTTCGTTGGAGGTCTCATGATCACGCTCCGCCCGTCCTCTGCCCGCGGCCACGCCAACCATGGCTGGCTCGACAGCCACCACACCTTCTCGTTCTCGTCTTACCAAGACCCGCGACACATGGGCTTCGGTGCCCTGCGGGTCATCAACGAGGACCGTGTGATGCCCGGAATGGGCTTTGGCACCCACCCCCACCGCGACATGGAGATCGTCTCTTACGTCGTGAAGGGCCAGCTCGGGCACCGCGACAGCATGGGCAACGGCTCGGTGATCCTGCCCGGCGAGGTGCAGCTCATGAGCGCGGGCACCGGCGTCACCCACAGCGAGATGAACTCGTCGAAGACCGAAGGCGTTCACTTCTTGCAGATCTGGGTGATCCCCGCGAAGGCCAGCACCACGCCGCGGTACGACCAGCGGGCGATCCCCAAGGTGGAGAACGGCTTCTCGCTGCTCGTCTCCCCGGACGGCGCCGACGGCTCGGTGACCATCGGCCAAGACGCCCGCATCTGGCGGCTGAACCTCAGCCCGGCGCACGACGCGCGGCTGCCCCTGGCGGCGGGGCGTAAGTCGTGGGTGCAGGTCATCCACGGTGAGGTGACCGTGAACGGCGAGGCCTTGTCCGCCGGGGACGGCGCGGCGCTCACCAACGAGCAGGCCGTGGAGGTCGTCGCCAGCCAAGACAGCGAGCTGTTGGTGTTTGATCTCAAGGCCTGAGCTCTGGGGCGAGGGGGTCTGTGGCGGGTGTCGGCGCGGGCGGCTATGACGCCGCGATGCACCCACGCGGCGACTCGGCCCCCCTCGTCATCCTCGGCACCATGAACTTCGGGGCGCGCACCCCCGACGCAGAGGCGCGGCGTATCCTCAAGCGCGCCGTCGAGCGTGGGGTGACGCACCTCGACACGGCGAACGCCTACGCTGAAGGCGCCTCGGAGCGCCTCGTTGGGGAGGCCCTGCGCGCCTACCCCGGCCTGCACGTCGCCACGAAGGTCGGCCTGGGCTCGATGCGGGGCCCGGCGGAGGGCCTGTCTCGGGCGCGTCTCGCCGAGGCCATCCCCCAGAGCCTCACGCGCCTCGGCGTGCCGACCGTGCCGCTCCTCTACCTGCACCAGCCCGACCCCAGGGTGAGCCGGGACGAGGTGCTCGACGGCGTCGAGGACGCGCTCACCCGGGGCTGGATCGGCGCCTGGGCGCTCTCGAACCACAGCGCGTGGTCGTCCTTGGCGCTCCTGCACGCCGCCGACGCCCGGGGCCTGCCGCGCCCCGTGGCCGGCCAGATGCTCTACAACGTGATCGTGCGGGATCTGGAGCACGAGTACCTGAGCTTCGCCCGGGCCTACGGGCTCACGACCGTCGTGTTTAACCCCCTCGCCGGGGGCCTGCTCACCGGCCTGCACCCCCGCGACGCGGCCTTGCCCGGCACTCGGCTGGCGAAGAACCCCACCTACCAGCGGCGTTATGGCTCGATCCGCCTGCGGGATCTGGTGGACGAGCTCAAGGCGATCGCTGACGCAGCGGGCGAATCTCTGACGGCGCTATCGTATCGATGGCTCGTGAGCCAGCCCGGCGTTGACGGTCTGCTCGTCGGGCCAGGGACTGTGCGACATCTGGACGAGGCCTTGGACGCCTTGGCCGCGGGGCCGCTGAGCGAGGAGCTCCGCCGGGAGGTGGACAAGGCCTGGCGGGCCTGGCGCGGCACGGACGCGGTGTATGCCCGCTGAGTCGCCGCCTTTGGGCGTACAGACGCTCAGCGAGGCCGAGCTGTGTGAGGCGCTGGCGTCCTTGGCGGCCTTGGGCTACGCCCGGCTCGGGGTGCGCGCCCCGGAGGAGACCCTCGTGGCCCTGCGCGCCCGGGTAGACACGATGCTCACCCAGCCCGAGCCCGATCCGGGCCTGTTCTACCAGCTCGACGCGGAGAGCGGCCGCTACGAGGATCTAGAGAACGGCCGTGGCTGGGAGGGGCCGAGCTTACGCTACAGGAAGGTCGAGAAGCTTGAGCGGGACGCGCTCTTTCGGGCTTGGATCACCCACCCGCTCAACGTGCAGCTCGCCCGGGGCGTGTACCCCGACGCGCGCCGCATCACCCTCTACCGGGCGATCCTGATGAACAAGCCCGCGGATGGAGGCACGCCGCTGCCCTGGCACCAAGACGGCGGGCGCTTCTGGGGCGTAGACCGCGACCCGACCCTGCAGGTGTGGCTCGCGCTAGACGACGCGCCCCTGGGCGGCGGCTGCCTAGAGGTGCTGCCCGGCTCCCACCGCGGCGGCCTCGCCACGCCGCTCGGTGGGCTCGTGCCCGGGCCCCAGGTCGAGGCCGCCGACGCCGAGGCCCGGGCGGTGGCGCTCCCGGCGCTCGCGGGGGAGGTCATCCTGCTCCACAACCATGTCTGGCACCGCTCGGGCCGCGGCCGCCCCGGCCACCGGCGGCGGGCGCTCTCGGCCTGTTACCTCCACGGCGACGCCCGCTGCCAGCGAAAGAAGGCCCGGCCCCGGGAGTTTTTTGAGGTTTGGGCGGGGTGAGCGCGGCTCAGCGGCAGCGCTTTTTGCCCGCCGGATCCCCCTCACAGACGAGCGCACCCTCAGCCCAGAGGTAACGGTCGGCGTCTTGGGGGTGGGGCCGGGCGTCGGCGGGCAGGCCCTCGCGGAGCAGCACGAAGGTGTCGTCTTTCACGACGTAGTGGCGCCAGGGCTCCTCGGAGCGGTCCTCGCCGTCGCTGGCCTGGCAGGGGCGCTCCTCGCCGAGGTGGCAGGGGGTCATGAGCGCGACGCCCGCCGCGGTGAAGTGGGGGACGACGGGGCCGAAGGGGTAGAGGTCGAGCTCGGGGATCACGCGCTCCCCTTGGCCGCCCTCGGGGGTCCAGCGGGTGACGCTGAGGCCGGGGTGGCCCTCGCCGTGGGACTCGGCGATGACGACGCCCTCGGAGAACCGCAGGCCATGAAGCTCCAAGAAGTCGCCTTGTACGCAGGACTTGGGCGTGGTCATGGCCTCGGTGAGCACGTTGAACACCCGGCAGGACTCGGCGACGACGGGCTCCGTCTGCGCCAGGTAGACGAGGGACGTGTCGAGCTGGTGCAGGTAGAGCTGCTCGTCGTCGATCCAGGCGACGAGGGTGATGGGCGGCTCCGCGGCCTCCCCGTCGATCCAGCGCTCGATGGGGATGAGGCCGTGGGGGCCGTGGCCGTCCGTCGTCCCCCAGAGCACGCTCGCCCCGGAGCGCCGGGCCCAGCGCGCCCCGGTCGGGGACAAGACCCCGGGCGGGGCGGTGTGCAGACGCGCGCCGTCGGGGCTCCAGCCCACGAAGGGCGGCTCGCCGGGCGGCTGGCCGGGCGTCTCGGCGGCGCGGTGGTGGCAGGCGAAGGCGAAGACGACCAGCGGCGCGGTGAGCATCGCCGCAGTGTACACCGCCGCCTCCACCGCGTGGGCGGCCCCATCAGGTGTATGCTGAGCCCGATGCGCCCCCAACAGAAGCTCCGCCGCGACGCGCTGATGTACCTGAGCCGCGCGCTCAACCGCTCGCTGGCGCCGCCGGATTGGGTGAGCGTCAACCTCACCCTGCAGTGCAACCTCAAGTGCGTGATGTGCACGACCTGCTACGACGTGCCCGACGAGCTGAGCCTCGCCGAGATCAAGGGCATCTTGGACCAGGTGGCCCTGTGGGGCGTGCGCATCTTCAACCCGCTCGGCGGCGAGCCCTTCATGCGCGGCGATCTGGAGGAGATCCTCGGCTACGCCATCCAGAAGGACTTCGCCATCACGCTCACCACGAACGGCACCCTCATCAACCGCCGCCGGGCGGAGATGTTGGCCACCTTGCCGCCCTCGGCCCTACACCTCAACGTGAGCATCGACGGGCCCGAGGCGGTCCACGACAGCATCCGCGGCGACGGCATGTTCCGCCGGGCGATGTTGGGCGTGGAGCGCCTGCGCGCGGCGGACGAGGCCGCGGGCAACGACCGCCGCAAGATCCTGGCGAACGCGATCCTACACAGACGAAACGTCGCGGCCTTCCCGGCGCTCCTCGATGACCTGGCCGAGCGCGGCTTCGACGGGGTGCAGGTGCTCAACCTCTTCCGCACCGGCGAGCAGATCCCTGAAGAGAGCGCCGGGCTGTGGTTCACCCCGGAGCACCTGCCCGCCCTGGAGGAGACCGTGGCCGAGCTTCGGCGACGCCGCCAGGCGCAGGCTGACGCGGGCTTCCGAATCCTGAACGCGCCGGAGGAGCTCGCGCTCATCCCTGGCTACTACCGCGACGGCGTGCGGCCCCTGGACGCGCCCTGCTGGGCGGGCTGGAAGGAGCTGTACATCAACTCGGACGGCAAGGCCATCATGTGTGACGGCCAGCTCGACTTCTTGAACGGAGAGATCGGCGACGTGCGGCGACAGACCCTACGACAGATCTGGGACAGCCCGGCCCTCAAGGCCCGGCGTGAGGTGGTAAAACGCTGCACGACGCCTTGTGTGCAGAGCTGCTACCTGCGCCGGGACTCGGACTCCGCCCGGGCCTTGGGTCGTGTGGCCTGGAGCCTCGCCACGGACGAGGTCAAGCGCCAGCTCAAGAAGCTCCGCCCGGGCCGGGGCCAGCGCATCGAGGGCGGGGTGTTGACCCTAGAGCTCTCGGACGTGGCGCCCTGGGCCTCGCCGTTTGATCCGGCGAGCCGCGCCCGGTTTGACCAATTTGTCGCGCCCTGCCCGGCGCCCATCGCCGACTGTTTTGAGGAGCCGACCCGCTGGGGCGAGTACCGCGACCTCGGCTACCTCAACTTTGGCCGGGGCTTCATGGGCTTTGAGGTGCTGCGATCTGTGTTAGAAGACCTGCGCGCCGCCCGGCTGACCTTCCCTACGCTGCGGCTGTCCTGGCGGGGCGAGCCGCTCACCCACCCCGAGATTGAGCCGATCCTGCGGTTTGTGCTCGGCGAGATCCGTGAGCACGGCACCTTCGAGCGCCTGGAGTTTACGACGGACGGCCGCCTGCTCACGCCGAACCTCAGCCAGATCATCGCCGACCACGGGGAGATCCCCCAGCGGATCATCCTGCACGGTGACGGCTTCGCGCCCCATGAGGACGCCGTCGAGCGAAACGTGCAGCGCCTCCTCGACGCCCGCGGCCAGGCGACGGAGCTGGTCGTGAGCTGGTTTGTGTCGGAAGAGCTCGACCCCTACGCGCTGATCGAGCCCTGGCGGCCCAAGCTGCGGTCGCCGTGGCTCGCTTTGGGCCGCCCAAAGCCTCGGGGCGACGGCCTCTGGTTTCGCCGCCCCGACCCCCGAGGCGCCGCGGCGACGGCCGAGGCCCGGGCCCGGCTCGTGGAGCTCGGCCAGGTGCTCGGGGTCGAGGCCGAGCCCGGCGACGAGCCCCTGCCGCCGCGCTGCCCCGGCCCCTTCGCTACGCCGACCCTCTCCTGGGAGGGCAAGATCACGCTCTGCCCCTCGGACGCCACCCTGCAGAACCGCGTGGGGGAGGTGACGACGGATCGGCTCTCCCGGCTGTGGACCGAGGACGGCGCCTTGGCCCGGCTGCGCCAGGACGTGCGAGGACGCGGCACGCCGGATCGGCCCTTGTGCCAGGGCTGCTTGTTCGTGGGGTCGCCGAACTATCAGCGTGAGGGGGCGTGAGCCGGGCCGCGAAGTCTTGGCGCCCCGCCGCGTTGACGATCCGCTATGCTGGCGGCTCACCCTTCCGGGCCGCCGCGCCCGCCGTCGAGGCCTCATGCGCTGGGACATCGCGCCGAACATCTCCTGCGAGCTCTTCACGTTCACCGGGCTCAACATCTCCGGCCGACGGAGCCACATCCAGGTGTTCCCCTCTGGCGTCGAGGGCGACGTAGACGGCGCGGACGTGCGCTCCTTGTACATCGTCTGCCCGCCGGGACTACGCTTTATCTTCAAGACCTCGGCCTCGGACGAGCGCTGGCAAGAGATGCCCTGGCGTGTGGTGGACGTTCACCCGGGCCGCGGCACGCCCCAGCCCGGCGGGCGCCTGGAGGTGAACATCCCCGACCTGGACCTCTACACCGAGGCCGACGCCCTGCGCGTAGACCCGGACCTGCCCGCGACCTACGCCCACGTCGAGCGCATCGAGGACGGCGTGGGCTGGACCTTCGGCTACCGCGGCGCGCTCAAGCTCAAGGGCAACCTCCGGGCCATCCGCATCGAGCGCCTGCCCAAGGCCGGGCGCTGAGCCGTGGAGGATCCCTTCCGCCTTGGGCTCCTGCTCGGCAACATGTATAGTCGTGACGTCATCGAGGGCCCCACGCGGCCCCTGGAGGCCCGCTTGCGCTGGGACATCGCCGAGAGCATCACCTGCGACATCATCACCTTCTCCGGGATCAACCTCTCGGGAAAACGCACCCACATCAAGGTGTTCCCCAGCGGCGTCAAGGGGGACGTCGAGAGCCACGACGTGCAGTCCGTCGTCGTCATCGCGCCGCTGAACACTCGCGTCATCTTTAAGACCTCGGCCGCTGAAGAGGGCTGGGAGGACATGCCCTGGCGCACGGTGGACATGCTCCCGGGCAAGGTGCGGGCGAACAAGGCCGGCAAGCCCGCGGTGAACATCCCCGACCTCGACGCCTACAACGAGCCCGACGCCCAGCGCGTAGACCCCGACCTCGTCTCGACCTTCGCCCACGTCGAGCGTATCCAGGACGGCAAAGGCTGGACCTTCGGCCACCGCGGGGCGCTCAAGCTCAAGGGCAACATCCGCGCGGTGCGCATCGAGAAGCTGCCCGCGAAGGGCTGAGAGGGGCGGTGTGCCAGAGACGACTCTGACCTCGGCCTCGCCCCTCGCGCGGCTCGGCGCGCGGCTCGTCGAGGGCGTCGTGCTGGCCGCCATCGTGTCGCTCACCTTCGGCGCCTGCGTCGTGGCGAGCGACAACGCCCGGGGTGAGCAGGAGGCCTGGCTGCCGTTCTTGCTGTCGGTCACCGTGGTCCCGGCCGTGGTGAGCCTCGTGCACCTCGTGCTCACCGCCAGCGAGGGCGGGACCTTAGGCAAGCGGGTGTTTGGCCTGCGGGTCTGCACCCTCGACGGCGCCCCGGCCTCGCTCTGGCGCCTGCTGGTGCGGGAGCTGCTGTTCTTGTTTGGGCTCAGCCTCACCATCGTGCCGGTGGTTGACCTCGTGATGGCCTTCGTCCGTCCGGACGGCCGGAGCCTCGGCGACCTCCTGTTGGGCACCCAGATCTTGAAGGTCTCGGCGGTCCAGAGCGCGCCTTGAACCCCTACGCGCCGCCACGGGAGGCCGGGCCTGGGGTCGGCATGGTTGGCCTCATCTTGACCCCAGCCTCGCCGACCGCGCGGATCGCGGCTCGTCTGCTGGAGCTCACGGCGTTCTTCTCCACCAGCCTGTTCATCTTGCTCGCCGCCGTGAAGGGCTTGGAGCGTGTGGGCAGCCCGTACGCCAAGGATCTGGTGGTTCTGCTGTTCCTTCTCGTCCCGGTCGTGGTCGTGTTAGGCCACCTCATGCTCTTCGTGGGCGATGGAAGCGGCGTTGGCAAGCGTGTGTACGGCTTGCGGGTGTGCGCGCTCGAGGGTGGGGTTGTGGCGACCTGGCGCCTCTTGCTGCGTGAGCTGCTGTTCTACTTGGCGCTCCCCACCGTGCTCATCCCGCTGATTGACCTCACCTACGCGTTCGCGGCGCCCCATCACCAGACGCTCGTCGATCATCTCTTAGGCACGCAGGTCATGCAGGTCGTCGTGGAGCGCGCCGAATGAACCCCTACGCGCCGCCTCGGGAGGCTGAGCTCGTGGGGGAGGTCGTCGAGGGGCCGCGGCCCCAGGCGTCGATCTTGTCGCGGCTCCTCGCCCGGGGGATCGACCTCGGCGTGGGGTTCATCGCCACCGCGCCCCTCGTCGCCTTGCTGAGCCTTGATCGTGCCGAGCATGACCAAGAGGGCCTGCTCCGGGCGGCGCTCATGACCTTGGTCTGCGCGCCGTTCACCAGCTTTGTGGTCACCGGGCTGCGCTGGAGCGCCACGACGCCGAGCGTAGGGAAGTCCATCGTCGGGCTGGAGGTCGTCGACAGCGAGAGCGGCGCGCCGGTGAGCTTCGTCCGGGGGGTGCTCGCCCGGGAGTCGTTGCTGCTCATCGCCCTCGCCGCGGCGACCTGCGTGGCGCCGATCAGCGTCGTGGTCATCGGCTACCTGAGCTGGACCGGGCGCCGCGCGCCCCATGACTGGATGACCGACGTGATGGTCGTGCGCCGCGGGGAGGCCTGACCGTGGCCGCCGCCCTCGACACACGACGGGAGATCGAGACGCCGGAGGGCGTGGTGCTCTCGGAGCGTGTGGCCGGGCCGCTGCCCCGGGCCGTCGCCTGGGGGGTGGACCTGCTCATGCGGGCCCTGCTCTACATGATCCTGGCGACGATCTTGGAGATCGCCGGGGCCTTCGCCCAGGGGCTCATGTTGATCGTCGTCTTCGCCTTGGAGTGGGGCTACGGCGTCGCTTTTGAGCTCACCCTGAACGGGCGCACGCCAGGGAAGCTCGTCCTCGGGCTGCAGACGGTGATGGACGACGGCACGCCGGTCACGACCCGGGCGTCCATCGTGCGGAACCTGCTCCGGGTGGCGGACTTCTTGCCGGTCGGCTTCTTGTTGGGCCTCACGAGCGCGCTGGTGGACCCCTACGGGCGACGCCTCGGCGACCTCGCCGGGGGAACCCTCGTCGTGTACCGCCGGGCCGCCGCCGCCGAGCGCGGCGCGCTGCCCCCGGGCCCGGTCATCCCGCCGCCGACACCTCTGCGCCCCGATGAGCAGCAGGTCTTGGTGGACCTCGCCCAGCGCGGCCCCGGCCTGTCGTTGGACCGCCGGATCGAGCTCGCGGAGCTCGTCGGCGCGGGCTGGGGGCTCAGCGGGAGCGCCGCCTTGGACCGGGTCACGGCCGTCGCGCGCTTTGTGCGGGGGGACGCCCCAGGCGAGGCCCCGGCTCCGGCCCCGGCTCCGGCGCGCCCGGGCGACGGGGCGGCGCCATGAAGCAGAGCTGGTTTGAGGAGCGCGGCGAGGCGTTCTGGCGTGGGCACGATGAGCTGCTCGGGGCCCTGGAGCGCGGCGGCAAGCACCCGCGCTCCGCGTCGTTGCCCCAGGAGCACGCCCAGATCTGCAGCATGTTGGCCCTGGCGCGGGAGCGCCGCTACACCTTGGGGCTCATCGACCGCCTGGAGGAGCTCGCGCTGCGTGGGCAGCGGGTGCTCTACGCCGGTCGCGCTGACCCGGAGCCGCCGTTTCGTGGCTTGATGCAGCGTTTTCCCCGGGCGGTCCGCGAGCACTGGGCCCTGCACGTCCTCGCGGCGACGCTGTTTTATGGGCCGTGGATCTTCGGGATGATCCTGGTGGCGAACCGGCCTGAGCTCGCGACGATGGTGGTGGACCCCTCCACCTTGATTCAGATGGAGCAGATGTACGACCCCAGCGGCGAGGTGCAGGCCGGGGAGCGCACCCTCTCCGACGACGTCGCGATGTTCGGGTACTACATCTGGAACAACGTCGGCATCGCGCTGCGCACCTTCGGGGCCGGGGCGGCCTTAGGCGTCGGCTCGGGGCTGATCCTCGTCTACAACGGCCTCGTCATCGGCGCGGTGTCGGGGCACCTCACGGCGGTCGGCCTGGGCGGGAGCTTCTGGCCCTTCGTCATCGGCCACGGGTCCTTTGAGCTCACCGCCATCGTCATCGCCGGGGCGGCGGGGCTGAAGCTCGGCTGGGGCCTCGTCGCGCCGGGGCGCCTCGGGCGGGCGGCGGCGCTTCGGGCGGGCGCCCGGGAGGCGTTGCCGCTGATCCTCGGCGCCGGGGGCATGCTCTTCATCGCCGCAGGGATCGAGGCGTTCTGGAGCCCCTCCAGAGTCATCCCGGACGAGGTGAAGCTCGCCGTCGGCGCGACGCTTTGGCTCGGGGTGCTGGGGTACCTCATCCTCGGCGGGCGGACACGTCATGCGCGCTGAAGACCTCCAGGCGGCCCTGCGGCCGCGCACGACCTGGGAGGCCATCGACCTCGGCGTCGCCTTGACCCGTCGACACATCGGCGTGGTGACCTTGTGGTGGCTCCTCGTCGTGACGCCGTGCTGCCTGCTCACTTGGTGGGCGCTCATCCGCTCGCCTTACCTCGGCCTGCTCCTGCTCTGGTTCATTCGGCCGATCTTCGGCCTCGGGCAGAGCGTGGCCTTGTCGCGGGGGCTGTTCAGCCCCAGCCTGAGGCTCTCGGAGCTCTTCGCGGCGGCCTGGAGCTGGCGGGGCTGGGCCCTCGGGGTGCTCTACCGGCGGCTCTTGCCGACGCGGGGCGTGCGGGCGCTCATGGGCCAGCTGGAGGGGCTCCGGGGTGTGCTCGCGGATCGGCGCTGGGATCGCCTCGGCCAAGGCAGCGTCGCCGCGACCAGCGCCTTGGCGTTCTGCTGCTGGATGCTCAAGTGGTGGGTGAGCGTCTCGGTGTTCTTGGCGGCCCCGGCGCTCTTCCCCGAGAGCTGGTCCTTCAACCTGCTCGACGCCATCGAGGCCTTCGACGCCGGGAGCGGTGACCCGACGGTGCTGGGGATGCTCTTCGTCGCTGATCAGGTCGGCCTCTTCGTCGGCGAGAGCCTGTTCTACGCCGGGTCGTTCGGGATGTACATCAACCAGCGGGTGCTGCGGGACGGCTGGGACCTGGAGCTGCGCCTGCGCGGCTTTGTGCAGGCCGCGGCGAAGACCGCCGCGCTGGCCCTCGCCCTGCTCGTCGTGGGGGTCGGCTCGGCCTGGGCGCAGGACACCGCGGCGCCGGAGCTCGTCGTGGAGGAGGTCGAGGCGGCCCCGGCGCGGACCTTCCCGCCGCCGAACGAGCTCGACCAGGCCGTGGAGCGGGTGCTCAGCGACCCGGACTTCGGCGTCGAGCACACCCGGCGCCGCTGGCGGCTCAAGAAGCGTGACCAAGACCCAGAGGAGGAAGAGGAGGAGCCCGCGCTGCCCCTCGACGCGCCCGGCGCCGTGGGCTGCCCGGTGACCGCCCCGGCGGCGGGGGTCAGCGCCTTCGTCGGGATCATCCTCCTCGGGCTCATCGTGCTCATCGTGCGGCGGGGCCTCCCCGAGGACGAGCCCGGCGCCGAGGAGCCCCTCTTCACCTTGACCAGCGGGGCGCTCCCCCAGGCGGCGCCGCCGCCGCGGGCCTTGGTCGAGGCCGACGCGCGCTGGGCCGCCGGGGACGAGGTCGGGGCCCTCGGGGCGCTGTACCGCGGCGCCGTCGATCGGCTTATCCGCCAAGGGGTGCCCGCCGGGCCCGACAACACCGAGGGGGAGGTGCGGCGCCTCACCCGCCGGGCCGCGCCGTCGGAGCAGGCCGAGGCCTTCGAGCGGCTCTGCGCCGCCTGGAGCCAGGTCGCCTATGCCAAGATCCCCGCCGGGGAGGCCCGGTACAAGGACCTGCGCGCCGAGTGGCCGCGCTGGTTCGGGGAGGGCGTATGACGGGCCTCATCCGCCAGATCGCGCCGCCGATCCTGCTCACCGCGGGCCTCGTGATCGTGGGGGCGCTCGTCTGGCCCCTCGTCTTTGAGCCTTATGAGGAGGTCGTCCCGGGTCCGGCCAGCTTGGTGGCGAAGCAGAACCCGACCCTCGCCTTGGAGCGCCTGCTCGCCGAGACGGGCGGGGGCGCGCGGCGCCAGAGCGGGACCAGCCTCACCCCGAGCGCGCCGGGGACGGTCCTGCTCTTCCCCCGCGAGCCGATCAACAGCGCCCAGGCCGATGAGCTCCTGGTCTGGGTCGCTGAAGGGGGTCGGCTGATCTATGCCCCGGCGGTCCCGGGGGAGCCCGATCCGTTCCTGGACGCCCTCGGCGTGGGCTGGCTCGATCTGGACCCCGTCGTCGAGGCCACGATGGCCGCCGAGGGCCTCGCGCCCCTCAACCTGCCGCCGCTGGGCCCGGGCGCGGACCTGGAGCTGCGCTCCGACGTGGTGTTCGCTTGCCCGGCGGACTACGACACCCTGCGCCTCCGGGCCCTCGCCGCGAACCGGGCGGGCTGCGTCGCCGTCGGGATGGCCCAGGGTGAGGGGGAGCTTCTGCTCGTCGCCTCAGCGACGCTCTTCTACAACGACCAGCTCGGGACCGCCCAGCACGGCCGCTTCGCGGTGACGGCCTTCACCCCGGCCCGGGAGGAGGTCCTGCTCATCACCCAGCTCAAGCATGAGCGGCTCCTGCCCTTCTTCTGGGAGCACGCCGCCCACGCCCTGGTGAGCCTCGGGCTCCTCGTCGTGATCGGCCTCTGGCGCGCCTCCCGGCGCTTCGGCCCGGCCCTGCCCGACCCGGTTGCCGACCGCCGCAGCCTCCGGGACGCCTTGGAGGCCCGCGGGGCCTACCTCTGGAGCCGCGGGCACGTCGGCCCGCTGCTCGACGCCTTACGCGCCGAGGTGCGCGCCGCCCGCCGCTTGCCCCCGGACGACAACCTGGCCGAGTGGGACGAGCTGGCGCGCGCCAACGGCGTGCCGATGACCTTCTTGCGTGAGGCGCTCCTCCGGGAGCCCGCCTCGGACCCCTCCACCTTCGTTCGTGTCGTGGCGGTCCTGACCGCCTTGCGGAGAAGCCGATGAACCCGATGCCCTTCGTTGAGGTCCCCCCGCTGCTCTCGGCCCTGCGCGCCCAGCTCCGCCGGGCGGTCGTGGGCCAGGATGACCTGCTGGACGAGGTGATCTGCGCCTTCCTCGTCGGGGGCCATGTGCTCGTCGAGGGGCCGCCGGGCCTGGGAAAGACGCTCTTGATCCTGGCGTTCTCCCGCTGCATCGGCGCGCGCTTCGCCCGGGTGCAGTTCACCCCCGACCTCATGCCCAGCGACGTGGTCGGCCACGCCGTCTACAACCCGGCGACGGGGGCCTGGCAGATCCGGCGCGGCCCGGCCTTCACGAACCTCCTGCTCGCCGACGAGATCAACCGCGCCCCGGCGAAGACCCAGTCCGCGCTCTTGGAGGTCATGCAAGAGCAGCAGATCAGCATCGAGGGTGAGACCTTCCCGCTGGAGGGGCCGTTCATGGCGCTGGCCACCCAGAACCCCATTGAGCACGAGGGCACCTACCCCCTGCCCGAGGCCCAGCTCGATCGCTTTTTGCTGAAGGTGCGGGTGGGTTACCCGTCTGAGGGGGAGGAGCTCGACATCGTGCGGGCCGTCGCCGTGGGCCGCGTCGGGGACCGCCTGGACATCTCCGCCGTCGAGCCGGTGATGACCTTGGACCAGGCGCGGGCCCTGCAGCGCGCCGTCGCCGAGGTGCGTGTGGCCGATCCCGTGCTCGGCTACGCCGTGCGCATCGCCCGGGCGACCCGGGACTCCGCGTCCTTGACCTTAGGCGCCGGGCCGCGTGGCGCCATCGCCCTCGTCCGCGCCGCCCGGGGCTTCGCGGTCTTGGAGGGCCGCGACTTTGTTGTCCCCGACGACGTCAAGCGGGTGGCCTTGCCCGCGCTGCGCCACCGGGTGCAGCTCGCGCCGGAGCTCGAGATCGAGGGCCGCGGCGTCGATGAGGCGCTCTCCGAGGTGATTCAGTCCGTCCCGGCGCCTCGGGAATGAGCCAGGCGCCGCCATCGCCGACCGCCGCGCCGGCGCCGCCCCTGGCGGGCCTCCAGCCGGGTCGGCGTCTCCTGCAGGCCTTGGGGGCGCTTCTGGCCCTCGGCCTCGGCGGGGTGCTGTCGCCGGTCGTCTTGCCGCTGTGGTGGGGGCTGCTCGCGCTCTTGGCCGCGGCGCTCCTCGTCGAGGGCCTGTGGCTCGCCCGGCGCCCGACCCCGAAGATCTCCCGGACCTGCGCCTTGGTCTGGCCCGTGGGGCGCTGGCAGACCGTGCGCCTGCGCCTGGACAACCCGACAGACGCCGCCGTGGTCGGCGCGGCCTTTGACCACACCCCCGGAGACATCGAGACCCTCGGCCTCCCCCAAGACCTGCGTGTGCCGCGGCGGGGCTGGGCGGCGCTGGAGTACCGGGCGCGAGCCCAGGAGCGGGGGCCACGTCGCCTGGGGCCGCTCTCGTTGCGTCTCGTCGGGCCGCTAGGCCTCTGGGAGCGTCAGGTCGTGGCGCCGTGTTTTGAGCAGATCAAGGTCTACCCTGACTTTCGGGAGGTGGGGAGCCTGGCGCTCCTCGCCCGGGACGACCGCCTGGGGCTGCTCGGCGTGCACACCCAGCGTCGGCGGGGGAGCGGCACGGAGTTTTACCAGCTCCGGGAGCACCAGCGGGGCGACTCCCCGCGCCTCATCGACTGGAAGGCCAGCGCCCGGCGCGCCCAGCTCATCGCCAAGGAGCACCGCGACGAACAAGACCAGCAGCTCATCCTGCTCTTGGACTGCGGGCACCGGATGCGCACCCGGGACGGCCTCCTGAGCCACTTTGACCGGGCGCTCAACGCCGCGATCCTCTTGGCTTACGTCGCGCTGCGCCAAGGGGACAGCGTCGGGCTCTTGGCCACCGGGGGCCAAGACCGCTGGATCGCGCCGAAGAAGGGGGCCGCGGCCTTGGGCGCGCTCTTGCGAGGGGTCTACGACCTGCACAGCACCGCGTCGCCCCCGGATCTGCTCCAGGCCACACGCCGCCTGCTCACCTTGCAGCGCCGCCGGGCCCTCGTCGTCGTGCTCACCAACCTCCGCGCTGAAGACGAGGGGGAGCTGCTCCTGGCGCTGCGGCTCCTGCGCCAGCGCCACCTCGTGCTCGTGGCGAGCCTGCGGGAGCCCGTGCTGCGGGAGCTCGCCGAGGTCCCCGTCGAGCGGCTGATCGACGCCCAGCGTGTCGCCGCCGTCGCCATGATGAGCCAGGAGCGCCGCCGGGCCTTGGAGCGCGCCCGAAAGAGCGGCGCCGTGCTCGTGGACGAGGAGCCCGAGCGGCTCCCGGCGAGCCTCATCAACCGTTACCTCGACGTCAAGCGCGCCCAGCGGCTCTGAGCCCTGGGCTCAGGCGCGCGGCGAGAGCAGGGCGTCTAAGGACTCGGCGGTGAAGACGGCCTCAAGCCAGAGGTCGAGGGTGTCGGCGTCGGCGCCCGCGAGGCGCTCTTCAGCCCAGGCGGGCAAGGGGCCGAAGCGGTGCTGCAGGACCCGCGCGACGGTGCGCGCCTGCTTGTCTCGGCTGCGCTGGCGCTCCTCGCGGCGGCCCAGCTCGACGCCCTCCTCGCGGCCCTCCTCGCGGCCCTCTTCACGTCCCTCTTCACGTCCCTCTGCGCGCAGTCGTTCAGCCCAGGACACGAGCTCCTCCTTTAGCTGGGGGTTCACCTGACGGACGATACGCTCCCGAAGCTCCGCGGGCAGCGGCGGCTCGGTCACCTCTGTAATGTAGCGCAGCACACCCCGAACGGGGCGGATCCCACGTCGGTCGTTCAAGGCGCCGAGGTTCTCCAGGCGTTTGTTGAGGATCGCCCAGAGGTCCGGCTCGTGGGCGTGACGCAGGAGGAGCAGGGCGAGCTGGCCGCCGTCGCGCCCCGGGATCCGCTCGTCGGGGATCGCCGTGAGGTCCACGAGGTTGAGGCTCAGCTCCGGCATGAGCCTCGCGAGGGCGGGCAGGGCCGCTCGGGGGGCGTCGAACATCTCCGAGAGGCGCCTCGGCGTCGTCCAGGGCCGCGGGCCATGAAAGATCACCACGGTGAGCACCACCGGGAGCCGCTGGTCCCCCCGCGCCGCCGACTCCCAGGCCCCGAGCGTGTAGCGTAAGGCCCGCAGGGGCATCTGCGGGTCAGGGCTCGACTGGTGCTCCAGGATCAAGGTCAAGGTGAGGTGGCCGCCCTCTCGCCAGGGGATCTCAAAGCGCAGGTCGGGGTGCAAGGCGCTGAGGTCGTCAGCGACGGCCTCGGTGGGGGCGGGCGTCGCGGCGTCGAGCGCCAGGCGATCGGTGATCTCCGACGGCAGCAGGTCGGTGAGCAGCGCGGGCAGCTCGACGGGGTCGCTGAAGATCAACTTGAAGAGATGGTCATGCGGCGTCAGCATCCCCCCGCTTAGTCCGCGGCTAGGCCAAAAAATGGCCTGGAACTTCAGCCCCCGCGCAGAGCCCGCAGCGGGATCATCAGCACCACAAAGCAGGCGGCGACGGCGGCCTGGGACGCCCCGACGGGGAACATGCCGAAGAAGGCCACGAGGTAGCCGAGGCCTCCGGCCAAGGCGCCGAACAGCCCGGCGAGGGGCAAGGCCCAGCCCAGGCGCGGCGCGGCGAGCAAGGCGGCGACCCCCGGCAAGACCGAGAACCCGAACACCGGCAGGGCCCCCAAGGCCCGGGTGGTGACGCCGACCTCCAGGGTGATGAGCCCGACGAGCAAGAGCTCCAGGAGCCGCACCGGGAGGCCCTGCACCCGGGCGCCGTCGGGGTCAAAGCCGGAGAACACGAAGCCCTCGCGGCAGAGGATCGTGATCACCGCCACGAGGCCGCCCACGCCCAGCACGAGCTGGAGATCCTCGGGCCGCACCAAGACGGCGGTGCCGAAGAGGATCGCCCCGATGTCATGGGCCTCCTGGGTGATGCGGTCGCCGACGAGCACGGCGGCGGCGCTGCACAGGAGCCACACCCCGGCGAGCACGCTCTCCCGAGACAGCCGCACCCGCTCGGCGCGCAGCGAGATGAGCCCAGCGGCGGCGAGGGCCGTGAGCAGGGCCGAGAGCGTCGGCGGGATGTGCCAGTCGAGGTGGATGTGCGCGAAGAAGCCGAGCGCGACGCCGAGGCCCGAGGCCTGGGTGAGGGTCGCGGTCACGAACACCATGCGCCGGAGCACGATGAACACCGAGAGCAGCCCGAGCACGCCCCCGGCGGCCACGCCGCAGAGGATGGGGTCGCGGAAGAGCTCAAAGGCGGCGCTGAAGTCTGCCCAGGTCGGCGTCTCAGGGTGCATGGGTGCCCTCGGGGCAGGTGTCGCCGTATCGCGCCAAGAAGCTCGTGTGGTGGAAGACCTCCTGGGCGGGCCCGACGACGACGCGCTGGTCGTCGGGATCGATGAACAGCGCCTTGTCGGCGATGGCCTGGGTGGCGGC
>JAKLKD010000084.1 GCA_023150845.1 Myxococcota bacterium | reverse complement strand
ACTCCAGGCTAGGAGCCGCCCGGCCTGGGCCCGCAGCCCCGCCGGATCCAAGGCCGAGAGCAGGATCGGCGCCCCCGCGGGGCGGCCCTCGGCCCGGGGGCTCGGCGGGGCCCGGCGCGGCGCCTCGGTGAGCAAGGCGTGGGCGTTGGTGCCCGAGAGCCCGAAGCTGCTCACCCCCGCCGCCCGCGTCCGATCGGCGCGGCTCGGCCAGTCCTGGGCCTGGGTGAGCGGGGTGAGGGGCGTGCCCTGGATCCGCAGGCGCGGGTTGAGGTGGCGGAGGTGCAGGTTCGGCGGCACCCGACCCTCCCGCAGCGACATCACCACCTTGATGAGCCCGGTGACCCCGGCGGCGGCCTCCAAGTGCCCGAGCTGGGTCTTCACCGCGCCGAGCCACAGGGGCCGCCCGTCGGCCCGCGGGTCGCCGTAGACCGCCCGCAGGGCCTCGACCTCGATGGGGTCGCCCATCGGCGTGCCCGTGCCGTGGGTCTCGATGAGGTCCAGGGCCTCGGCGCTGAGCCCCGAACGGGACAAGGCGAGGCGCAAGAGCGCCTCCTGGGCGGCCACGCTGGGCACCGTCAGCCCTGAAGACGCGCCGTCATGATTCACCGCCGAGCCGCGCAGCACCGCCCAGATCTCGTCGCCGTCGCGCTGGGCGTCGGCGAGGCGCTTGAGGGCCACCACCCCGCCGCCTTCAGCGCGCACGAAGCCGCTCGCCGAGGCGTCGAAGGTGCGGCAGCGGCCGTCGGGCGCCAAGGCGGAGGTCCGCGCCACCTGCCCGTGTAAAGCCGCCGAGAGCAAGAGCTGCACCCCGCCCGCCAAGGCGAGGGCGCAGTCCCCGGCGCGGAGGCTCTGGGCGGCGAGGTGCACCGCCACCAAGGAGCCCGAGCAGGCCGTGTCGAGGGTGAGCGCGGGCCCCCGCAGGCCGAGCAGGTGGGCGACGCGCCCGGCGGTGACGCTCGGCGCGGCCCCGGTGAGGTCCCAAGGGGTGCCCGTCGCGGCGTCGTGCAGGCGCTCGCTGTAGTCCGCGGTGCTCTGGGCGACGAACACCCCCACCGCCGCGCCGCGCTGGGCGTCGGGGGCGAGCCCGGCGCGCTCCAGCGCCTCCCAGCACAGCTCCAGGGCGAGGCGCTGCTGGGGGTCCACCCGCTCGGCCTCGGCCTGGCTCATGCCAAAGAAGCCAGGATCAAAGGCCATGACGTCGTCATCGAGCAGCCCGGCGAAGCGCGGGGCGCCCTCGGGCCAAGGCCCGTAGAGCCGCCCCGGCGGGATCGGCCCCACGAGGTCACGCCCGGCGCACAAGACCTCGTGCAGCGCCTCGGGGCTCGACGCGCCGGGCACCCGGCAGGCGGCGCCGATGATGGCGATGGGCGCCTCAAGCTGGCCACGAAGCCGGGCGAGCTCGGCCTGCTGGGCGTCGATGCGGGCCAAGGCCCGGGCGAGCAGGGCCCGGGGGTCGAGCTTGGCCTCGCTCACGGGGCCTCCGCGCCGCTCACCCACTCCCCGGCGATGACCACGCCGGTCATGCCCGCGCCCAAGGCGATGAGCACGAGGCGGTCGCCGTCCTTGGGCGGCGCGCGGCGCAGGTGCTCCCACAGCGCCGTCGCCACGGACACGCTGCCGGTGTTGCCGTACTGGCCGTGCACGTTGATGGCCTGGTCGGGGCGCAGCCCGGCGACCTCGGCCACCCGGCGGTGCATGGCCTCCCCCGGCTGGTGCATGAGCACCTGGGCCACGGACTCAAGCGCCCAGCCCAGGCGCTCCAGGACGGCGCCCAAGAGCGACTCCTCACCCGAGAGCACCCGCAGCATCTCGCTGGAGTGCGCCGTGAACCGCCCGTGGATCGGCGTCGTCGAGAGCGCCCAGTGCTGAGGGAGCGACCGCGACTCCACGGCGCAGATCCGCAGGCCGCCGCCGCGCGGCGGTGTCCGGGTGATGAGCCAGGCCGCCGAGGCGTCGCCTAAGGTGAGCCCGGCGCCGTGCTTCGCCAGCTCATCGACGCCGTTGAGCCGGTAGACGACGGGCTCCTTCATGAGCTCCGCCGAGCACACGAGGCTCGACTGGATCCCCAGCTCAAGGGCCATCAGGCCGCAGGCCGTCATCACCGCCATGAGCTGCCCGGCGCAGGCGCTCAAGACGTCCATGCCTTGCACCCGCTCGATCCCCAGCCGCGCGGCGACCTCCATCGCCGTCGCGGGCTCCAGGTAGTCCCGGCCGATGCCCGCGTAGATCACGAGGTCGAGGTCTTCAGGGGCTAGGCCGTGCTGGTCTAAGCAGTCCCAGGCCACCGCCGCCGCGCGCTCGGCGTGGCGGGCGTCGGGGTCGAGCTCTTTGTGGCGCAGCTCGCTCTGGCTCGCGCCAAAGATGAGCTCTATGCCCAGCTCGACGAGGGGCCACTGGTCGGGGTCCCCGGTGAAGTGGGCGGCGACCCTGGCTTTTACGTCGTCGTTCTTGAGGATCGTGGGCGGCACCCGCAGGGCGGGGGCGGAGAGGTAGAGCGGTGGCGTCATGCCGATCACCGGGCTGGCCGTTCTGGCGTGGGTCTACGAGGTTTGTGGCCCCGGAACTTATCCCTGACTTAGGCCAACCGTGGGCCCGTCCTCCCAACGGCGTCCTCGCGCGGCGAGCGGCGGGCGGCGCTACTCCTCGGCGGTGGTGATGAAGGCCAAGAGGTCGTAGAGCTCCTCGTCGCTGAGGCGATCGTGGGGCACCCGCGGCATCCGCTGGTTCGGGGGCGTGTTCTCGTCGTCGATCTTCGCCTTGCGGATACGCTGCACCGTGTCCTCGACGGGCAGGCTGAGCGTCGTGTAGAAGACCGGCGCGGACTCGCCCTCGGGGGTGTGGCAGGCGCCACAGTGGCGGTTGGTGAGGGCCTCTCCGGCGACGGGGTCACCGACGTCCGCGCCGCTGAGCCAGCCGCCCGCGCCGTCGGAGATCGCCGCGAAGAAATCCTCCTGGGTGGGCCACTGGGTGAAGGAGAAGTCCAGGGGCTCGGCGCGGGGGTCGTCGCCGGGGTCGGCGTCGGTGAGGGTCTTCATGTAGGCCTCCAGGTGGGCGGCCTGCTCCGGGGTCATCTCCGAGCCCTCGGGGTAATACGCGGCCACGCAGACCTGGCCGCCGAAGGCGCCGATGATGTTGCTCTCCTCAAGGTCCCACTTCTGGCCACCCTTCCACGAGCCCCGCAGCGGCGCGTTCCAGACCGTGTGCGCCGGGCGGTTGTACTCGTCGGCGTCGACGGCGAGGGTGTCGTCGGGGCTGTTGCTGTGGCAAGAGAAGCAGGTGAGCGCGTAGGGGCTCGTGTCCGTCCACTGCTCGGTGTAGTAGATCTCTTCGCCCGTCGCGACGTCGGGGTCCCCGTCAAACTCGCTGGCGAGGGGGCTCTGCCAGGTCGCCACATCATAGACGTCGCTGCCTTTGCCGCAGGCCAAGAGCGTGAGCAGCAGGGTGAGCATCAGAGACCTCGCGCGTGAGTGTGGCCCCAAGGATGCCACGTCGTGGCCCAGGTTTCTTCTCTGACGTGCTGGAGCGCGGTTGTGCGGACGGGTCGCCTCGGGCAGACTGTCGCCATGACTCGCAGCTCCCTCGCCTTCATCGCCGTGGCGTGGCTCATGGCCACCGTCGCCGTCTATGTCTTTCACGCCGCCGTCGGCGCCGGGTTCGGGATGGCGCTCAACGCGCTCAACCTCGACATGGCGATCTTCTACATCGTGAACAGCCTGCTCTTCGCCGGGCTGAGCCTCTTCACGAGCACCGTGCTCGCCGCGCTCCAGGTCGTGATCCTGCGGCCGCGCCTGCCGGGCCTGGGCTACGCGGGCTGGGTGACCTTCGGGTTCATGGGCGCGGGGCTGCTCTACGGGGCCGACCTCGCCATCGGCGCCGTCGCGCCGCTCCTGCCGCTCCGGGGCTACGGTGAGCTGCTCGACGCGGTGATCAGCGGCACCTTCGGCGCCATCGTCTTGGGTTTCGCCGGGCTGCTCGTGGGCCTCGCCCAGGGCTGGTCCTTGTCCAACGCCGCCGACCGCTGGTGGCTCTGGCCCCTGGCCGTCAGTGTGGTGTCGGCGATGCGGGCCTACCGCGGGGAGCTGGCCATGCTCATGTACACGAACGACCTGAGCTGGGCCGTGCCTGTGCTCAGCATCTTCTGGGGCCTGCTCGGCGCCTGCGTCACCCTCGCCGCCGTGATGTTGTTGCGGCCCAAGATCGCTGTCGTCGGCCAGATCCGCTGAGCGACGCCCTCCTGATCCAACGCAGCTTGCCCTCCGGGGCTTGATTCGTTATTCGTCGTTGTACGAAATACGAGGTGCGTGTGGAGAAGACGAGCCAAGACGGGGCGGGCGGCGCGGCGCCGTCCTGCTGCGCGGCGGCCCCGGCGGCCTTCGCCCCCCAGCCCGACGACGACGAGCGCCTCGCGGCCTTGTGTAAGGCCCTGGCGCACCCCCACCGGGTCACCATCGTGCGCTTCTTGTTGGCCCAGCGGGCCTGTTTTGCCGGGGAGATCGCCGAGCAGCTCCCGGTGGCGGCCTCGACGGTGAGCCAGCACCTCACCCAGCTCCGCGACGCCGGGCTCATCACCGGCGAGGTGGACGGCCCCCGGCGCTGCTACTGCGTCGCCCCCGACGCCCTCGCCCAGCTCAAGCGGCTCGTGGGGGAGCTGTGAGCGGCGAGGCGGCCCCGGTGTACTCCGTCGTCGGCCGAAGCTCACCCGGCGGCGAGGCGGAGCTCGACCTCTTCGGCGTGTCCTTGGCCATCGACGCCGGGGCCCAGCGAGACCTCGTGCGCCCTGGCCCGGCGGAGCTGCTCTGCGGCGCCTTGGCGGCCTGCCTGCTCAAGAACGTCGAGCGTTTCTCTACCACCCTGCCCTTCGTGTACCGGGCGGCGCGGGTGACCGTGCAGGCCGAGCGCCAAGACAGCCCGCCGCGCTTCACCCGCTTCACCTACCGCCTGGAGCTCGTGACCGACGAGCCCGAGCGCCGCGTCAGCTTGCTGCAACGCAACATCGAGCGATTCGGCACGGTGAGCGGCACCTTGGGCCAGGCCGCCGAGGTGGTCGGCGAGGTGGTCGCCGTCGAGGCCCTGAATGGCTGATCCCAACGCGCAGACGAACCCGCTGGGCCTCTTCGGCCGCTACCTCTCCCTCTGGGTGGGCCTGAGCATCGTGGGCGGCGTGGCCTTGGGCGCGCTCTTCCCCGGGGCCTTCGCCCTCGTCGCCCAGGCGGAGCTCGCCCGGGTGAACATCGTCGTGGCGATCTTCATCTGGGTGATGATCTTCCCGATGATGGTTCAGGTGGACCTGGGCTGCCTCAAGGACGTGCGCAGGCGCCCCGGCGGCCTCGCGCTGACCTTGGTGATCAACTGGCTTGTGAAGCCCTTCACCATGGCGGCCTTGGCCTGGCTGTTCTTTCGGGGCCTCTTCGCCGACCTCGTGAGCGCCGAGGACGCCAACCAGTACATCGCCGGGATGATCCTCCTCGGCGTCGCCCCCTGCACGGCGATGGTGTTCGTGTGGAGTCAGCTCTCCCGGGGCGACCCCAACTACACCCTGGTTCAGGTCTCGGTGAACGACCTGATCATGGTCTTCGCCTTCGCGCCCATCGCCGGGATGCTGCTCGGCGTCTCCGAGGTGATCGTGCCTTGGGACACGCTCACGCTCTCCGTGGTCCTCTTTGTGGTGATCCCCCTCGTCGCCGGGGCCATCACCCGCGCGCTCTTGCTCCGCCGGGGCGACGGCGCCCTTGACCGCTTCAACGACCGGCTCAAGCCCGCGTCGATCCTCGGGCTCTTGGCCACGGTGGTCTTGATCTTCGGGCTACAGGCCCCGACGATCCTGGCGAGCCCCGGCGTGATCGTGCTCATCGCCGCGCCGCTGCTCGTGCAATCCTACGGCATCTTCGCCCTCACCTACGGCATCGCCTGGGCCTTCCGCCTGCGCCACGACGTCGCCGCCCCCGCGGCGATGATCGGCACCTCCAACTTCTTCGAGCTCGCCGTGGCCGTGGCGATCAGCCTCTTCGGGCTGCAGTCCGGCGCGGCCTTGGCCACCGTCGTGGGTGTGCTCATCGAGGTGCCGGTGATGTTGTCCCTCGTCGCCATCGCCAACCGCAGCCGCGAGGCCTTTGAGGCCCGGGCTGCCGCCCAGCCGGGCTGACCCCCTCCGCCGGAGCCCCCCATGAAGTTCCAGAGCGTCCTGTTTCTGTGTGTGGCGAACTCCGCCCGCAGCCAGATGGCCGAGGGCCTCGCCCGCCGACTGTTCGGCGACGCCGTCCGTGTGGCCTCCGCGGGCAGCGCGCCGAGCCGGGTGAACCCCTACGCCATCGCCGCCCTCGCCGAGCGCGGCATCGACCTCTCCACCCACCACAGCAAACACGTCGACACCATCGACCCTGACGACATCGACCTCGTGATCACCCTCTGCGCTGAAGAGTCCTGCCCGGTGTTTCTGGGCCGCGCCCGCCGCCTAAGCTGGGCGATGCCCGACCCCGACCGCCGCCACGAGGACCTCAGCGACGAGGAGCGTCTGTCTCACTTCCGTGTCACCCGCGACCAGATCCAGGCCCGGCTGGAGGTGCTCGCCGCCCTGCGGGACGCCCCCGAGCCCCTGGCCCCCACGGAGTTTCACGCCAGCCTGCGGGTGCCCGACCTCGCCGCCGCCGCGCGTTTTTATTCTTGGCTGCTCGGCGTCGAGCCCAAGGAGTGGACCCACCGCTACGCCACCTTCGTGAGCCCCGCGCTGGGCCTGAACTTTGTCCTGCTCGTGTCCGATGGCCTCGCCCTGCACCACGACACGCTCTACCACCTCGGCGTCGCCTTGCCCGACAAAGCGGCCGTGATCGACGCCCAACAGCGCGCCGTCGCCGCCGGTCTGCCCATTCATAAGCCCGCCCGCACCACCTGGCGGGGCACCCCGCTCCATGAGCTCTGGCTGACCGACCCCGGCGGCAACCTCGTCGAGCTCTACGCCCGGCTCACCGAGGAGGAGCTCGCCGAGCGCCCGGCGGACCTGGAGCCGGTGGTGTTGGGGTAGAGGTCAGGCCCTCCCATCGCCCGTGTCAAATCGTTCAAGCGCGAGATGAATGACCTTGAGGAAGGCGAGGCCACGGCGCTCGTGGAGGAACCCGAGGTTGGGGAAGCTGTAGTCCACCGGCGCCACGATCACCTCGCCTGAGCACCACGGATACTCGACGTTCTGTGGGTGGTTCTCACCGTCGATAGACGGCGTGAGCCGCTCCACCTCACGCCCGAGGGCGGGGAGCGCGGCGAGATACGAGCGGACGCTGAGATCGGTGACGAGGCCCTCAAGCTCCGGGCGCTTGATGAAGGTCATCAGGAACTTCGAGAACCCGCCGTGCTCGCTCCGCAGGCGGGCGGAGGGTGTGTCCGTGTCACGGAAACGGTAGGCCTTGCCGAGCTTCTCGGTCGCCATCTGCAGGTGCTGCAGCGCGTGGCAGCGGGGGAGGTCTGGGCGCGCGAACAGCTCCAAAAAGAGGCTCCAGTCGGCTCGGGCTTGTCGATGGTACGCGCCCGCCCAGCGTCCCCGCTCACGAAGCGTCACGCGGCGCTCTGGGAGCGCGAGAAGCGCCGCGCGGTGCGCGGATCCCAACCTCTCGGGAAACCCTTGCCCAAGAGCAGCTCAAGCTCACCGGGGGTGATCTCGGCGACGACGGTGCTGTAGGGCACACGCTCGCTCGGCGCGAAGCCGAACGGGATAATCTCCGCGTCGGTGCCGATCGTCTCGCGGTTGACCTCCAAGAGCCGAATCGGCGCCTCGGCGTCGTCGGGGTCGTCGAGGCGGTAGATCTCGACCATGCCCGGCTCGATGCGGAAGTGGTAGGCGATCAGCTCCTCCGCGACCTCATCTTTGGACCTCTTGCTCACGAGTCCTCCTGGGCAAAGGATAGTGTTGGCCCCTAAAGGTGTCAACGAACCCCCCTTCAACGGGCCGATCTAAATCCACAACCCGCATAATTCATAAACATTAATCAATTAAAAACACAGGACGAACGCCGCATACTCCGCGTGTGGGGCGATTGACCCCGAGCACGGCGGCCGATCCGCGCCTCCGCGACGACCACTTTGGCCCCTCTTGCCCACAAGCGCCCCTCGGGACAGGATAGTATGGGTCCCTGCGCCGCCCGTACGCCCAGCCAACCCGCCCCTCTGACGCCGCAACCCGTGCCGCCCACCGCTGCTCATCGCACAAAACTCCTGGGAGAACGCCGACGATGACCCTGACCACTCTGAACGACGGCCAGCGTGTCCACTGCATCCAGCGCTCCGAGGCGCGGGTGCTCGACCAGCACGTCTCCGGTTACTTCAACCACGGCGTCACCTTACGCGACGGCGACATCGTCTTTGACGTCGGCGCCAACGTCGGCGTCTTCGCCCTGCGCGCGGTCACCCGCTTCCCGAGCGTGAAGGTCTACGCCTTCGAGCCCGTGCCCGCCATCTTCGCGGCGCTGGACGCCAACGCCCGGGACTTCGGCGGCGGTCGGCTCATCCCCCTAAACTTCGGCACCTCCAACGCCCCGGGGGAGCTGCGCTTCACCTACTTCCCGCGCAGCCCGGCGCTCTCGACCTCCCAGCCCGAGGTGTGGGAGAAGAACCCCGAGGTCTTCGCCGACGCCGTGAAGGGCGCCACGGCGTCCTCGGACCTCTGGTACGCGCGCCTCGTGCCCGGCTTCTTGAGCGGCCTCATCGCCCGGTACCTGCGCGGCGGCGGTCAAGAGGTGGTCTGCCCCCTCCGCACGCTCTCCGACGTGATCCGTGAGCACAAGATCCCCCGGATTGACCTGCTCAAGGTGGACTGTGAGGGCGCCGAGCTCGCCACCCTGCAGGGCCTCGAAGACGAGCACTGGCCGCTCGTCCGGCAGGTCGTCGCCGAGGTCTACGATCAGGACGACCGCCTCAACGTCGTCCGCCAGATGTTGGCCGACCGGGGACTCACCCAGATCACCATCGAGCAGGAGCGGGGCTTTGAGGGCCTCCCGCTGCACAACATCTTCGCCGTTCGCCCGGAGGCCACTTGAGCCCCGCCGAGGTCACCGCGCTCTTGGTCGGCCCGCAGCTCGTCGGCGCGCTCTTGGGCCTCGCGCTCTCGTGGCGTCTCACCACGACGGCCTGGCCGGAGTCTGTGCGGATTCAGGACCGTCCACACCCCCGCGAGCGCTTCGTGAGCCACCTGCCGCTCATCTTCGGCAACCTCGCCGTGCTCTTGGTCGGCGCGGGCGTCGGGGCGTACCTGTTCTATGACGGCATGTCACACAGCCTCCCCAACCCGCTGAGCCTCATCGCCCAGCTCGCCCTGGTGTTTGTGCTGGATGACCTCTACTTCTACTTCTTCCATCGGCTCTTGCACGAGCACAAAGGGCTCTACCGCCGCATCCACAAGATCCACCACGAGGCCTACTCGCCCCTGCCGCTGGAGTACATCTACGCCCACCCCCTGGAGTGGATGGGCGGCGCCTTCGGCGTGATCGGCGGGCTCATCGCGGTGTGGTTTGTGTGGGGTGAGGTGAACGTGTGGACGGTGGCCGTGGTCGGCTCCTTACGCCAGCTCCATGAGCTCGACATTCACTCCGGCGCCCGGGCGACCCTCGCCCGTTTTGTGCCGCTCCTCGCCGTGGCCGACGACCACGACCTGCACCACGCCAAGCCCACCCAAGGCAACTACGCCTCCACCCTCCGCCTCTGGGACCGTGTGTTCGGCACCGTCGCCGGGGGGTGAGCGCGCGGGCTCAGGCCGCCCAGGCCGCGCTGAGCGCCAGGAGCGCGAAGCCCGTGGCGATGATGGGCTCAGACTCCTTCTGCAGCGCGAGCTCGTTCCGCCACAGCCCGTCTTCGCCTTGCTCGGCGATGAGCGCGGTGATGAGGCCGTCCTGCCAGCCCGGCGGGCCGCCGAGGCGCTTGAAGACCTGGGCGGCGCCCGCGCGGTAATAAAAACGCATGGCCCGGGCGAACATCTCCCGCTCGACGGCGACGTTGGGGTTGAGGTCGGCGCGGTGGTTGGCCTGGAGCCGGGCGAGGGCGGCCTTCACCCGGGCGTCCTCGGGGCCGCGCCCTAAGGCGAGGAGCGCCAGGATCCCGTCGCAGGTCGCCGAGCCGTAGCCCTCATACACGCCGCCCTGCTCGGCGCTCTTGTTCAGTGTCGGCTCGACGGGGCTGTAGATGAAGCCGCCGTCTGGGGCGCCGCAGCGCAGCACAAACCCTGCGGCGGCGGGGTCTACGGGCTTTCCCGCGGCGGTCAGGGCCTCGATGGCCCGGCGGGTCATGCTGAGGTCGACGTGGCCGGGCTGGGGTGGCCGGGGGCGGTCGCGGCCGCCCATGGGGAAGGCGCCGTGGCCCGGGGTGCCCTCCCAGCCCGCGGCGAGCTGCTGGCCAGCGAGGTAAGCCACGAGGGGCTCGGCGGGGCCCTTGAGCGCGGCGGGGTCCAGAGCCGCCAAGGCGGAGACCGTGAGGGAGGTGGCGTAGACCGGGTAGTCTGGCGCGGGGTCGGCGAAGCCGATGGCGCCTTCAGGGCTCATCAAGGCCAAGAGCGACTGGAGGGCCCGGGCGGCGGCGTCTCGGGGGAAAGACACGACGGCCTCGGGCACCGCTGCCAAGGCCAGGAGCGCGAAGGGCGTGAGCGACTGGCCTCGGCCGAGCAGACCGAACTCCCGGGAGGGGAAGAGGCCGTCCGGGGCCTGGAGCCCCCACAGGGCCCGGGCGCCGCGCTTGAGGGCGTCCTCGGCGGGGCTCGCCCCGCAGGCGGTGAGGCCAAGGGGGGGCAAGAGGAGCGCGGGGCCGAGGGCGAGGCCCCCGCGGAGCAGGGCGCGGCGGGTGAGGGGCATCTCCTCGGGGTAACCCGGCGAAGGGGGCGGCGGGATGCCCGCCCGGATGGTGTAAACTCCGCCCCACGAGGGTGATCCATGTCCATTCGTTCCAAGGTGCAGCACGTCTCTGAGTCGCCGACCCGCCCGACGCCAGGGCAGGCGAGCCGCCGGTTTGACGTCGCCGAGCTCTACCAAGGCCTCATCGCCGACCCCGAGGCCCGGCCCAACGAGGGCGCGCCGCTCCACGAGAAGCTCCAGCGGGCCTACTGGTGGATCGTCAACAAGGGCATCATCAGCCCCTTCTACGACATCGAGTACAACGACACGCCGCCCCAGCGCTTCTCGTTCGGCGACGCCAAGGTGCAGCTCACCCTGCCGACGGAGCAGTCCTACTCCAGCTACGTGCTCTTGCCGCTGTTGAGCCTCGCCACCCGGCGGCGCTGCCTGCTCGTCGGCGGGCCGGGCCGAGGCAAGACCGCCATCGCCGTGCTCATGGGGGTGCTCGCGGGCTACAACCTCAACGAGCTCAAGCGGGCCATCCAGCACGGCCAGCCCCAGATGACCATCGCCGACCTCCTCGGCAACCCGCTCCCGTCCACCCTCGTGAACGCCAAGAGCATGGACGAGGTGCAGATCGCCTGGCGCCGCTGGCTGGGCATGCGGGTGAAGATCATCGACGAGTACAACCGCATCCCCACCCGCACCCAGTCGGCCCTGCTCACGGTCATGGCCGACAACTACGCCGAGCTCTACGACCAGATCTACGAGTGCCCGCCCGGCGCCTGGTACCTCACGGCGAACGACGACGCGGGCGGCGGCACCTACCAGGTCATCGAGGCCCTGCGAGATCGCATCGACGTTGTTGTAAAGGCGCTGCACTTCAACTCACGCTACCTCGACGAGCTGCTCCTGCGGGTGGAGGAGGGCTTCAAGCCCGAGGAGGTCGTGCCGAGCCAGCTCATCTTCACCCCCCAAGAGCTTGACCGCATGGAGCGGGAGATCCGCCAGGTGAAGCTGCCCGACCCCCTGCGGCGGCGCCTGGAGTTCTTCACCAGCCACTTTGAGCTCTGGGAGGGCGGCGCGCGGCAGCTTGAGTACATGACGAAGGACACGGTGAAGCTCTCGGGCCTGGAGCTGCGGGCCTTCGCCTCGGCCTCGGCGGGCAAAGACGCCGCCGTGGACCTCGGCGCCCAGACCCGAAACGGCGTCAGCGTGCGCGCCTTGATGACCACCCTGGTCTTCGTGAAGGGCATGGCCTACTTCCGGGGCGAACAAGAGGTGTCCTTTGAGGACATCCGGCAGATGTTGCCCTTCGTGCTCCACGACAAGCTCGTGCAAGAGCCCGACGCGCCCTACTTTGAGCTCGGCGACAACCCCGCCCTGCGCGCCGACCGCGTGTCTTGGCTGCGGGAGCTCTGGGACCTCTCCTGCAAACAGTTCGAGAGCTTCAACCTCGATCAGCACGACCCGGTGCGCGACCTCGGCGACGAGCTGGAGCGCGGCCTGGAGGGCGTGACCGAGGCCGAGGTCCGCCGCCGCCTCGCCAGCGTCGAGTCCACCCTGCGGGAGCTCGCCAAAGGCCGCAAGCTCTACGGCCACCTCTACGATGACCTCCTGCGCCTCAAGGCGATGCACCAGCACTACACGAACTACCTGCGCTGGCTGCTGCAATGAGCCCGGAGAGATCAACAAGCCTGTTGACCGGCGCTCTCGCCGCGGAGCTGGACGCTGGGCGGGATCGGTACAACGGCCTCTTCTTGAGCGCCCGCCGGGAGCACCGCCGCCTCGACGCCGACGCCGTCTTGACCCATGTGCGTGAGCACCTGCCCGCCGCCATAGAGGCCGTCGCCGCCGTCGCCCCCGACGCCGTTCCGAAGGTGACCACGACGCTCTACGAGCTGTCCTTGGCGCTCATCGGCCGCGAGCTCCTCGGCCCCCAGGCCCAGGCCCCCCAGCTCAAGCTCGTCTTTGACCAGCTCCTCCCGGCGATGCCCCGGCTGCTCGCCGCGGACCCCTCCCGGCTCACGACCGCCCTGCTCAACGCCGTGCACAAGCTCAGCCAAGAGCGGGGCTTCGTGCTGCCGCTCTGGGTGGACCGCCTCGTCGAGGCCGCGCCGCGCTGCCCAGACACGGCGACGCTCATGGCCTTGGGACAGGCCTTCGCCTGGCGCGGCGGGCTGTCGCATTTTCGTGAGGGTGTGCTGGAGCGTCTGCGACAGCTCCCCGCCGAGCAGGTCACCTTGGCCTTGGGCCTGCGTGAGGGTGACCCTAGCCCGGAGACCTGCCTCACGATGCTGGAGGGTGACCCCTTCTGGCGCCCGGAGCTGGCCCGCTTCCCCGCCACCCTGCGGATCGTGGGGCAGGTCGGCCGCTTCTCCGGGTTCGGCGGCGAGTTTCGGGCCCCGCCGACGGTGATGTGTGTGAGCGGCCAGCTCATCGCCTTTGACGAGCGCGCCTGCTGGGCCATCTACGCCGACGCCTACGGGGCGCGGCTGCGGCGCCTGGGCCCCACCCTCCCCGACGGCGAAGAGACCCCGGCCCCGCCAGGGCGCACGATAGAGGGCGCCGGGCGGGTGACCTGGGGCGGCCACCAGCGCGGCTTCCCCGAGCTCGCCGAGCGCAGCGGCGTCGCCACCACCGCCCAGCTCATGGCCGTGACCACCCCGTCGAGCCACCGGATCACGCTCATCGCCCTGGCGCCGGAGCCGACGTGACCCCGACGCCCGAGGCCCTCTCGGCCCTCGCCCGGGCCTGGGGGGCGCGCTGGCCCGAGGCGCTCGCGGTGTGGAGCCCCTACACCAAGCTCGCCGAGCCGAGGCTCTGCGTCACCGAGGAGGACGAGGAGCGAGAGCACCTTCAAGGCTCCTTCGCGATGATCCGCGTCGCGGACCACGCCGTCGTCATCGGGCTCCGAGAGGTGCTGACCAAGGGCATCACAGCGTTTCCGTTGCAAGTCTTGGCCCACGAGATCGGCCACCACGTCTTCGCGCCGGGGGACCTCCGCGACAACGCGCGCCTGCTCGCCCGCATCCGCCGGGGCCTGCCCGGCCAGGAGGACCAGGCCGGGCTCGTGGCGAACCTCTACCTCGACCTCTTGGTGAACGACCGCCTGCACCGGGAGAAGGGCCTCGACATGGCGGCGGTCTACCGCGCCCTGCGGCAGCCCGGCGAGGACCCGCCCCGGCTCTGGCGGCTCTACCTGCGCACCTATGAGCTGCTCTGGTCGCTCCCCAGCGGCGACCTCACCCCCAACACGCCCGTGGACGACGCGCTGGAGGCCGACGCGGGCCTCGCGGCGCGGCTGGTGCGGGCCTACACCAACCGCTGGCTCGACGGGGCGAGCCGCTACGCCTGCCTGCTCTTGCCCTACCTCATGGAGCAGAGCGACCAGGCCGGCCAACGTTACCTCGCGCCTTGGCTCGACACCCGCCGGGCGGGCGAAGGGGACGCCGTCCCCGATGGCCTCGCCGAGCTTGACGACGACGAGCTCCTCGGCCCCATCCACCCCGCCGAGGACCCTGAGCTCAGCGGCCTCACCGCGCCTACGGGCAGCTCCACGCCCGGCGACGCCCACCGCGAGCTGCCCGGCGGCCAGAAGAACCAGTACCGCCCGCCGACGGAGTACGCCGAGCTGATGGCGTCGCTGGGCGTGAAGGTCTCGCCGTCGCAGCTCGCCCACCGCTACTACCGTGAGCTGGCCCTGCCCCACATCATCCCCTTCCCGCAGCGTGTGCTCCCGAGGTCGACGGACCCGCTGCCCGAGGGCCTCGACGTCTGGGACCCTGGCTCGCCGCTCTCCGACGTGGACTGGATCGAGACGGTGAGCCACAGCCCCGTCGTGATCCCCGGCGTCACCACCCTGGAGCGGCGCATGGGCGAGTCCGCCGGGGCCGAGCCCGAGCGCCGCCCGCCCGACCTCTACCTCGGCGTGGACTGCTCCGGCTCGATGAACAACCCCCGCCAGCGCCTGTCTTGGCCCGTGCTCAGCGGCGCGGTGATCACGCTCTCGGCCTTACGCGCCGGGGCGAAGGTGATGGTCTGTCTCAGCGGTGAGCCCGGCAGCTTCACTGAGACACAGGGATTTTTGCGACACGAGGACACCATCTTCGGCGTGCTCACGGACTACCTGGGCACGGGCTACAGCTACGGGATCCTGCGCCTCAAGGAGACCTTCCTCGACGCCCCGCCGCCGAAGAACCCGGTGCACCTGCTCATCGTCAGCGACAGCGACATCTTCCACATGCTCGGCGCGATCAAAGAGGGCTGGGACATCTTCGCCCAGGCGCTCACCCAGGCGGGCGGCGGCGGCACCTTGGTGCTGGACCTCCCCTTCGCCGAGCACTACGCGCCGCAGCTCGACCGGGTGCGGTCCCTCGGCTGGGGCGTACACCTCGTGCGCTCCCAAGAGGAGCTGCTCAGCTTCGCCCGGGCGTTCAGCCGCCTGCGTTTTGGCCCCAAAGGACAGGTGAGGACACAATGACCGTCGAAGGCCCTCCGCTGGACCTGCTCACCCGGCGCCTCGCCGAGACCCCCGCGGACTTCTTGGCGCCCTTGTGGCGGGAGGATCCCCAAGGGGTCCACGTCGAGGCCGTGATCCACGACCTGCTCCTGGACCTGGGCGGCCCGCCGGAGACCTCGTCGAGCCTCACG
Source organism: Myxococcota bacterium (assembly GCA_023150845.1). Lineage (GTDB taxonomy): Bacteria > Myxococcota_A > UBA796 > UBA796 > CAJQPC01 > JADKFE01. The sequence continues at coordinate 8,213 of JAKLKD010000084.1, read as the reverse complement.
CCTTGGGCGCCCAGCGCCCCGGCGCCCCGCCGCCGCCTCGCCTTGGTGACCGCCTGGCTCCTGGCGACGCCCGGCCTCGTGCGCGGCGCCGCCGCCCGGGACGCCGCCCGCCGCCTGCTCGCCCGGGGCCTCGACGACCTCGCCGCCTTGGTGCCCCCGGAGCGTTTTGTCGATGACCCCGACCGCCGGGAGGAGCTCGTGCGGATCACCCTCGGCGCCTTGGGCCAGCGCCCCCGCGGCGAGACGGACACCATCGCCGCCGACCGCCTCAAGGCGCTCTCCAGCGTCGAGCGCGCCCGGGTGCTGCGGGAGACCCAGAAGCAGGTGGAGCACGCCCGCAAAGTGCGAGAGGAGCTCGCCAAGAAGAAGCGCGCCGAGGCCGAGGCCGCCGCCCGTTACGGCGGGGAGTGAGCCGTGGTCCCGCCTGAGCGCCAGCGCCTGAGCCCGCTCCTCACCCCGAGCGCCTGGGAGTCCCTGCGGGGGCTCATCCAAGACCCCGACGCCCCGCGCTGGACCCACCAGCTCGGCGACCGGGTCCAGGCCGAGGACCTCCCCTATGTCGAGGCGTTTCGGGCGGCGATGTCCCAGCGCGCCCCCTGGCGCCCCGACGAGCCCCCGCCGTGGATCTTGGCCTGGTTTCAATCACAACAAAATCGTTGTGAACATCTCCGCGAGGCGACGCGGGGCGGGCGGCTGGACTGGTCGGCCATCCCCACCCTCTCCCGGGCGGACCTCATCCGCCGCCCCGAACGCTTCATCGCTGAAGACGAGCCCTTTGACCGTCTGATGGTCTACGAGACGACGGGCACCACGGGGCCGCCCCTGCCCGCGCCGTCTCACCCCCGGACCCAGGCCCAGGCCCACGCGCTCTTGGAGCACGCCCTGCGCCAGCACGGCGTTCACTTCACCCCGCGCCGGGGGGAGGTCGCCGTCATCACCCTCGCCGCCCAGCGCGCGACCTGGACCTTCCCGACGGCCTTCGTGGTCTGGGACCACGCGCTCTTGGCCAAGGTGAACCTGCACCCCGAGGACTGGGACGGCGGGCTCCTCCAGGCCAAACGCTTCTTGGAGCGCGCCCAGCCCCAGGTGATCACCACGAGCCCCGTGGCCCTCGCCGAGCTCTTGCGCCTCGACCCCGACATCCACCCCAAGGCCATCACCTCGACGGCGACGGCGCTCTCCCCGGCGCTCCGCGACGCGGCCCGGGCACGATACGGCTGCCCGGTGATCGACTGGTACTCCTGCACCGAGACCAGCGCCATCGCCTACAGCAGCCCTGTTGCCTCTGAGGAGGGCGCGCTGATCTGCCTGCCCAGCGACCTCTTCGTCGAGGTGATCGACGAGGCCGGGCGGCCGCTCCCGGCGGGGGAGCTGGGGGAGCTCTGCGTGAGCGGCGGGCGAAACCCCTTCTTGCCCTTTCTGCGCTACCGCACCGGGGACCACGCCCGCTGGGCCCCGGCCCCCGAGGGCGCCGCCGACCCCTTCCCCCGGCTCTGGGACCTCCAGGGCCGCGCCTCCGTCGATCTCCGCGACGCGCTGGGGCGCCCAGTCGGCCCCGTGGACCTCCAGAACCTCCTGCGCCGGGTGGCCGCCTTCGTGCAGCACGAGCTCGTGCAGCGCGCGGACGGCGCCGTTCACCTCACCATCGAGCGCATGCCCGCGGGCCACGTCGACGAGGCCGCCCTGGGCGCCGGGCTCAGCGCGCTCTTCGGGGCCCTGCCGATCACCGTGGAGGTGATCGAGCCCCGAGACGACGGGCGCAAGCGGATTCCTTGGCGGCGGGAGACTTAAGTCGCCACGGGCAGCACGGCCTTGGGGTAGACGCCGCGGGCCCGGGCGGCGACGATCTCTTCAGGCACGCCCCGGTAGTCGGCGGGGGTGTAGCGCCCGAAGACTTCAGCGATGGGGTTGGGGAGCTTACGGAAGGGGCTCACGCCGAGGTCCTGGAGGAGGATGTCCATGTACTGCTGGAAGCGGGTGTTCACGCCGCAGAGCAAGGAGGGCTCGTGGTTGATCTGGGCGCGTTTCCACGCCGCCACCTCGGCCATCTCCCGCTCCTGCTGCTCCGGCGGGGGCAAGATGAGCTCGCCGCGGAGCATCGCGCAGACCCACCAGGCGCCCAGCTCTACGCAGGGGACGTGTAAGAAGCTGTGGTTGTAGCCGGAGAAGCTGAGGTTCGGGATCTGCGGGTGGATGAGGTGGCGGTAGAGCTGCACGCCGTCGCCCCCGCCCTCCAACAGCGCCCGATAACGCTGCGGGAGGTAGGGGAAGACCGGGCTGCCCGAGCCCAAGGCCAAGACGACGAGCTCCGCGGGCACCTCGCCGCCGTCCGTGAGGCCGAGGCCCGTCGGTGTGAAGCGCGCGACGGCGCCTTGGCGTGGGGTGATGCGGCCCTCGGCGACGTGATCGAGGTAGCCGTGGGGGGTCATCGGCGCCGCGGAGCGCATGTCGGAGAGCAGACTGTGGGTCGGCGTGATCAGGTTGAGCCGCGCCGCGGCCTCGGGGCCGCGCCCCTTGGCGGCGTTGACGAGCTGCCGCAAGAACACCCGCTCCACCCCCCACCAGAAGCCACGGATGGGCCCCGTCGCCTTGTGCAGCGCGCGCTCGATGGCGTTCGGCTGGGCCCAGCAGGGCACCATCACCGAGCCGAAGCGGGAGAAGAGGATGTAGCTGAAGTGCACGAGGTCCAAGAAGTAGTGCGGGATGAGCCAGCGCGGCGTGCGGAACACCTGGGTCACCTGGGCGCCGCGGTCCGCGGCCAAGGTGCTGAGGTCGAGCGCGGTCTTGCCGAAGCCGACGACGGCCACCTTCCGCCCCTTGAGCACGTCGAGGCTCATGAGGTCCTTCTCGGTGAGCACCTGCCCGGTGAAGGCCTCACGGCCCTCCCAGGCCAAGCTGTCCTTGGGCTGGGTGAACTGCCCCACGGCCAAGACGACGTGGTCAAACGCTTCGCTGAACGGGCCGTCGGGCCCCTCACCTGACACAGTCCAGCCCTTGGGCCGCTCGGTCATCTCCGTGACCGTCGTGTTGAGGCGCAGGTTGGGGCGCACCCGCTCGACGACGGAGTCCAGATAGGCCCGGAGCTGGTCCCCGGTGGGGTTGAGGTCGCTCGGCGTGGTCCAGGGCAGGCTGGAGAGCTCGTACTGGCCCTGGATGTTCTGCAGCCGCACCTCGGGGTAGGTCCGCGCCCAGACCCCGCCGACGCGGTCCCCCCGCTCAAACACGACGACCTCGTGGCCGTCCCGCTGGAACACCGCCGCCGTGGTGAGCCCCGAGATCCCTGAACCGATGACGCCGACACGCATGAGCCGCTCCTGTCTTGGAGCGACGAGCATAGCTTAGCGGCGGAGTTCTTGAGGTCTCTGGGCGACCGTTCGATCGCGCCTCAGGTCACTGCTCACGGCCGACCACCCAGCGCATCCCCACGAGCGCCAAGGCCGCCGCCGCCAAACACGCGGCCGCCGCGCCGAGCTGCCAGCCCAGGGGCGTCGCCTCGCCGCTGATCGTGCGGGTGATGAGGAGCTGCTGGGCGAGGGACGGCACCGCCATCATCCAGGGGGCGGCGGGGATCGGGTCGATGGACATCCACATCCCGGGGATCATCGGCAAGAACATCGTGAGCGAGAGGTAGGTCTGCGCCTCCTTAAACGAGCGGGTCAACGAGGCGAGGAGGAGCTGCGCCGCCGAGGCGAAGGCCGCCAGCGGCAAGACGTGCACGAGGATCATCCCGATCGCCGCCGGGGAGATGAGCAGGCGGATGCCCGCGCGCTCCAGATCGAGCCAGGAGAGCGGGATGAGCGTGAGCAGGGTGGTGGCGATCACCCCGGCGTAGCCGAAGGTGAGCCCCGCCATCCATTTGCCCAGCACGATCGCCCGGCGCGGCGCCGCGGTCAGCAAGAGGGGCTCCCAGGACCGGCGCTCACGCTCCGCCGCCGTGGCGTCGATCACCAGATACAGATTGCAGAAGAACGCGGAGACGATGACGAACATCCCGACCATCGCGCCGACGATGTCGCCGCCGAGGCGCTCTGGCGGCGCGACGTCGATCCGGTCCACGGAGACCCCTCGGAGCAGCGACGGGTCCACCCCACGGGCGAGGAGCCGCAAGGCGCCCAGCTCCCCCGCGTAGGCGTTGACGGCCTCCTCGACGTCCTTCGCGACGTCGCGGCTCTTGTGTTTTGACCCGTCGGAGATGAGCTCGACCACGGCGGGCTCTCCCCGGCTGGTGCGCTCGGAGAAGTCCTCGGGCACCCGCAGGAGCGCGGTCAGCTCCCCGGAGCGCACCTGCTCCTCCGCCCCTGGCGGCGCGGGCTGGATGTCGAGGTCCCGCCCAAGGAGCGCCACGAGCGCCGGGGCGCGCTCGGCCCCCTCGACGTGGAGCGTGTCTTGCTCCTGGTCGTTCGTCACACGCTGCAGGTTGAACGCGACGATGGCGACGATGAGGGGGCCGAGGAGCGGGAAAAAGAAGGCCGAGAACAGAGAGCGCAGGTCACGCACCCCGTCGAGCAGCTCCTTCTTAAAGACGACGAGGCTCGGCGGCGTCGGGCGGGGGCTCACGCGGCACCTCCTTCGGCGTGGCCGACCAGTCGGACGAAGGCCTCCTCAAGGTTCGCCGCGCCCGCGCGTGTGAGCACCTCGGCGATGGTGCCTTGGGCGACGACGCGGCCCTGTCCGATGATCACCAGGCGGTCACACAAGGTGCCGATCTCGGCCATCTGGTGTGAGGTGAACAAGACGCAGCGCCCCTCGGCGGCCAAGGCGCGGATCGTGTCACGCATCGCCCGGGTGCTCATCACGTCGAGGCCGTTCGTGGGCTCATCCAGCACGATGTTCGGCGGATCATGCACGATCGCTCGGGCGATGGCGACCTTCATGCGCTCCCCTTGGCTGTAGCCCGCGGCCGGTCGGTCGATGACCCGCTCCAGGTCGAGGGTCTGCGCGAGGGCGTCGATGTGGGCGTCGAGGGCGGCGCCCGCGGGGATGTTGTTCAGCTCGGCGAAGTACCGGATGTTCTCGCGGCCGGTGAGCCGGGCGTAGAGCCCCGGCGAGTCGGGCAGCACGCCGAGGCGACGGCGGGCCTCCAGCGGCGCGGCGCTCGGGTCGAGGTCGTCCACCCAGGCCCGCCCGGCGTCGGGGCGCACGAGGCCGTAGATCATACGCAGGCTCGTCGTCTTGCCCGCGCCGTTGGGGCCGAGCAGGCCCGTGATCTGGCCGTCATGGGCCTCAAAGCTCACCGACTCGACGGCGACCACCTTCCCGAAGCGCCGGGCGAGGCCTTCAGCGCGCAGCATCGTCGGCCTCCGTCGGCGCGAGGCCGAGGCGTGAGGTGTGAAACTCGGGCCGGGTGATCGAGCTCAGGCACTCGAGGTCTAGGCCCTCGACGCTGCCCGACTCGATGAGGAGCCGCGCGAGCTTGGGGGCGCAGCGCTGGGTGATGACGCCGTGGCCCGCCCCAGGCGCCACGCCGTGGACGCCGTTGGGTAAGGTCTCTAACGCCAGCTCGCCGAGGCGCGGCGGGGTCACCGGGTCGAGGGCGCCGGAGAGCAGGAGCGTCGGCGTGTCTACGCGCACCGGCTCAAAGAACGAAGGATCAACCTCGGCTCTTGGCCAGACGGCGCACATGTCCATGAAGCTCTGGGGCGCCGTCGCGCCGATGCGCTCGACGCTCACAGGCGGCGCGGTCGGGGGCTGGAGCCGTGGGGCGTCCTCGGCGCAGAGGATGGTCAGGGTGAGCCCGAGGCTCATGCTCGCCGCGGCGCCCCCCGTCGCCATGCTCGCCTGGGCGAGCAGCGGGCCGAGGTCCCCGGCGCGGGCGTCGTCCAGCGCGAGGGGCGTGAGCCGGGTGAGGTCCGGGGCGTAGAGCATCCCCCGCAGGAGCCCGAGCAGGTGATCGGCGTCGAGCTCGACGGTGACGCGCTCCCCGGTGCGGGGGTGGACCAGCGGCACAGACCTCGGCGTCTGCAGCTCCGTGAGCAGCGCCAGGAGGTCATCCTTGGGGTCCAAGGGCGCGCAGCGGGGGTCCGCCGCGCAGTCGCGGACCAAGGCCTCAAAAACCGCGGCGGCGTCAGAGGCGCTGCCCCCCAAGATCGGCTCCTGCACCGGCGCCACGCCGTCGATGATCAAGGTGCGCACCCGCTCGGGATGCCGCCGCGCCCACTCCAGGCCAAGGCGGGTGCCGTAGGAACCGCCGAAGACGTTGACCTGGGCGTAGCCCATGGCCTCGGCCACGGCGTCGAGGTCGTCCGCGGCGAGGCTCGTGCCGTAGAAGTTGAGGTCGGCGTGGGTCTGCACGTACTCCAGACAGGTGAGGATCTCCTCCTGGGAGCTCGGCCCGGAGAGGCTCAGGAGGGGGTCGGAGCCGTCGTCCTCACAGTCCAAGGCGTTCGACGCGCCGGTGCCGCGCTGGTCCACAAAGATGAGGTCCCGGCGGCTGTGAATCCGGCGCAGGGCCGGGGCGATGGCGGCGATGATCTCGCTGCTGGCCTGGCCGGGCCCCCCGGCGAGCAGAAACAGGGGGTCGGCGGCGGGGGTCGGACTCACCGCGGGCAGCTTCACGACGCGGAGCGGGATCTTCCGGCCGTCGGGCCGCGACGGGTCCTCCGGGCGCTCCAGCACCCCGCAGTAGGTCTCTTGGTTCACCCCACGCACATGGCAAGGGGCGAGGGTAAAGCCCGTCTCTGGAGGAGGTGGCAGCTCCTCGCAGCCGAGGAGGAAGAGCGGGAGCAGAGTGGCGTACATCTCCGCTACACTATCACGACCGCCCCCAAACACCCGGAGTCGCCATGACGCGCGCCGCCGCCCTGCTCAGCCTCCTCGCCCTCGCCGCCTGCCGGACCGACGACAAAGACCCCACCGAGACCGGGATCCCCGGCGGTGACTCCGCCCTACAGGACGAGGACGGCGACGGCAGCCCCACGACGGAGGACTGCGATGACGCCGACGCTGCGATCTACCCCGGCGCGACGGAGGTCCCCTACAACCAGACCGACGACGACTGCGACCCCAGCACCCCAGACGACGACCTCGACGGCGACGGCGCCCCCCTCGCCGAAGACTGTGACGACCAAGACCCCAGCCGGGCCCCCGAGGCCGTCGAGATCTGCGACGGCGTCGACCAAGACTGCGACGGCGAGATCGACGAGGCCGGGGGCTCCCTCTTCTACGCCGATGAGGACGGCGACGGCTTCGGCGACCCGGCCCGCGCCACGGAGAGCTGCGAGGGCGCCGAGGGCTGGGTAGCCGACGGCACCGACTGCGACGACGACGAAGAGACCGTCTACCCCGACGCCCCCGAGGTCTGCGACGAGCTGGACAACAACTGTGATGGGTCCGTCGATGAGGGCGTGCTCTCCACGTTCTACCGAGACGCCGACCGCGACGGCCAAGGCGACCTGGACTTCCCCATCGAGGCCTGCGCCGCGCCCTCGGGCTACGTCGAGGCCCCGGACGACTGTGATGACTCCAACGCGAAGATCAGCACAAACGCCACGGAGCTCTGCGACGAGATCGACAACGACTGTGATACGTTGATTGACGAGGACGACGCCGCCGACGTCGAGAGCTTCTACCTGGACTCCGACGGGGACGGCTTCGGCGACCCCGCGGCGCTCGTCCGGGCCTGCTCCGCCCCCTCCGGGGCCGTCTCCGACGCCCGAGACTGTGATGACACAGACGCCGACGTGAGCCCGGCGGCAGCGGAGGTCTGCGACGGCGGCGACAACGACTGCGACGCGCTCATCGACGAGGACGACCCTGGCCTCGCCGACGCCGTCACCTACTACGCCGACGTCGATGGAGACGGGTACGGCGACGCCGACGCCGCCGTCGAGGCCTGCGCCCCGAGCGCCGGAGAGGTCACCGACGACAGCGACTGTGATGACACAGACGCCGACGTGAACCCCGGCGCGACCGAGGCCCTCAACGGCCTCGACGACGACTGTGACGGCGAGGGCCTCCACGGCGCCTTCGCCGCGACGACGAGCCAGAGCCTCGGCGACGGCCCCTGGGAGTACACGAGCTTCTCCGTCGCCAGCGGGGTCACCGTCACGGTCAACGCCGCGGCCCCCCTGGAGCTGTGGGTGCTCGGCGCGGCGACGGTCTCCGGCACCCTCACCCTGGCTGGCGCGGACGGCGCGGCCCACGGCGGCTACAAGTCGAGCCCGAGCGCGGGCGGCGCGGGCGGCGGCGGAGGCGGCGGCGCGGGCGGCGCCGGG
>JAKLKD010000426.1 GCA_023150845.1 Myxococcota bacterium | reverse complement strand
GGTGACGGGGCCCTCCCCGGGGCACAGCGCACGGACGGGGCCCCGGGCGGCGGCCAAGGCGGCGGCGAAGGCCGCGAGGCGGGCCTCCAGGGCGGTCAGCGCGCTCGGATCGACGACCCAGAGCAGTGCCTCGGCGCGCTCATCCACCTGCAGGCCCGCGGCCAAGAGCGCGGTGGCGGCGTGGTCACCGCCCAGGCGCCAGGCGGAGGCCGGGGCTGAGGTGGCCCGCGGCGGCGCGCTCTCCCAGCTCCGACGCCAGAGCAGGCCCGTCGTCGGGGGCGGCGCCTCGGCGGGTTGTATGGGCGGGGTGGGCGGGTTGAACCAGCGCGGCGTGCGCTCAAAGGGCGTGGTGGGCAGCACGATCCGGCGCTGGGGCCGCGTCCGGTGCGGTGCGGCGCGGTCCACGGCCGCCCCCGCCGTCCAGAGCGCGCCCAAGGCCACGAGCGAGGCCCCAGGGCCCGCCAGCTCGGCGAGGCGCAGCTCAACCCCACCCTCGCCGCGCTCGAGCTCGGGGTGAAGCTCCGGCGGCGCGCCGACCACACGCTCGGGGGTGACGCCCAGGGCCAAGAGCGCCTCGGCCGCCGCGCGCTCCGAGGCCGGGGCGCCAGGGGAGTAGCGCAAGGTGATCGCCGGGGCCCGGGCCGGGCTCAGCCGCGGCTCGACGCCCCGCAGCGCGGCGAGGAGCGAGGCGCGGTCATAGACGACGGCGGCGGCGCGCCAGGGCATCGCCGCGCGGCCCACGGCGAGGGTGTAGCAGACCTCCGCGGGGTCGAGCCCCTCGGCCTCCACCGCGTCGTAGAGCCGCCTCGCGCTCGCCAGGAGCGCCGTCCGGGTGTGCGCCGACACCGTGAGCAGCCAGGGCCCCGGGTCCGCCTCCCGGGCGGGGCGCGCCGGGGGCTCCTCCAGCACGACGTGGGCGTTGGCGCCGCCCATGCCGAAGGAGCTCACCCCCGCCGCGCGGCGCCCCGGCCAGGGGGTGGCCCGGTCGGGGACATAAAACGCGCTCGGCACGAAGGGGATGAAGGGGTTCGGCCGCTGGAGGTGCAGGCTCGGGGGGATCACGCCGCGCTGCACGGCCAAGGCCGCCTTGATGAGCCCAGCGACCCCCGCGGCGGGCTCCAGGTGGCCGAGGTTCGACTTCACGGCGCTGAGCGCGACCTGCTGGCGCCGGGTCGGGCCGTCGCGGAAGACCTGGCTGAGCCCCTCCCACTCGACGGGATCGCCAAGGGAGGTGCCCGTGCCGTGGACCTCGACGTAGCCCAGCTCCTCGGGGCGCATCCCGGCGTCGGTGAGCGCGGCGCGCACCAGCCGGGCCTGGGCCGCGGGGTTCGGCGCCGAGAGGCTCGTCGAGCGGCCGTCGTGGTTGGTGGCCACCCCGCGGATCACCGCCACGAGGGGATCGCCGTCCCGCAGCGCGTCGTCGAGCCGCTTGAGCGCGACGAGGCCGACCCCTTCGCCGGGCACATAGCCGTCCGCCCCGGCGTCGAAGGTCTTGCAGCGCCCATCGGGGGAGAGCACGCCCATGCGGCTGAGCACGACGTAGTACCAGGCCGAGAGCACGACGTAGGCGCCTCCGGCCAAGGCGAGGTCACACTCACCGCGGCGCAGGCTCTCGACGGCGGCCTGCACGGCGAAGAGCGACGACGAGCAGAGGGTGTCGACGGTGGCGCTCGGCCCCCCGAGGTTGAGCGTCCACGACAGGCGGTTCGCCATGAGCGCCCGGCTGTTGCCCAACGCGAGGTGGCCCGAGAGCGGCGCCCCGGCGGCCCGGAGCTCCTCCAGATAGTTCGTGTAGGTGGCGCCCACAAACACGGCCGTCCGCGCGCCGTCGGCCCCGGCGTACCCCGCGCGCTCCAGGGCCTCCCAGGCGACCTCCAAGAGCAGGCGCTGCTGGGGATCGACGACCTCGGCCTCCCGGGGGGACATCCGGAAGAAGTCGGCGTCAAACCCGGCGATGTCGTCCAAGAAGCCGCCGCGGCGGCTGTAGGTCTTGCCCGGGGCCTTGGGGTCCGGGTCGTACCACTCGGCGGGATCCCAGCGGCTCTTGGGGACCTCCCGCACGGCGTCCCGGCCCTCAACCAAGAGGCGCCAATAGTCCTCGATGTCCGGGGCGCCGGGGAACCGACCGGCGAGGCTGATGATGGCGATGGGCGCGGGGCCCTCGGGCCGGGCGGGCAGCACCACCGGCGTCGGGGCGGGCAGGGCTTGGGGCGGCGGCGCGGCGGCGGCGGGGGCGGCGGCGACGAG
>JAKLKD010000083.1 GCA_023150845.1 Myxococcota bacterium | reverse complement strand
ACACCGACGGCGACGGCGTGATCGACGGCGAAGAGGTCGATGACGGCAGCGACCCGACGGACGTGGACACCGACGATGACGGCCTCAACGACGGCGAAGAGGACGGCCTCGGCACCGACCCGACCAAGGCCGACACCGACGACGACGGCCTCAGCGACGCCGTCGAGGTGAACGAGTCGGGCACGGACCCGCTGGACGCCGACAGCGACGACGACGGCCTCAGCGACGGCGACGAGCTCGACGTCTTCGAGACCGATCCCCTGGACTCGGACAGCGACGACGACGACCTCAACGACGGCGAGGAGCTGGAGGCCGGCACGAACCCCAACGACGCCGACAGCGACGACGGCGGCCGCAGCGACGGTGACGAGGTGAAGGTGGACGGCACCGATCCCCTCGACACCTCCGACGACCTGGAGGACACCGACGGCGACGGGCTCACCGACTACTTCGAAGAGAACGTCTCCCAGACCGACCCCAACGACGCCGACAGCGATGACGACGGCCTCAACGACGGCGGCGAGATCGACCTGAGCACGGATCCGAACGACGCGGACACCGACGATGACGGCCTCGGCGACAACGACGAGGTGCTCGGGACGACGGATCCCCTCGACCCCGACAGCGACAACGACGGCCTCAACGACGGTGACGAGCAGGAGCTCGGCACTGATCCCCTCGACGACGACAGCGACGACGACGGCCTCAGCGACGGCGACGAGGTCGAGACCATCGGGACGGACCCGCTCGACGACGACAGCGACGATGACGGCCTCAACGACGCTGAGGAGGTCAACGAGACCGGCACCGACCCGCTGAACGAGGACAGCGACGGCGGCGGCGTGACCGACGGCGAGGAGGTCTCCAACGGCACGGATCCCCTCGACGGCAGCGATGACACGCCCATCGAGGACGAAGAGGACGACCTCCTCAACGGCGTCACCAAGGGCGGCGGCGGCCTCGGCTGCGCGACGGGTGAGACCGACGCGGGCGAGACCGGCGGCCTGATGGGCCTGCTCCTCGGCGCGGCCGCCCTCCTCCGGCGTCGCGGCCGCTGAGCGGCGGCCAGGTCAGGCGTCCGCCCCTCACGCGCTGGGCGGGCGCCTGAACCAGACCGAGAGGTTGTTCGCGGGCATCTCGACCTGGCCCTCCAGGACGAGCCCCGCGGCGAAGGCGGCGTCGGTGACGGCGCCGAGATCCCGCACGCCCCAGCTCGGGTCCTGCATGAGCAGCATCCGGTCGAAGCGCTCGTTCGACGGCGCGGTGTGCAGGCCGTCGATCATGAACGGCCCGTAGAGGTAGAGCAGGCCGCCGGGCTTGAGCGCCCGGGCCGAGCCGCGCATCAGGGCCTCGGTGCACTCCCAAGGCGAGATGTGAATCATGTTGACGCAGAGCACGGCGTCGAGGTCATTCACCCCCCAGTCCTCCTCACGCACGTCGAGGAGCCGGGGCGCGTCGAGGTTGGGGCTGCCCGTGGCGGCGCGCCAGGCCGCGATGCTCTCGACGGCGTCCTCGTCCCCGTCCGTCGGGATCCAGCGCAGCTTGGGCATCCGGGGCGCGAGATGCGCCGCGTGCTCCCCGGTGCCCGAGGCGATCTCCAAGAGCGCGCCCTCCACCGGGAGGATCGACTGGAGCACCTGCAAGATCGGCTCGCGGTTGCGTAAGGTCGCCTCCGCGTGTCTACGACGGTCCTGGGACATTCATCCTCCTGTGACGACCCTAACGCGGCGCGCAGGGGGGATCCCTTCGGGGTTATGGTGAAGCGGATGTTCTTCCCCCTCCTGCTCCTCCTCGGATGCTCGCGGTCCGACGACACGATGTCCGACCCCCAGGCCTTCACCCGCGCCCTGGCGCGGGCGGAGGTGGACCCGCGCGCCGCCGCCGAGCTCTGCCTTGAGCTCGGTGAGCCGCGGATGCGGGCGGCCTGCATGTCCGAGGTGTCCCCGCGCCTCGCCCGCTCCGATCGCAGCGCCGCGCTCACGGCCTGCGCCGCCTTGGGCGCCCCCCACGGCGCGGACTGCACCTTCCGCCTCGCCGAGACCCTGAGCGACCCGACGCTCTGCGCCCAGGCCGGGGAGTTCGCGGATGACTGCCACCTGCACCTGTTCTCGGCGCACCTGCGCGACTGGATCCCGCCCGGCGCCCGCCCGGGCAACGTGGAGGCCGTCGCCGCGTCGTGGATCCTCGACGCTGGGCTGAGCCCTGACGATCCCCGGGCTTGGTCGGCGGTCTACCGCTGGGTGCTCGGCCAGCAGCGGCCCCTCGACCGGGCGAGCTGCGACAACATCCTCGACGCCATGAAACGTGACGCCTGCCGCATGACGGCCCTGGCGCACTACAACGACCTGCTCAACCACCTCCGGGACAAGGGGGAGCAGCTCTGCCAAGATCCCCTGCCCCCTCGGGCGCAGTTCGTTGAGGATCCCGACCTGCGCGCCCTGCTCATCGAGCGCCGGGGCAAAGACCTCTGTGATCCCAACGCCGTGAAGCCGCCGCCCACGGGCGACCTGCCCGGCGCTGGAGGCTGAGGTGCTGGCCTTGCTCTGGTTCGCCTGCGGCGCGGCGGACGGTCCCTGGCGGCTGGAGGACGCGGGGCTCTTGGGGCAAGAGAGCTACGAGCTCATCGGCCTGAACGTCGACAACAGCGTGCTCGACGTGCGGGTGAGCCGAAACAACACCGGGCTTTTGCGCGGCGCCGGCGCCATCTCCTTGGACCTCGACGGGCGACGTGAGCTGCCCCTGAGCTACGGGCGCCGGGGCCCGCCGACGATGGTGACCGCCCTGCCCGACGACGGCGGCCTCGTCATCGGCCCCGACGGCCTGCGCCGCGACGCCTTGGGCTGGACCCTCGACGCCCGGGACGTCGATCTTGACCTGCGCCTGCGCCTCACGCCGAGCCCCGAGGGCGCGCCGACGCCGGAGGTGGTGAGCTCAACCGGGCGTGGGCGCTTCGGCGCGGAGGCCCTGGTCTCCGCCGGGACCCTGCGCGGTGTGCTCCGGGCGGGCACCCGTGACCTCCTCGTCGATGGCTGGGCCGTGCTCACCCGTCGCCGTGGGGACGATCCCCCGGCGCTGCGTGGCGCCGCGCGCACAGCGCTCTACGTGCACACCGCCGGGTTCTCCATGGGCATCGACCTCACCGGCGGCTCCGCCTTGTGCTGGGCGCGCCTCGGCGAGGAGGCGCTGGACGCCCGGGACTGCAAGCTCAGCGAAGACGGACGCCTCGTGAGCTTTGACCTGCGGCCGAGCGCCCCCATCGGCGGCCTCGTGCAGCTCTGGCGCCAGCCCGACGCCCAAGCCGACCTCCGCCACGGCCTCAGCGATCCCGAGCGTTGGCTTCTCGATCGGGTCATCGGGCGCCCGGTGCGCTCGCTGCGCGCCGGGGCGGCGACGGTCTACGGGCCGGGCGGCAGCTTCGCGGCGCAGGCGCTCACGCTCACGGTGCGCTACGAGTAGAGACGAGCCTGGTCCTCTCCGGCGCCCGCGCCGCCCCACGAGCCCACATGCGCATCCTGTTCATCGACGACGAGCCTGAGAACGTCTCCCTCACCCGTGAGATCCTCATCGAGGTGCTCCGCGCCGAGGTCGACCTCGCCCGAGACGTACAGGAGGCGATCGCGGCCCTGCACCAGCGGAGCTACGACCTCGTCGTGACCGACATCTTTGTGCCGCTGGGCGAGGCCGTCCACGGCGGCATGGGGCCCCGCGCCCGCCGCGCCGCTGAAGGCATCGAGCACCTCGGCGGCCTCGTGCTGCTCGACGAGATCGACCGCCTAGAGCGCCCGCCGAAGGTGCTCATTCACACGGCCTGCACGGACTACGCCCTCATCCGTATCCTCGACGAGCACAAGAGCGAGCGGGTTCGGAAGCCCGCCTCCCCGGACGTGCTGCTCAAGGCCGTGATGGAGGCCCTCGGCGTCTGAGCCTGAGCTTTGGTAGACTCAGGCCGCCAGGAGGGCCCCCTCGTGACCATGAGCCCGTCTCCCGCTCCCCCAAGCCGCGCCCGCCGCTGGCTCTCACGCCTGGGCCTCGTCCTCGGCGGCCTCGTCGTCGGCGTCATCGCCGCGGAGCTCCTCGCGCGGCTCATCGAGCCCCACGGCGCGGCGGACATCCTGTTCAACGCGCCGGGCAACGCGCCGGACGGCCTCTACGTCACGGACAAGGAGCTGCTGCACCGCCCCAACCCCGGTCTGAACGTGACCGTGCGCTCCTTGGGCTACGAGGTGCCCATCCGCGTGAACTCCTTGGGCCTACGCGGCGCGGAGCCCGGCCCCGAGACGGCCACGCCGCGCTGGCTCATCCAGGGGGACTCCTTCACCTTCGCCGCCCAGGTGCGCGAGGAGGACACGGCCACGGCGCGCCTCGCTACGGCGCTGGGCTGGGAGACCTTCAACGGCGGCGCGGACGCCTGGGGCACCTTCCAGGCCGCCCCCCTCTTCCGCCGCCTGGCCGAGCCCCTGGGCCTCGACGGCATGGTGATCGTGTTCTTCTTGGGCAACGATCTCTTCGACAACGAGCGATACCCCATGGAGCGCCAGCGGCACGCGAACCGCCCTGACGGCAACCCCATGGTCGGCGGCTTCACCCACCCCGTCGTGCGTTTTTTCACCCGCCGCTCCTACCTGCTCGGCCAGTGGCGTGTGCAGAGCGCGCTGCGGGAGTTCGCCCGGGAAGGCAGCCCCGAGCGCGGCCGGTGGAAGGGTGAGCTGCGCCTATTCACCCAGGAGGGCCAAGGAGAGCTCGGCGGCAAGCTGCGGGCGACGGAGACGGCGATCCTGGCGGCGAAGCGGGCCACCGAGGAGCGCGGCGCAAAATTGGTCGTCGCCATCGCGCCCCCGGCGTTTGTCGTCGAGGAGGACAGGCTCGCGCCCACCTTCGGCCTCGTCGGCCTCGATCCGGCCAAAGCTGAGCTCGACGGCCCGGAGCGTCAGGTGAAGGCGCTCCTCGATCGGCTCGGCGTGGCCTCGTGTAGCCTCACGACGCCCCTACGCGCCGCGGCGAAGGCTGGCGAAGACCCGTATTTCCAGTATGATGGTCACTGGACCGCCGCGGGACACGCCGTTGTAGCGACCACGCTGGCGAGCTGCCTGGATCCTTCGCGTTGACTATGCTTCCCGCCGCGCTCCTCACGTTCGCCTGCTTTCAGCACGAGATGCCGCCCCCGCGGCCGCCATCGTCGGTCTACGCCTTCACCTCGACCGACCTTCAGCGCTGGACCCCGGAGCCCGAGCCCATCGCCGAGAAGCTGGAGAGCCTCGGCCTCACGGTCCGCCCCGACGGCGAGCTCTGGGTGACCGGCATCGACATGGGCGGCAAACACAACCCGATCCGCGCGAAGATCATCGGCCCCGCCCTCTTCGGTCTGCGCTTCGACGGCACGAGCTGGGTGGAGGAGACCTGGTGGTTTAAGGACCCCGAGGCAGTCGCCTTCATCGATCCGCAGATCTTTGAGGACAGCCTCTGGTTCGTCTCCCGGCAAGGCACCCACGGGGACCCCGCCGAAGACAAAGACCCGAACGACATCCGCTCCACCCCGCCCGCCCAGACCCGCCTCCGCGGCGTCGCCCTGGTGGACCCGAGCCCCGTGCGGTTTCGCGACAGCCTGATGCTCTTCGTCACCGACGGGCACAACCAGGTGAGCCAGTTCACCGGCGATCCCTTCCAGAAGGCCCAGACCTTCAACAACGTCAGCGTGCCCTTCGCCTTTGTGCACGACGACACCCTCTACGTCGTCGCCCAGCGCCCCCTGAACGGTCGCCGCCAGCCCGTCATGGCGTCCTCCACGGACGGGCGGAGCTTCACCGAGTTCAAGGCCCTGCTGAGCCCTGAGCACGCCCGGACCTGCACGAGCCCGGTGATCGGCCCGTACAAAGGCGGCTGGATCCTGCTCTGCGTCGACGAGGGGATCGAGGGCGCCCCGGCCCCGAACCCCCAGGGCCACTGACGCCGCCGCGCTGGGGCTGCCAACGCGGCGGCGCCATGACGGCTCAGGGCGTGGTCAAGCAGGCCGTGAAGCTGCCCGTGCTCGTCGCGCTCTTGACGTAGAGCCGGTAGGTGCCCCGGGCGCCGATGTACGAGAGCGACTCGCTGGAGCTCGACGCGGTCTTCGACTTGTCCACGGTGTCCCACTTGGCGGTGGACGTGTTGTACTTCTGGAGGAAGATGTCGAAGTTCGCCGACGTCGTGCCCTCCAGGGCCGCGTCGTGGGTGCCCTTCACCGTCGTCGTGTAGCCCTTGCTGTTCGGGTAGAAGCGGTAGGTCGCCCCGCTGGAGTGCGGCAGCACCCCCGAGAAGGTGTAGTCGTAGCCGCTGCAGGTGGAGACCGACGAGCCGTCGCCGACGCCGACGAGCGCCCAGGCGTCCATCACGGCCTCATACTGCGGGCTCATCGCCCCGTAGAGGTCCTGCGCGGCGTCGAGCCAGGCGTTGCGGGCGTCCATGAAGTCCGAGCCGCTCGTGAGGTAACGGTTGAGGGCGCGGAACGCGATGTCGGCCGCCTCGTCGGCGCCGATGCCGGTCATGGCCGTGCCGCCGTAGTCCGGGTGGTTGCCACCCTCAGAGAGCAGGTAGAACGCCAGGTTCACCACACCGGCGTTGATGTGAACGCCGCCGCTGTCCTCAAAGCCCGTGTACATGTCGTCGTAGTGGGACGTGGTGAAGCCGTCCGCGGCGGGGTCATCCATGTAGCGGACCGCGTCGCCTGCGCTCGACGGCGTGTAGCAGTCCTCGCCGATCATCCAGGTGTCGGCGCTCTCCCCCAAGGCGTAACGCTCGACCATGGAGCCCATGATGTCGGCGTAGGCCTCGTCCAAGGCGCCGGACTCGCCGTAGTAGGTGAAGCCCGCGGTGTAGGAGGTCACGCCGTGGGTCATCTCGTGGCCGGTGATGTCGATGGTCGTGAGCGAGCTGAGCGTCGTGCCGTCGCCGTCGCCGAAGTACATCGCGCTGCCGTCCCAGAATGCGTTGGCGTAGCGGCGGCCGTAGTTCACGAACATCGAGATGACGGTGCCCGTCCCCGTGACCGAGCCGACGTAGCCCGGGCCGCCCGCGTCATCGAGGCCGTCCCAGTTGTGGGTGTAGAGGTAGTAGTCCCAGACCTCCGCCGCGGCGTAGTGGGCCTCGACCGCCGACTTCTGCGAGCTGGAGTCAAACACCTTGTCCGCGTCGTAGACGTAGGCCGCGGTGGAGTAGCCGCTGTTCATCGTGTAGGTGCCGATCGCCCGGGCCGGGTCCTCCAGGTAGAAGTTGGTGTCCGAGGCGGGCTTCGTGATCTTGATGTCGACGGTGCCGTAGTAGTTCGTCTTGCCCGTGCCCGCGGCGGTGTGGAGGTTGTCGTAGCTGCGCAGGACCTCGCCGGAGTGCGCGTCGATCCAGACGAGCGGCATTGAGGTGTGCTCGCTGCCGTCGATGCGGCGGAGCTGCACCTTCCAGGCGAGGTGGTCGACGCCGTCCACCCGCATCACCCACAGGCTCGACTCGGGGTCGTCGGTGAGCTTGTCCCAGCCGACTGACGCGCCGACGGCGCGCTCGACGGCGTCGCCTTCGTCAACGGAGGGCGTAGTGTCCACCTCGACGCCGTCGAGGAGGTTGTCGGTGAGGCCGCGGAGGCTGCCGTCGGAGTAGAGATGAACGATGGCCTCGCCGTGCAGCACGGGCACGCCGTTCACCGTCTGCTGCACCCGGACGTGGCGGAGGCCGAGGGTCGGGTCCTCATCGATCCGGCGGACCTCCAGGCGGCTGAGGTCGAGGTTGGGGCGCCCGGCGAGGGCGGGGCGCAGGTGCTCCGCGCTCTCGGAGATGGCCCGGGCCGTCGCCGCGCCAGGGTCGACGACGGAGGAGGCCAAGCCGAGCTCCTCCGCCTGGGGGCTGACACCGCAGGACGTGAGGAGGGTGAGGAGCAGGAGGGTCGCAGGGCGTTGGGCTCGCATGGAGGCTCCGAGGCGATGAGGTTTTGTCGCGCTCACAGCTTAGCCCCTGCCACCCCAAGTTCGTGTCCGCGACCCGTCAAGCGGCCCGGCGCCTACGCGCGGCTCAGACCGCCTCGCCCGCCTTGAGGGCGTGCTGGGTGGACTCTAACCAACGCTCGGCCTCCAGAGCGGCCATGCAGCCGGAGCCCGCGGCGGTGATCGCCTGACGGTAGACGTGATCTTGCACGTCCCCACAGATGAAGACGCCGGGGATCTTGGTGCGCGGCGTGCCCGGCTCCGAGGGCACGAGGTAGCCCGTCTCATCGGCGTCGAGCCAGGGCCGGAAGGGGCCGGAGTTCGGCTCGTGGCCGATGGCCAAGAAGAGTCCGTCGACGGTCTGGTCACGGGTGCTGCCGTCGCGGGTGTCGCGGAGCACGACGCCGGTGACGTGTTTGTCGCCGAGCACATCCGCGACTTCAGTGTGCCAGAGCACCTCCAGCTTCTCGTTCTGGAAGACGCGGTCCTGCATGATCTTCGAGGCGCGGAGCTTGTCACGGCGCACGAGCAGGTAGACCTTGGAGGCGAAGCGCGTGAGGAAGGTGGCCTCCTCCGCCGCCGAGTCGCCGCCGCCGACGACGGCCACGACCTTGCCCCGGTAGAAGAAGCCGTCGCAGGTGGCGCAGGCGCTCACGCCGTATCCCTGGAGGCGCAGCTCGTTCGGCAGGCCGAGGTACTTCGCCGAGGCGCCCGTCGCGATGATCACCGTCCGGGCGTAGCCCTCCTCACCTCCGGCCTTGAAGTGGTAGGGCCAAGCCGAGAGGTCGATCTCTTGGCACATCTCGTAGGAGTAGCGGGTGCCGAAACGTTCGGACTGCGCCTTCATACGCTCCATGAGCTCGGGGCCCATGATGCCCTCGGGGAAGCCCGGGAAGTTGTCGACGTCGGTGGTGATGGTGAGCTGGCCGCCGGGCTGGTTGCCCTCAAACACCACGGGCTTGAGGTTCGCCCGCGCCGAGTACAGCGCCGCGGTGTGCCCAGCGGGCCCCGATCCGAAGATCACGACGTCGTGAACGGGGAGGTGCTGCTGCAGGTTCGCGCGATGGGTGAGCATGGGGACTCCGGCGGTCACAGGCTAAAGGGAGAGGTCGCCCGCATTCCTAACCACCTCAGCGCCCCGAACCACCCCCGCCCACCATGCAAGACGGCCCTACCCTACGCCGAGCGCTCCAGGCCCGCGCCGCCGCCTTGGGGTTCCAGCACCTCCGGATCGCCGCGGTCCCCCCGGACGCCGCGCCTCGCGCGCAGGAGTTCGCGGCCTGGCTTAACCGCGGGGATCACGGCTCCTTACGCTACTTAGAGGCGAGCGCCGAGGAGCGTATGTACCCCCTGCGGCGCCTGTCGACGGCCCGAAGCGTCATCGTGCTGGGCCTGGAGCACCACCACCGCCGCCCCCCCGACCCCGGCGGCCTCACCGGCCTCGTCGCCCGCTACGCCTGGGGCCGCGACTACCACAACCTCGTCGGCAAACGTCTGCTCAAGCTCATGTCCGACCTGCGCCGCCTCGGCTTCGTCTGTTACGGCGGCGTCGACACCGCGCCGGTGCTGGAGCGCGCCTGGGCGGAGCTCGCGGGGCTCGGCTACTCCGGCAAGAACAACGTCCAGATCTTCCCCGCCCGGGGGTCGTGGATGCTGCTCGGCGCCATCGTCACCGACGCCGAGCTGCCCCCGGACGCGCCGCTCGGAGATCACTGCGGGCGCTGCGTGCGTTGCCTCAGCGCCTGCCCGACGGACGCCTTCGTCGGACCCCACCACCTCGACGCCCGGCGCTGCATCTCGTACTGGACCATCGAGTCCCGGGACGCCACGCCGGAGCCTCTGCGGGCCGGGCTCGGGCGCTGGGTGTTCGGCTGCGACGTCTGCCAGGAGGTCTGCCCACACAACGCCGCCGCGCCGGACTCCCTGGAGGACGATCTTCTGCCCAGAAACGCCTACCTGGACCTGCCGGAGCTCCTCGGCAGCGAGGATCAGGCGCTCTGGGACCGCTTCTTGGGTTCGCCCCTGCGCCGGGCGGGGCCCTTCGGGCTCAAACGAAACGCGCTGACGGCGCTCGGCAACCTCGGCGACCCCGCGGCCATCCCGGCCTTGCGCCCCTACGCGGACAGCGCCGACCCCGTGCACCGCGAGCACGCGCGCTGGGCCTTGGCCCGCCTCGGCGGCTGAGGCGCGCCGCGCGGCACCGGGGCGAAGATGCTCTAATGAGGGCATGAAGCCGCCCGAGCCGAGACCGCCGCCCAGCCCTGCCCGACGCCTCGGCGCCTGGCTCACGCGGCTGAGCCTAATCTCGGCCTGGCTGTTCACCCTCGGCATGGCGCCGATCGTCGCGACCGTCGGCGCCCCGCTCATGGCCGGGCTGCGCATCTGGGCCGGGGACACCGAGCCCAGCTTCGACGGCCTGCCCTTCCCTTGGGGGCTCCTGGCCCTGGCGCAAGGCGTCGGCAGCGTGGGCCTCGTCGGGCTCTTCGTTGAGGAGCGCCCGATCTGGGCCTGGCCGGCGCTGGGGATCGGCCTCGGCGGCGCCTTCCTGTTGGAGATCCGGCACCTCCTCGACCTCTACGCGGCGGCGGGAGGCGCCCCGAGTTGATCGTCGAGGTCCGAGGTCCAGACGGCAAGACCGAGCGGCTCACCCAGGCCCAGTTTGAGGAGCAGGTCCGGGAGGGCCTCCTCGGCCCGGACACCCTGGTGCGGGTTGAGGCCGTCACCGGGCGGCGTTTTCGCCCGCTGAGCACGCTAGAGCTCGCCGAGCCCCTCATCGACCCCGAGCAGCGCCTCTACCGCCAGCGGGTGCGTTACGCCGCGCCGCTCGTCACCGCGGCGCTCGTGGGCCTGCAGGTTCGGCTCTACCTCTGGTCCAAGGTGCCCGGCGTGAGCGGCTGGCTCGTGGACCACCTCACGAACTGGGCGCCCGCGGCCTTGGAGCTCGGCGAGGTCCACCGCCTCGTCACCTACGGCTTCTTGCACCTGAGCTTCACCCACCTCGCGCTCAACATGCTGTTCTTGGCCTGGGCGGGCTCCAACCTGGAGCGCGCCTTAGGCCGCCGGAACCTCCTGGCCTTGTGGATGGTATCTGTCGTCAGCGGCGGGGCCTTGTCCTTGTGGATGAGCCCTGGGCGGCCGAGCCTCGGGGCCTCGGGCGGCGACTTCGGCCTGCTCGCCGCGGCGGTGATCTTCGGCTGGAAACACGAGGAGCTCCTGCCCGACTCGGCCCGCCGTCAATTCGGCTGGGGCGTGCTGCCGTACCTCATTTATCCTCTGCTCATCGGCATACAATCTGAGGCCGTGGATAACTGGGGGCACCTCGGCGGGCTCTTGGGCGGCGCGCTGATGGCGACGCTGCTCGGCCCCGAGGGCTTCAGGCTCACGGCGGCGTCCAACTTGCGGGTGAGGCGCCTCGCGATGCTGAGCCTCGTCCTGGGCCTCGCCGCGCTCCGCCTGATGGGGCCGCAGCTCGTCTCGTTGGAGCCCCTCGTGAGCTCGGGCCTCGTCGCCAGCCGACCGAGCGCCTGGCGTGAGGGCTGGGCCTTCACCGACGACCGGGGCTGGCTCTCGCCGACGGACAAGGCCGCCCTCGTCGTGACCACCCGCAGCTACGAGCGCCCGCCGGGCCCGGCGACGGCCACGAAGGCCTTCTTGGACCAGCTCGACGACCGCGCCTCGGGCCTCGCCGTCGTGCGCCAGAGCGCGAGCACCCGGGACGGCTGGCCCGCCCAGCGGGTCGAGCTGACCTTCACCCTCGGCGGGGTGAGCCAGCGTATGCACGCCCTCATCATCACCCGCGGCGCCTTCGTGCACCGGGTTCATCTGCACGGCCCGTCCTCCCTCTCCGCCCAGCTCGGCGCCTTGGCGGAGCGCGCCTTCGCCGAGGTGCGCATCACCGATCCCGACTCCCTCATCCGCGCGCGGGGCGCCGTGCGCCAAGATCCCGGCGCCTGGCTCGCGCTGGTCGAGCTCGGCGAGCAGGCCAGCGCCGCGGGCCTCCCCGACGAGGCCGAGCGCGCCTTCAAGACGGCGATGCCGCTCGCGGGCCCCCGCCGGGCGCGGGTCGCCGCGGGGCTCTTGGAGCTCTGGGCGGACTACGCCGACGCCGCCGACCTCAGCCAGGTCGAGGCGCTCTTAGCGGAGCACCCCGACGACCCCCGCGTCGTGCACGCCGCGGCCTTGGTCTACGCCGCTCTGGGCGATCGTGAGCGCGCCGAGACCATCCTGCTCGCCGCCCTTGACGTGTGGCCCGACGACGTGCCGCTGCGCCGCGCCTTGGAGTCCGTGGAGCGCGGCGGCTACTAAACCGCGCCTCAGCGGCGGGGCGAGGGCCAGGTCATGCCGCCGCGGCGCATGGCGCTCGGCACGTCCTTGGGGAAGATGGGCTGGGGCTTCACCTGCTGGTTGGGCGCCTGGGGCACCATGTCGGGGAAGAAGCTGAACCAGCCTTGGCCGAAGACCTGATCCCAGCGCATGCCCTTGAGCTTGTCGTTGGCGATCGCCCCGCGGAGCTGCTTGAGCGCCTCGCTGCCCTCGGTGCCGCCGAGGCCCTCGACGGTGACCGCCAGGGCCTGATCCCGCTGGCTGATCTCGAGGTGCAGCCAGGCCCGGAGGCCCCAGTAGAGCGGCTCCTTGCTCGCGAAGTACTCGGCCTTGGCGAGCTTGGCGAGGCCCTCTGCGGTCTTGCCTTCGCGGTGGAGGATCACCGCGAGCATGCCCATGGCCTGCCAGTTGCGGCTCCAGGACGCCTCCAGGAGCGGCCGCGCCGCGGCGGTGTTGCGCTGGAGGTACTCAATGGCGCCGAGCTGGGCGTTGATCTGCTCGTTCACCAAGAACTGCCAGCGACCGAGCGGCCGGGCCGACTCCAACAGCACCTTGGCGTCGTCGATCTTACGCTGCTGCAAGGCGGCCATCGCCGCGCTCAAGATCCCCTCGACCTGCTTGGAGGTGCGCCGCGCCAACAAGAAGAAGGCGACGGGCAGCACAAAGAGCGCCGGGGCGAGGCCGTAGGTCCACTTGCCGCTGAGCGCGCCGAGGCCGAAGGCGGCCAAGGCGAGGCCGATGGAGATGAGGAGGTTGAGCACGGGCGCTCCTTGGACAGGGAGCCCGTCTTATCCGTCCTCGCCCCCCGCATCCAGCCGCGTCGCCGACAGCGTGCCCTCGGCGGTGAGCCGACCGGACTCCCCGGTGCTGAGCGCCCACTCGTCCTCGACGTCGTACCGCCCGGTGAAGCCGTCGCCGGTCCAGACGATGTCCGCGGAGAAGCGCACGGTGTGGGACGAGATCACGGGCTCCTCATCGGTGAGCTCGGTGACGTCCACCTCCCAGCTCCCCGTGGGGATGTCTAAGGTGAAGGTGTTGCAGCCCCCGGCGCCCTCGTCGAAGTTCGCCGTGAGCTCCCCTTCGGGCAAGGCGATGCGCAGCACGCCGTTGGAGGGCGCGTACACGAGGCCCCACTCCCGGGTGCCGTTGTAGAACAGCGCGTCCGCGCGCAGCGCGCCGAGATCCTCCGGGCTGTGGCTACGCACCGCGCCGAAGACCTCGTAGCTGCCGTTGAAGCGGTCGAGATCGGCGCACTCCGTGTTGCAGCCCACGGCGAAGGCGACAGGGATGATGCCCAGGACGTTACGCATCACGCTCTCCGAGATCCGAGCCACGAGGTTATCACGACCAGCACACCTTGGGCGCCTTGACCCCAGCGACAAGGCTCGGTACAACGGCAGACTGCCCTCCTGGAGCCGGATCTATGTCCAAGCCTCGCGGCATCGACCTGCGGACCTTCACCCACATCGACATCCTCCAGCCCCAGACCGCGGGCTTCTTGGGCACCGTGGCCCAGGGTTACCCCCCGCTGGAGGGCGACGCCGCCCTCTTCGTTGAGGTGTCGCCGGGCATGGACATCAACCGCGTCACCGACGTGGTCCTCAAGTCCACCTCCTGCACGCCGGGCATGCAGATCGTCGAGCGGCGCTACGGCGCGCTGGAGCTGCACCACCGCGACCAAGGCCAGGTGCGCGCCGCCGGGGAGGCCATCCAGCGGGAGCTGGGGATCTCCGTGCAGGACCGCCTCAAGCCGAAGATCATGTCCGAGCAGATCATCCGCGGCGTCACCGGCCACCACGGCCTGCTCGTGAACCGCTTCCGCCACGGCAACCTCCTGCGGGAGAGCACCTCGCTCTACGTCTTGGAGGTCCACCCCGCGGGTTACGCCCTCCTGGCGACGAACGAGGCCGAGAAGGCCGCCCAGATCGACGTCTTGGAGTTCATCTCCTTCGGCGCGTTCGGCCGCGTCTACCTCGGCGGCGGCGAGGCGGAGATCGACGAGGCCGCCAAGGCCGCCATCGCCGCCCTGCGCGCGGTGACGGGCCGGGAGAACAACAGCAGCGAGACCACGGGCTGAGCGCCCCGGCGCCGTTCAGCGCGCCGCCGCGGGGCTCCCGCCCTTTCGGGGATCGCTCGCCGCGGTCATCTGGCCGTCCGCGCCCCAGACGATGACCTGGGCCGCGGAGAAGTGCTCGCTCACTTTGACCTCGTGGCCCCGGGACTCAAGCCCCACGACGACGTCGTCGGGGAAACCCAGGTCCAGGTTCACGACGTTCGGCATCCACTGGTGGTGCATCCGCGGCGCGGAGACCGCCTCGGAGGGATCCATGCCGAAGTCGAGCACGTTGCAGATGATCTGCAGGGTGGCGCTGATGATCGTCGAGCCGCCCGAGGCGCCGACCACCATCACCACCCTCCCCTCGGCGTCATAGACGACGGTGGGCGTCATCGACGAGAGCGGGCGTTTGCCCGGGGCGATGGCGTTGGACTCCAGGCCGATGAGCCCGAAGGCGTTGGGCACGCCGGGCTTCGCCACGAAGTCATCCATCTGGTTGTTCAGGAGCACGCCAGACTTAGGGGCGACCACCTGGCTGCCGAAGCTCGTGTTGATCGTCGTCGTGAGCGCCACGGCGAGGCCCGCGCTGTCCAGCACGGAGATGTGGGAGGTGCCCGCGTCTTTGGGGGCGTCGATGGCCGCGCCGTACCGATCCGAAGGGAAGGTGCGTGAGGGCCACACACTTCGCTGAATCTCGGCGATGCGGGCGGGCGACAAGAGCGTGTCCACGGGCACAGTCACGAAGTCGGGGTCCCCCATCACCCGCGCCCGGTCGGCGTAGGCGTGCTTCATGAGCTCCGAGAGCAGGTGAACGTGGGCCGAGGAGTTGTGCCCCAGCGCCTTCACGTCGAAGCCCTCAAGCGCCGCGAGGAGCTGCAGGAGCACGGCGCCGCCAGAGGACGGCGGCGGCATCGTGACGAGGGTGTAGCCGCGGTACTTGCCGACGAGCGGCGCGCGCTCCTTGGGGCTCACCGCGGCGAGGTCCTCGGCGGTGAGCACGCCCCCGGCGGCCTGGACGACGCTGGCGAGCTCCTGGGCGATGGGGCCGGTGTTCAGAGCCTCTCCGCCGGACTTGGCCCAGGCCTTGATCGTGCTCGCCAAGGCCACCCGCCGCACGAGCTGCCCCTCGTTGGGCACGGTCGGCGCCCCGAAGAGCAGCGGCGCCACGCCCGGGAGGCGCGAGAGGCTCCCGGCGAGGTGCGCGCCGATCTCAAAGCCCTCGGTGGCCTGTCGCACCGCCGGGGCGGCGATCTGGGCGAGGGTCAGGCGGCCATACTTACGATGTAAGGCGCTGAGCCCCCGGGCCTCGGAGGGCACGGCGACGGCGAGCCCCCCTTCAGTGCTCCGTTTGGGGACGACCTCGCCGCGGCCGTCGAGGAACATGTCGCGGTGGGCCTTCGCCGGGGCGACCTCACGGAAGTCGAGGCTGTAGTGCTGCCCGCCCATCGAGACGACGGCGAAGCCGCCGCCGCCGAGGCCGGAGCCCGCGGGCATGACGACGCCGGAGCTGAGCGCGGCGGCGATGGCGGCGTCAACGGCGTTCCCGCCGCGCTGCAGCACCTCGGCGCCCGCTTGGGACGCCAGGAGGCTGTCCGCGGCGACCACACCTTGGGTGCCGCGGGTCGGCGGCGGCGCGGCGGCGAGGGCCGTGAGAGAGAGCGCGAAGGTGAAGAGGCCGAGGAGGTGTGCGCGCATGGTGGGCATCATAGCCCAAGCGTCCAGATCCCCATCACGATCACGCGCTGAACGAGCCCACGCCGAGCCTCGCGGCTGACCGCCGCCGCCCGCACGGCGCCGACACCGACGGCGAGGCCCGCCGTGAGCACCAAGGTCAGCGGCCGAGTGAGCGGCTCCGCCCCGGCCTCGACGACGGAGAGCGCGATGAGCGCCGCGCCGAGCTCCCCGGCCAGGGCCGAGAGCGCCGCGCCGCCGAGCACGACGGCCACCAGGGCCAGATCCGGCGAGCTCTCAAACAGCCAGGCGAGGCCCAGCCGCAGCTCCGCCAAGGCCCCGCTCGTGCGCGCGAGGCCGACGAGCACCCCGAGGGTCAGCGCCCAGGCCACCTCACGGCCCGGCGCGCCCAAGGCGGCGTCCGGCGCCCGCGCCCCAGCCAACAGCGCCAAGGCGACGCAGCCAAACGCCAAGACGGGCAGGCGCCACTCCGGGCGAAAGCCGAAGATGAGGACGACGCTCAGCACCGCCGTCACCGCGAGGCGCCCGCCGGGGCCCTTCGGCGCCCGCTCCAAGGCGTAAGGCCAGGCGAGGAGCGCGAGCCCCACAGGCAAGAGCCCCGTCGGGCCGATGTCGCGCAGGAGCAGGCGCGCGGGGCTGCCGATGGGGCTCATGAGCCCGCCGACCCCAGCGACCAAGGCGAGGCGCGCGGCGAGCTTCGGCGTCGGCGCCAGAGGCGCCAGCCGCGTCGCCGTGGCCTGATCCCCGGAGAGCATGGCGCCAAAGAGCGCGGCGAAGCCCCAGCTCTGCCCGGTGAAGACGCCGCCCGCCTCGTTCGCCAGCCGCCCCAGGAGCAGCCAGAGGAGGAGCACAAACAGCGCCTCGCCGGGGAAAGGCGTGAGCGGCGCCCCCAACGCGATGACGTTCAGCCCGAAGCCCAGGCCCAGGCCGACGACGACGAGGCCGATCATCAGCGGCCAGCCCAGCCGCGCCCGCCAGGGGCCCAAGAGCACGGCCAAGGCGAGCAGCCCGCCCAGGGCGCCCGCGTTCAGCGCCAGGTCCGCGTCGATCATGAGGCGCCCCGCTTGGTTGGTCGTCCAACCAACTCAGGCAGCGACCGGGCGATCATCGGGACCGACGATCGTCGCGGTCAAAGACGGGGTTCCGCAAGACGCCGATCCCCTCGACCTCTACCTCGACCAGATCGCCGTGGGTCAGCGGCCCGACCCCCTCGGGGGTGCCCGTGGCGATGAGGTCGCCGGGGAGCAGGGTCATCACGCCGCTCACGAACTCGATGATCGTCGCCACGTCGAAGATGAGGTCCGAGGTGCGGCCCTCTTGGCGCGTCTGCCCGTTCACCCGCGCCGAGACGGCGAGGTCCCGGGGGTCGAGGCCCGTGACGAGGCAGGGGCCCACGGGGCAGAAGCTGTCGAAACCTTTGGCCCGGGCGAAGACGCCGTCGGCGCGCTGGAAGTCCCGGGCGGTCACGTCGTTGACGACGGTGTAGCCCAAGACGTAGTCGAGCGCCTCCGCGGCGCTCACCCGGCTCGCTCGCCGCCCGATGACGACGCCGAGCTCAACCTCATGGTCCACACGCTCGGCCCCAGGGGGCAGGAGGATGGGCTCGTTGGGGCCGATGACCGCCGTGGCCGGCTTGAGGAAGATCTTGGGCACCGTCGGCAGCGCCCGGCCCATCTCCAAGGCGTGCTTCTTGTAGTTGGTGCCGATGCCGATCACCTTCGACGGCGTGACCGGCGGCAGGAGGCGCAGGGTCGCCATGGGCAGGCTCTCCCCGGCGGGGCGACCATCGGCGCCTAAGGGGAGCACCTGGTCGCCTTCCCAGAGGCCCCAGCCCTCGACCCCCTCGGCGGAGTTGAAACGAACGCGGCGCTCAACGGGCATTGACCTGCTCCTCTAAGGAGGTGAGCGCCTCCAGGGGATCGGCGGTGAACAGCAAGAGCCCGCGCCACACCCACTTCTGCCAGTGGTAGTCGCTGATCTTGCCCTGGGCCACGGCGAGGTGGCAGCGCGGGAGCTCCCCGCCGAAGGCGTCGGAGAAGTCCTCAAAGATGTGGTCGAACTCTTGCTCATCCGGGCGGTAGCCCAAGAAGAACGCGATGTCCCGGCGCAGGAGCTTACGCACGTCCTTCGCGAGCTCACCGAAGGGCCGCGCCTTAAAGTCGGCCTCGGTGAGCACGAGGGTCTCGGGTCGCTCAAAGCCGCCGCGGAGCTTGTAGATGAGCCGCTTGTTGGGGTCGGGCTCGGGGATGGGGTCGCCGCGGTAGCGCACCTCATACGCTACGCCCATCTCTTGGGCGGTGCGCTCCAAGAGGTCGTCCACGGCGCTCGTGAACAGGCGGGAGAAGCGGCTCAAGGCGAGCTTGTGCGCGGCGAAGGGCGGCACGTCGGCGGCGCTGATGAGCGCCTGAACCTGCCGCACCATGGCCTCGCGGCCCACCTTCGCCTCTAGGGCCGCGCAGGCCTCCCGCGGGGAGATCTTGCCGCCGAGAGACTTGGCGATGGAGCGCTCGTCGGGGTAACGTCGGTCTTGCTCAAGCGCAGCCTCCAGGGTGGCCCGGCTGCCGATGATCACCGAGCACTTCTGGTTGCGGGTGGCCTCGACGACCTCGACGGGGAGGTTCATGAGGCGCTCCCCGCGGCCGCGACCACGGCCCGGGCCAAGGCCCCGGGATCACGGCAGACCGCGCCGATCTGGCCGACGGTGAGGCTGGCGAAGCGCGCGCCGAGGTCGGCGCAGCGGGCGAGATCCCAGCCCGAGCACAAGCCGACGAGGAAGCCCCCGGCGTAGGCGTCGCCCGCCCCGGTGGTGTCGATGGCCTTCACGGCGTGGATGCCGACGCGGTGGAGCTCGTTCTTGCTCTTCACGAGGCTGCCGTCGCGGCCGAGCTTCACGACGACGATGGGCACATGCTCGGCGACGGCGTGTACGGCCTCGTCGGGGGGCAGGCCGGTCATACCGCTCGCCTCCTCGGCGTTCAGGAAGACGACGGTGGCGTAGTCCTTCGCGGCCCGCCACATGAGCTCGGGCACGGTGCGCACGACGAAGGGGTCCGAGGCGTCGATCGAGACCATCACCCCGGCGGCCTTCGCCCGGGCCATGGCGTCAAACGCCACGCCCGCGGTGCGCTCGCCCAGGAGCAGATACCCCTCGATGTGCAGCACCTTGGAGTCGAGGATGTGCTGGGCGAAGGGGCCGAGCTCGGGGAGGTCCACGGCGGCGCCGAGGTGGGTGCACATCGTGCGCTCGGCGTCACGCATCGAGATGAGCGAGAGGCACTTGCCGGTGAACGCGCCAGGCTCGACGCGTAGGCTGTGATCGCCGCAGGCCTTCTTGAGGGACTCGCCGTACATCGCGCCGAACTGATCGTCGCCGACCTGGCCACAGAACAGCGCCTTCTTGCCCGCGAGCCCCACGGCGCAGAGGGTGTTCGCGCCAGATCCACCGGAGTGGACCTCGGCGCCGAGGCCCTTCACCGCCTGGTAGGTGCGCTGCCACTCCTCGTGGCTGACGGGGTGCATGATCCCCCGCGTGAGCTTGAGGTCTTGTAGGAGCGATTCATCGGGGAACCGAACGAGCACGTCTACGATCGCGTTTCCAAGCCCTGCGACGTCGTATTTCACGGGGAGGCCTCCTGCGCCGGCGGCCTCCCCTATCCCAAGGCAGGAGGATGGGCGAGGAGCGGCGGTGAACTCCTCATCAAGCTCCGCCGACGCCCGGTGTATGCTCTTCTGCCGCGCCGCCGCGCGGTGGCCAGGAGGCTCCTCGTGTCTTCCCCCGGATCTCGCCGCGTCGCCGTGGGGATCGTGCTCAGCGTCGGCCTGAGCCTCTGGTTCATCGCCTCGATCCGCTGGGACGAGCTCGGCGCGGCCTTGGCGACGGTGAAGGCGGGCCCCGTGGCCTTGGCCTGCGGGCTCTTGGTGATGGAGTTTGTGCTCCGGGCGGCGCGCTGGAAGGTGCTGCTGCGCCCCGCGGCGCCCCAGGCCAAGGTGCACGAGCTCTTCGCCGCGACGGTCATCGGGGCGGCGGCCAACACGCTCCTGCCCGCCCGCGCCGGGGAGATCGCCAAGCCGCTGGTCGCCGCCCGCCGGGCCGGGGTGAGCGTGACGACGGCCGTAGCGACGGCGGTGATGGAGCGGGTCTACGACATCTTCGGCCTGCTCTCGGTCTTGCTCACCATGGCGATCATCCTGCCCGATCAGGTGGCCGACACCCGCGAGGAGGCCGTGCTGGTCGTGAACCTCAAGCGGTACGGCGCGCTCTTTGGCGCCGCGGGGCTCGGGGCGATGGCCGTGTTCTTCACCTTGGCCATGCGCGGCGGCGCGGCGCGGGCGGTGTTCGTGCGCATCGCGTCTCTGGGCCCAGGGCCCGCCCGAGACCGGGTGATGAGCCTCTACGACGGCTTCGTGGCCGGGCTCGGCAACGCCCGGGACCCGCTCGGGCAGCTCCAGGCCGCGGGGCTCTCGCTGCTCATCTGGCAGAACGGCGCCTTGGCGATCTACACGCTCTTCTGGGCGTTCGGGCTGAGCCTGCCCTACTCCGCGGCCTGCTTCACCGCCGTCGCCATCGCGCTCACCGTCGCGTTGCCCCAGGCGCCGGGCTTCTTCGGCGTCTTCCACGTCGCCATCGAGAAGACCCTCGTGCTCTGGGAGGTGGACCCGACCCCGGCGAAGGCCTTCGCGATCGTGTTCTGGGGCGTGTCCTTCTTGCCGGTGACGACGATTGGCCTCGCGGCGCTCTGGCGTGAGGGGCTGACCTTGGGGGAGCTCTGGTCAAAGAAAGGTCAGGATCCCGCGCCGGCGCCGTCGGCGACGCCGGGCCTGACAGAATGATCCTCGGGGCCTGACGCCCCAGAGGAGAGCTCATGCGCGCCCACCCCCTCACCGCCCTCACCCTCGTCGCGCTCTGCGCCTGGAGCTGCGGCGACAAAGAGACCGCTGAAGACGACACCAGCGACGACGTCGTCGCCGACGACAGCGAGGGGGACGCCGACGCGGACACCGACAGCGACTCCGACACCGACCTCACCTCCACCGCCGCGGGCAACATCGACCTGCGTGACGGCACCGACAAGGGCGTGGTGAGCATCCAGCGGGCGTTCTCGTTCTACTCAAGCTCCGCGACCTTCATCATCGCGTCGTCAAACCCCGACGCCACCTGCGAGACCTACGCGAACCTCCTCGACCCCGACGCGCCGCCGACGGATCGGACGAGCCTCTACCTGCCGGGGCACTGCAACCTCAGCTTCACCCTCACCAGCGCCCCGCCCCTGGCGAGCTACGACCTGCAGACCGACACCGGCGCCGTCGTCGGGGCGTCCTGCGCCTTCGGTGAGGGCGAGTGGGCCCTGAGCACCTCCGGCTCGTACAAGGGCTATTATTGGACGGGTGACCAATATGAGGCCGCGGCCTGGAAGGGCACGTTCAGCGTCGCCTT
Source organism: Myxococcota bacterium (assembly GCA_023150845.1). Classification (GTDB taxonomy): domain Bacteria; phylum Myxococcota_A; class UBA796; order UBA796; family CAJQPC01; genus JADKFE01. The sequence continues at coordinate 2,634 of JAKLKD010000083.1, read as the reverse complement.
CACCGAAGAGGGCGGCGAGGGCCTCAGTCTGGAGGTTGAGCTGAGGGAGTGGGAGGGCAGCTTCCCCTACGCCACGGATCGGCCCGGGGAGCACAAGGCCAGCGGCAAGGTGGTCGGCAGCATCCACACCGAGCACTGCCCCGGCTTCGAGCGCTCGTCGCTGTTCTGAGCCCGTAGCCGAGGAGCCCCCAGGCGCGACGGGCTATGATCGTCCCCTCATGCCCTCTCGTCTGACGAGCCTCCTCCCCGCCGCCGCCTTGGCCCTCGTCTGGGCGCTCGGGCCCGCCTTGCCCGCCTGGGCGCGGGGGGAGCTCATCGGCCAGCCCTACACCGACCTCTACCCCGCCGTCTGGGGCCTGTGGTGGTTCGTCTCCGAGCAGCCCGGCCTGCCCCTGCACACGGCGCTCTTGGGGGCGCCCGAGGGCATGGCGTTCTACTACTCGAGCCCGCTGAGGGGCTGGCTGGCGACGCCGCTGCTCGGCGTCTTGGGGCTGACGACCACCTGGAACCTGCTCCTCGTGCTCGCCCGGGCGGCGACGGTCGGATGCGCCTTCGGGGCGGCCCGGGCCTGGGGGCTCACCCCGGCGGGCGCGCTCACCGCCGCGGCGGTGTACGGGGCCGCGCCCTTCTTCCAGGGCTACGCCGTCGAGGGCATCGTCGAGGGCACCGACGGCTGGGCCTTGGCCCTGTGGATCTGGGCGGTTGGTAGGGAGCGTGTGGGCTGGGCGAGCCTGGCCTTCGCGCTCACGGCGCTCTCGAGCTGGTACATGGCGGCGACGGCCTGCCTGCTCGCCTTGTTCTTGGGTCGGATCGGGCTCTTGAGCGCGCTCGGCGGCCTCGTGCTCAGCGCCCCGGCGCTCTGGGCCTTCTTGGGCGCGTTCCCGGCTCGGGACCCGCTTGACCCCGAGGTGCGGGCGGCCATGGGCACGACGCTCCGCCTCGCCGCGCCGGGGTCGCTCGCGGGCCTCAACCCCTTCGCCCAGACGAGCTGGGTCGGCGTCGTGGCGCCAATCCTCGCCCTGCTCGCCGCGCGGCGCCGCCCCCTCGCCGTCGCCGCCTTGACGCTGTGCGCGGGGCTCAGCTTCGGGGTCGGGCCCTGGTTTGAGCTGCCGCCGCTCTCGGCCCTACGTTTCCCTTACCGCCTGCACGCCGGGACCCTCGCCGCCTTGGCCTTGCTCGCCGGCCTCGGCGTCGAGCGCCTGGGCCTCGGCCGCTGGGTGGCGCCGCTTATCGTCGCCGAGGGGCTCCTGCTCTCGCCGATTGAGCCGGTTCTCCCGGGGGCCCCAGCGGAGCTGCCCGGGCTCTACGCCACCTTGCCGCCCGGGGACGTGCTCCTCGACCTCCCGGGCCCACTCGCCATGCCGCCTGGCGAGCCGAACCCCTCGCGGCCCCGGGCGAGGTTTGTGCTCTACGCCCAGACCGTCCACGGCCGGGCGAGCCCCTGGCGGCCCGACTTCAACAGCGTTGGCGTGGCCGGGAGCGACGGCCTCGACGCCGCCCGCGGCCTCGACCCGCACAGCGGCCTTCCCGCGCCGACTCGCCTCGATCTGCCCCAAGACGTGGACCTCGTGATGCTCCGGCGCCGGGAGCTGCGGGAGGGCGGCCGAGAGGCCGCGGCGCTCTTGGAGGCCGAGGGCTGGGCGCGCCTCGCCGAAGACGAGGGCCTCTGGCTCTACGGGAGGGCGCCATGACCGGGGCGGATCCGCGGCGCGCCTTGGTGTGGCTGGCGCTTGGGCCCGGGCTCTGGGCCGTCGTCGAGGCCCAGCACGCGCCGAGGCTCGCGCTCTTGACCTGGGCGGTGAGCGGCGCCTTGGCCCTCGCCTTGGCCGGGCTCAACCGCTGGACCGTCTTGGCTGTGCTCAGCTTAGGCGCCGCCGCCGCGGGCCACGCCTGGAGCGGGCTGTGAGCGCCCTCGCCGTGGTTGTCAGCCTCGCGCTCGGCCTCGGCCTCGGCCTCGCGGCGCTCGGGGGGCGACTCGCCGGTCGCGGCGTGGCCTTGGCCCTCGTGGTGATCGCCGCCGTCGCGGCCTGGCGTGGGGCCTGGGCCATCGTCGGGCCGAGCGCCGCCGTCGCGGCCTTGCTCGTGGGCCAAGGCGACGAAGAGCCCGTGTTCAGGCGGCCCTGGGCGCCCCTGGCGCTCTGCGTTGGGACCTTCACCCTCGCGGCCTGGTGGACACCCGCCGCGCCGATCCCGGCCCCGGCCGTGGCCGCCGGGATCGAGGCGCTCCGAGACGCCCCCTGGCTCGCCTTCGGCGCGGCGGCCCTGGTGCTCCTCGTGGCGCTGACCCCGCCGGAGGGACGCCGATGATCGGCCTCGGGCTCATCGGCGTCGGCGCGGCCCTCGCGGCGCTCGGGCGGCGGGTGGCGGGGATCGGCCTCGGCGCCGCTGGGGCGCTGCTCCTGCTCACCGACGCCGCTCTGACGGGCCCGGACGGGGTGCGCCTCGCTCTGGTCGGCGGCGTCGTGCTCGCCGTGCGCGCCGTGCTGGCCTCGGAGGAGGCGTGAGCCGCGCCCTCACCTTCGCCGCGCTCAGCGTCGTCGCCGTCGTGGTCTCTCACAACGGAGGTCTTGACCTGTCATGGGCGATCGGCGCCCTTCGGGTGGGGATCACGCTCAGCGCGGCGTCCTCGTTGGC
>JAKLKD010000082.1 GCA_023150845.1 Myxococcota bacterium | reverse complement strand
CACCCCACCGGGAGCCCCGTCCCCGAGCCCCGTCCGCACACCGAGCGCCCGCGCCCGACCTCACCGCCCCTCAGCCCCCCGCCTCCACGTCATCCCCCAGCGGGTCATCCTCCAGCTCCCCGACCTCGATGTCCTCCGAGCCCCACCGGACCTCACTCGGCAGCACGCTCTCCGGAGGTCCAACAAAGCGCGGCGGCAGCACGATCCGCTCACCGCGCCGGAGCCTCGGCGTCGGCAACGGCGGCAGCAGGCGGCGCAGGGCCCCCTCGTCGAACTCCATCCGCAGCCAGGCGTAGCGGTCGAGGTCACCGGCGGCCTCGGCCTCCTCATTGAAGTCCAAGGCGGCCTGGGACTCGCGCTGGTCGAGGCGGATGACGCCGTGCTCCCGCAGATCTACGCGCACAACTGGGTGAAGGTCCTCAAAACCCACCACCTCGCCGTGGTGAATGGTCCAGAGGCCCACCACCGCGCCATACCAGAGGGTGTGGTAAGCGAAGAAGCCGTGCTCGTTTGCGCACAGCCGCTCCATCACCCGCAGGATGGGCCCCGGCGTCGTGTAGGTGTGAAGCTCGGCCCAGCGGGACCCGCCGGGCTGAACGCTGCACTCCAGCACGTAGGCGCTGGGCCAGGTCATACCGAGATGGAGCCCTTGCGGAAGTCGCTCTCGCCCACCTTCACGTTGATCAGGGCGGGCTTGCCGCTGTCCAAGGCGCGCTCGATGGCCGGGCGGATCTCCTCGGGGCGCTCAACGTACTCACCATAGCCGCCCAGGGCCTCGACCATCTTGTCGTAGCGGGTGTAGTCGAGCGCGGTGGCCACGCTGCGCTCGTCGCCGAACATGTCGCGCTGGCCCCGGCGGATCTGCATCCAGGCGGCGTCGTTGCCCATCACGCCAATGAAGGGGATCTTCTGCCGGGCGGCGGCCTCGTACTCCATGCCGTTGAGGCCGAAGCTGCCGTCGCCGTAGATGATGAACACGGGCTCGTCCGGGCGGGCGAGGCGCGCGGCCATGGCGTAGGAGGGGCCGACGCCGAGGGTGCCCAAGGGGCCCGGATCCATCCAGCGGCCCCCGGCGTGGGTGGCGACGAGCTTCGCCGCCGTGCCCACGATGTCGCCGCCGTCGCAGACCACGGTGGCCGCCTTGGGGATCGCCTCGGAGAGCTCCTTCGCGAAGCGCAGGGGGTTCACCGGGGTGGAGTCGCTGTGCATCTCGGGCAACATCTTGGCGAAGGCGCGCTCCTCCATCTGGCGGCACTGGGCGACCCACTCCGCCCCGGCGCGGCGCGGCGCGGCGTCGATGAGCTGGCGCATCACGAGGCCGGTGTCGCCGACGAGGCCCACCTGGGCGCCGCGGTTGTGGCCGATGACGTCGGGGTCCAGGTCCACCTGGATGACCTTGGTGTCGGGGCTCACCTGCTGGCCGTAGCCGAGGCGGAAGTCCCACGGGGTGCCGAAGATCAGCACCACGTCGGCCATGGCGAGGGCCTTCGAGCGGCACTGGCGGAAGAAGTGGGGGTGCTCCGGCGGGAGCGCGCCCCGGGCGCCGCCGTTGAGGAAGGTCGGGAGGTCAAAACGGGTGACGAAGGCGTCGATGGTGTCGCGGTAAGGTGACCACCACCACTGGGAGCCGACGATGGCGATGGGGCGCTCGGCCTGGGAGACCAGGTCGGCGGCGCGCTGGAGGTGCGTGGGGTCGCCGCCCGCGACGGCCTCCGTGCGGTAGGCGTCGGGCCAGTTGAGGCCGTCGGGATCCTCCATGCCCATCAGCACGTCGAGCGGCATCTCCAAGAACACCGGGCCGGGCACGCCGGTCGTGGCCTTCCGGAAGGCCATGGCGAGGTAGTCCGGGATGCGGCGGGTCTCGGGCACGGTCGCCGACCACTTCGTGATGGAGCGCATCAGGCGGACGTGGTCCATCTCCTGCAAGCTGCCCATCTCCCGGGCGAAGGACGGGCCCTGGCCGCCGATGAGGATCATCGGGGCCCCGCCGCGCTGGGCGTTGGCGACGGCGGTGACGGCGTCGGTGACGCCCGGCCCGGCGGTGACGGCGGCCACACCCGGGCGACCCGTGGCCCGGGCCCAACCTTCAGCGGCGTGGCCAGCGGCCTGCTCGTGGCGGAAGTCCACAACCCGGATGCCCTCATCGAGGCAGCCGTCGTAGATGTTCTGGATGTGTCCGCCGCAGAGGGTGAAGAGGTGGCTCACCCCCTCTTTGGCGAGGGCGCGGGCGACGAGCTGACCACCGTGGAGCATGTTGGGCCTCGGCTTGTTGAAGGGCGATCAGGGTAGCACCCTCACGCGGCGTCGTGTAGGCTGGTTGAATGCACACCCCTCCCCGCGCCGCGCTGCTGAGCCGCCGAAGGGCGCTCACTCTGGGCCTCATGGCGGGGGTCGCGGTGAGCCTCTGGGCGGTCACGGACCTTGAGCCCCCGGCGCCGGGCAGCCGAGTGCTCGGCGCGTCGGAGCGCGCGCTCCTCGACGCCGTCGGCGACACGCTCTTCCCCGAGGGCGCCCTGGGCCCGTCCTGGTCACGCCTCGGCCTCACCGACGAGGTGGATCGCCTGATCAGCGGCGGGGTCAGCGAGAAGATGGCGACGCCGTTCCGGGCGCTCCTGCGGGCCCTGGGCATGGGCGTCGCGCTCAGCCAAGGGGCGCGCTTCGTCAACCTGAGCCCGGCGGAGCGCCTGGAGCTGCTCTCGGCCTTCGGGGAGGTCGGCCCCTTGCCGAAGCGCCTCGCCCACGACGCCCTCAAGTCGGTGATGGGCATGGCCTACTTCGGGCACCCCGAGGTGCAGCGCGCCTTGGGCTACCACTCCTTCTGCCACGATCTCCCCCGCGAGGGCGCCTGATGCGCGGCTTCTCCCCGGGAAAACACAGCTTTGAGGACTACGGAGGCTCCTTGGGCCTCGACGTGGACGTCGCCGTGCTCGGCGCCGGGGCCGGGGGCGCCGCCGCCGCCTACGCCTTGGCCCGGGCGGGGCACACCGTCGCGGTCTTTGAGGAGGGCCGCCACTGGCGCCCGGCGCAGTTCCAGCGCTCAAACCCCTGGGCGCTCAGGAACCTCTACCAAGAGCAGGGCGCGCGCGGGGCGCTCGGCGCCGACGGCCTCCTGCCGGTGAACGGCGGCAAAGGTGTCGGCGGCTCGACGCTCATCAACTCGGCGATCTCGTTCAAGACGCCGGCCTCGGTGCTCAAGGGCTGGCGGGAGACCGCGGGCTTCAACCCCAAGGGCGACTTTGAGGCGCTCTTGGACGAGGTCTGGAGCACCGTCGGCGTCATCGTGAACCCCGAGCCGATTCAGGGGCGCAACAACACCATCTTTAAGCAAGGGGCCGAGGCGCTGGGGCTCAAGGGCGGCTGGCTGGAGCGTGGGGCCCCGGGCTGTACGGGCTGCGGCGCCTGCCAGATCGGCTGCCCGTCGGGCGGCAAAAACTCCGTCGATCGCACCTTCTTGGCCAAGGCGCTCCAGACCGGCCGCGTCGGCATCTACGCCGACTGCCGCGTCGACGACCTGCCCCACGACGGCGCGCGGGTGTCCTCGGCCACGGGCAGCCTCATGGAGCCGACGTTGCAGGCCCCGGCGGGCGGCTTTGAGGTGCGGGCCAAACGTTTTGTGCTCAGCGGCGGGCCCATCGGCAGCCCGCGCCTGTTGATGCGGGCGGGCCTCGCGCCCAACGAGCACGTCGGCCAACACCTGCACTTCCACCCCGCCGCCGGGGTGTTCGGCGCCTTCGACGAGGACATCCTCCACTGGAAGGGCGTCTCCCAGGGCTACTACGTCGACGCCTGGGACGAAGGCTACCTCCTGGAGACGAGCACGGTGACCCCGGACCTGCACTACGTCGGCCTGGGCCTGCCCTTTGGGCCCGAGCTCAACGCCGTGATGGCCGACCTGCGCAGGACGGCCTCGGCGGGCGCCATGGTCCACGACGAGGACACCATCGGCTCCGTCGGCGCGCGCGGCATCTCCTTGACCTTCGGCGACGGTGACCGCCGCCGGATGTTGGCCGGGCTGCGCCGCTGCGCCGAGGTCTACTTCGCCGCCGGGGCGCGCTACGTCGTCTCTTCCGTCGCCGGGGCGGGCCTCATGCGGGACATGGCCCAGGTCAAGGCCCAGCTCCACGACGGCGTGCCCTTCTCCCGCATCACGGCCATCTCGTCGCACCCCATGGGCACCTGCCGCACCGGCGACGACCCGGCCGAGAGCGTCGTGGACCCTTCGGGCCTCGTCTGGGGCACGGACAACCTGCACGTCGCCGACGCCTCGGTCTTTCCGACCTCACTCGGCGTGAACCCGCAGATCACGGTGATGGCCTGCGGGCTGATGATCGGCGCTGAGGCCGCGGCCCGGGTCTGAGCGGTTTGCGTCGGGCCCCTTGCCGCGTTCTCTTGGGGGCTCCCCCTCGGCCTTGGAGCCCCCGTGAACGACCTGCTGCTGCGCGCCCTCCGGTCGGAGCCCGTTGAGCGCCCTCCTGTGTGGTTCATGCGCCAGGCGGGTCGTTACCTGCCCGAGTACAACAAGACCCGCGCGGGCACGGACTTCTTGACCTTCTGCCGCAGCCCCGAGCTCGCCGCCGAGGTCACGCTCCAGCCGCTCCGGCGTTTCCCCTTCGACGCCTCCATCGTCTTCAACGACATCCTCGTGCCCCCGGCGGCCATGGGCCTCGACCTGCGGTTTGAGGACAAGCGCGGCCCGGTCTTCCGCGACCCGATCCGCCACCCCTCGGACCTCAGCCGCCTCAAGATCCCGAGCGTGCAGGGCGACATGCCCGAGGTCTTGGAGACCATCCGCCTGCTCATCCCCCAGCTCGACGTGCCGCTCTTCGGCTTCGCCGGGGCGCCCTTCACCCTCGCGGCCTACATGATCGAGGGCGGCGGCGCGAAGGAGCTGGAGCAGGTCAAAGGCTTCATGTGGCGTTACCCCGCGGAGTTTACCCGCCTGCTCACCCTGCTCAGCGATGTAGTCATTGACTACATGAACGCCCAGATCGAGGCGGGTTGCGCCGCGGTGCAGCTCTTTGACACCTGGGCCGGTGGGCTCGACCCCCAAGACTACGCCCGCTTCGCCGCCCCCGCCGCCCGGCGGGTGTTTGAGCAGGTGAAGGGTGCTGCGGCCTTGTACTACTGCCGCGACTCGGCCGCCGTGTTGCCCCACCTCAAGGGCCTCGGCGCCGACGCCTACGCCTTCGACTGGCGCATCGATCTCAGCACCGCCCGGGCGGTCTTGGGCCCCGACGTGCCGGTGATGGGCAACCTCGACCCCGTGGCGCTCTACGGCCCCGAGGAGGTCATCCGCGAGAAGGTCCGCGAGGTGATCCAGCGCGCCGGTCCCCGGGGCCACGTCTTCAACATCGGCCACGGCCTCACCCCAGGCACCCCGGTGGAGGGCGTGGCCGCGGCGGTGGACGAGGTGCGGCGCTGGCGCTGGTGAACCTTCAACCCCCCGCCACCTCCGCCGCCAAAGCCGCCTGGGCCGCCGCCAAGAGCGCGGCGAGCTCCTCGGACTCGGGGAAGATCGCCGCGTAAGGGGCGAGCGCCCGGGCCGCCTCGGCGTTTCGGCCGATCTCCAAGAGCTGGGCGGCGAGGCGTAGGCGCAGGGGCAGGTTGAGGCGGTCGATGAGCAAGGCGTCTTGTAGGCGCTCGATGGAGAGGTCGGCCTGGCCAAGCGCCCAGAGGGCCTCGGCGTCTACGCTCAGGGCCCAGACGCTGCGCGGCAGGCGCAGGAGCGCCCGGCTGGACTCGACGAGGGCCTCTTCAGCGCGGCCATCTTGCAGGTAGAGCGCGGCGAGCATCAGGCTCACCTCGGCGTGGTCGGGGTAGAGCGCCAAGGCGTCGATGGCCAGTAGCTCCGCCCGCTCGGGCTCGCCGAGCTTGAGCGCACACTCAACGAGGCCGCGGAGCGCCTCGGGGCTCATCGGCTGGTGGTCCAGGGCGGACTGGTACCAGCCCTCGGCCCCGCGCCAGTCGCCCCAGGCGGCGTGAAAGTCCGCGAGCTGGAGCGCGAGGGTGCTCGACGGCGCCTGGAGGTAGAGGTCGGTGTAGCGCGCCGCGGCCTCCCCCACCTTGCCTTGGGCCCGGGTGAGCTGGGCCCGCAGGAGCGCCACGCCGTAGGTGCCCGGCATCTCGGCCTCCAGCCGGGTGATGAGCGCCTCGGCCTGGGGGAGCTGGCCCTGCCCCAGGCGCCGCCGCGCCTCCCAGGTGAGCGGGATGACCTCGATGACGTCCCGGGGGTCCACCTGCCCCGCCGGGGCGTCGGCGTCGCCGCCGAGGTAGCCCAAGGCCGAGAGCTGGGCGAGCTCCTCGGCGCTCAGCGCGGCCTCCGCCGTCTCGACGGCCTCCATGCCCGCCCGCAGCGCCGCCAGAGTCGCCGCCTCGGCCTCCGCCGCCCCAGCCCGGGGCGTTGTAGACACCCGCTCCCCCTCCGCCGGGTAAAACGCCCCCCAGCCGCCCTCCATGTACCGCCCCGCGGGGTCGGTGTAGGCGTACATCGGCGCGAGGCCCAGGCCGAGCTGGCCGGTGAGCGCCTCGCTGTAGGGCCGCTCGCTGCCGCCCTCGCGGAGATCCCGGCCCTGGAGCCCGTCGTGGAGCGGGATCCCGGCGAGGTTCAGCAAGGTCGGTGCGAGGTCGATGTGGCTCACCGGGTCCTCCACCCGGCTGTTCGCGGCGAGGCCCGGCCCGCGCAGGATCAGCGGCACCCGCACGGTGCCGTCGTGGAGCAAGAAGCCGTGGGTGCGCTCGCCGCCGTCGCCGAGGCCCTCGCCGTGATCCGCGGTGACCACGACGATCGCCCCGGGCCGCGCCGCGTCAAACCAGGCGATGAGCCGGCCCAGCTCGGCGTCGGCGAAGGTGATCTCGCCGTCGTAGGGTCGGCCGGGGTGGGCGGCGCGGGCGGGCTCCGGGGGCTCATAAGGCCAGTGGGCGTCGAAGAGGTGCACCCAGACGAACAGGGGCTCCCCGTCCGCCGCGAGGCCGGGCAAGGTGCTCAAGGCGTCGGTGATGACCTCGTCCGCCGTGCGCTGGTCGCTCCAGTCGAGCTGGGTCGGCAGGCGGCGCAGCGGGTCGTGGTACCGCTCGAAGCCCTGGTTGAGCCCCCAGCGCGCCTGGGTGGGGAACGCCGCGGTGAAGGCCGCCGTCCGCCAGCCCGCATCGGCGAAGCGCTCGGCGAGGGTGATCGCCGACTCGGGCAGCACATAGTCGCCGTTGTCACGAACGCCGTGGGACGGCGGCGTCCGCCCGGTGAAGAGGCTCGCGTGGGACGGGATGGTGAGCGGGCAGGTCGAGTATGCGCGGGTGTAGACGACCCCCTCGGCGGCCAAGGCGTCGATCGTCGGCGTCTGGGCGAGCATGTAGCCATACGGCCCCAGCCGGTCGGCCCGGGTGGTGTCTAAGGTGACAAGCAGCACCGAGGGCCGGGGGTCGGCGCAGGCCAAGGTCAGGAGCAGCGAGGCGACGGTCGAGAACATGCGCACTCATAGCCAACACGCCAGCGCCTTGGGGTAGGATGGGCCGTCCTGACGGGAGCGATCGAATGTTGAGACAAGTGCTGCTCTTGATGCTCAGCGCCCTCGTGTGCGTCTGGGTCACCGCCTGCGCCAAGCGCAGCCAGGCGCCCGCCGAGGCCTACTACGGCTACGCCCCCGAGGCCTCGATGGACTACGGCTACGCCGCCGAGGCCGAAGAGTTGGCCTATGACGACGCCGCGCGCTCCCGAGCCCCCGCGGCGCCGATGCCCGCGGGCGCGACGGCGGCCGCCTACAAGACGAGCACCACGGCCTCGACGGGTGGCGAGGGCAAGTCGAGCGGCGGCGGCAGCAGCGGCGGCGGCGTGTCGGTGCCTAAGTCCACCCGGATGGTCTTCTACACCGGCTACGCCCAGCTCCGGGTCACCCGGCCTGAAGAGCTCGTCGAGTCCGTCGCCAAGGCCGCCGAGGCCAAAGGTGGCTACGTCGAGCGCCGGAGCCTCACCTCCATCACCGTGCGGGTGCCCGTCGCCGAGTTTGAGGCGGCCTGGCGTGAGGCCTTGGGCATGGGCGAGGTGATGTCCAAGTCTCTGACCGCCCAAGACGTCACCGAGGCCTTCCAGGACGTCGAGCTGCGCCTCGCCGCCCACCAGGCGATGCTCGCCCGCTACCAAGAGCTCCTCGCCAAGACGACTGAAGAGCAAGAGAAGCTCCGCATCCTGCGGGAGATTCAGCGCCTCAGCGAAGAGATCGACCTCATCCAGAGCCAGCTCCGCACCTTGGGCAGCCTCGCGGCCTTCTCCCGGCTCACCGTGGAGGGGGTGCCCCGGCAGGCCCTGGTCGAGCGCGCCGTGCGTGAGGAGATCGAGGGCTTCGACTTCATCCAGCGCCTCTCGCCGTTCCGCGCCGACGTCAACTACGAGGGGGAGCTGCTCAAGCTCGCCGTGCCCGAGGGCTTCGTCGCCTTAGACGATCGCCAGCATTTCTCCGCCGAGAGCGCCGATGGCGCGATCCTGCGGGCGACCAAGCTTGAGAACGAGCCCGCCGGGGACGCGACCTTCTGGATCTCCGCGATTCAGGATCGCCTCGCCTCGGAGTTCGCCAGCGCCGAGCGCAGCGAGATCGGCGGCTTCCAGGTGCTCCGCCTCGTCGAGCCCGGCGCCGATGACCCCTACCGCTACCTCATCGCCGTGCGTGTGGAGGGCAAACACCTCCAGCTCGTCGAGATCGTCTACCCCGGCGCCGCCCAAGAGGAGCGCTACAACGCCGCGGTGCGCGCCGCCTTGGCCGGGGAGGTGGGCTGATGGTCACCCTCTCCGCCTTGGCCCTCGTCGCGCTCTCTTGGCTCAACCCGGCCCTCGCCCAGTCTGAAGACGCCGCCCCGGCCCACGTCGTCGCCACCCTCGTGCTCAAGGTGCCCCAGCGGGATCAGGCCACCGACGCGCTCATCGCCGAGGCCCAGCGCCTCGGGGGCTGGTTCGCCGGGCTCTCCGACAACGGGGTCTCTCTGCGGGTGCCCCGGGAGCAGGCCGACGCGATGATCGCCTTCGCTCTGGCCCAGGGCCTCGTCGTCGAGCGCACCTTCAACAGCGAGGACCTCTCCGCCCGGCTCACCGAGTCGCGGGCCCGGCTCACCGCCCGAGAGGCCGCCCTCAAGCGCTACATGGACCTCTTGCCGACGGCGAGCGCCGGGGCCGTCGTCTCCGTCGAGCGTGAGATCAACGGCCTCATCGCCCAGATCGAGGCGCTCAAGGGCCAGATCCGCGTCTTGGAGCACCACGCCGCCTGGGCGGAGCTCAACATCTCCTTCCAGTTCCGCGAGCGCAACGCGCCCACCCGGGGCGGCTCGTCGTCGTTTGGCTGGATCAACACCCTCAACCTCTCCGATCTCGTCGAGGTCTTCCGCCTGGGGATCTGGGACCGCCAGGGGCCCTCGGTGGGCCTGCCGCCCATCACCCCGGAGGGCTTCTCGCCCTACAAGCCCCGGCACGAGCGCCGCGCCGTGAGCCCGGACGAGGTCGTGCTCCGGGCCCGCGCGGTGAAGCACGAGCCCGAGGCCGACCTCGCGTTCTGGCGTGAGGCCACCCGGGAGCGCATGGTGAGCGTCGGTTACGCCGTGCTCCGCGAGGAGGACATCACGATGAACGGCACGCCGGGCTTCTTGCTGGAGCTCACCGCGCCCTACGGCTCCGAGGACTACCTCTACGCCGTCGCGGTCTTCCCAAGTGGCAAAAAGCTGATCATCGTCGAGGTCGCCGGGGAGGTCACGGCCTATGAGGCGCGGCGCGCGGCGGTCATGGCGGCGATCACCGGCGGCGGTGTGTGACCCTGGGCGGAGCGAGGCGGCGACGCGCGCTCAGCTCAGGCGTTTGCCCGGCGGGATGCCCTTTCGCCACTCCGCGGGCAGCGGATCCGGGCGGTGCTCGATGTGGCGGATCTTGCCCTCGGGGCTCGGCAGAAACCGCCAGAGGCCGCCGTTCACGAAGTCCACGAGGCGCACGCTGTAGCGCACCTCAAACCAGCCGCCCTCGCTGGGCTGGGGCTCCCCTTCGGCGTCCATCTGAACCTCTTGGGGCGTCACGCCGAGCCAGCGGCGGATCTCCTCGACGCCTTTGAGCGTCTCCAAGAGCCGACCCCGAGGCTCCCGCCACCCGTAGCGGTCGAGCACGCTGTCATCGTCGAGGGCGTCCGACGCGGGGCCCTCCGCGCCGCGCGCCTGCACCACGAGCACCCAACGTCGAAGCGCGGTCGCGCCGAGATCCTTGTGCGCTGTGCTCATCTTACTCCTGAGCCGCCGGGCAGCGCCGCTGGAGCCCATCCTCGGGGCTGTCTTCAGCCTAACTTAGCCTTGTGCCAGCGAGCGGCGTAGTTGTAAACATGGCGGACCTGTGATGGTGTGTCAATGCTCGGACATTCTCCGGTCAACACCCCCATGGAGGCGCTTCTATGAGAGCACACTTCGTCATGTTCGGGGTCAGCGTCGCTGGCCTCGCCCTGGCCGCGGGCACCGCCTGCGACCCGGTCGGCACCGCGGCGGTGTCAATCCGCCCGATCTACGGCTGGCAAGACGGCTGCACCGCCGTCGAGATCTCCGGCCACGGCTTTGGGCCGACCGTCGAGGCGACCCTCGGCGGCAGCCCGCTGGTGGACATCACCCTCCCCGACGACAGCACCCGCCTCGGCGCCCTCGACGTCGGCTACGTCTTCAACGCGGTCACCCCCGCCGGGGCCCAGTCGGGCTACGCCGATCTGGTCGTCACCACGAACGGCGTCACCTCCACCATCGAGCAGGCGTTCTGGTACCAGGCCTGCCCCGCGGGCGCTTACCCCGAGTACATCGACACCACCGAGGGCCTCACCGCGGGCGCCGTGGTCGGCGTGTACGGCTGTAACCTCAAGTCGGACTACGTCGTGAAGATCGGCGACGCCGACCCCGTGCCGCTCACGTCCATCTGCGGCTCGGCCACGGTCACCTTCCAGGCCCCCGACCTCGCCGACGGCACCTACCCGATGGTGATCCAGGACGGCCAGGGCAACGACCTCTACCCCGCCGATCCCGCCGACTGCGAGGCCGCGGACACCGGCGACACCGCCCCCCCTGACTACTGCTCGGCCTGCCCCTGCCTGACCTACGGAGGTGCGTGATGGCACGTCTTCACCCCCTGATCCCCACCGCCGCCATCGTCATCTGCGCCTCCTTCATCGGCGCTGAGGCCTACGCCGACACCGGCGCCGTCCGCGGCGAGGTCACCGACGACGGCGGCCTGCCCGTCCCCGGCGCGGTCGTCACCCTCTCCGGCGCGAACCTCGGCGGCGACATCTCCGTCACCACCGACGCCGAGGGCCACTTCCGCATCCCGTCCGTGCCCCCCGGCACCCACGCCGTGCTCATCACGAAGGACGGCTTCGCCCCGGTGAAGCTCAGCGTCACCGTGCGCCTGGATGAGACCGCCCGCGTGCCCGTGGCGCTCACCATGAGCCAGGCCGGCGCCGAGATCATCATCGAGGAGACCCTGCCGGTCATCGACTCGACCCGCTCGGCCTTCTCGACCTCGATGGACGCGGAGCTCCTCCAGAACCTCCCCGTGGGCCGCTCGTACCAGTCCGCCGTGAACATGCTGCCCGGCATCTCCGGCCGCGTCGACACCCAGACCGGCGGCCCCGGCAACGGCAACCCGTCCGTGCGCGGCGAGGGCCAGTACGGCAACAACTACATGGTGGACGGCCTCGTCACCCGCGACCCCGCCACGAAGACCTTCGGCGCGGGCGTCAACTTCGACGCCATCCAAGAGATTCAGGTCTACACCGACGGCGTGCCCGCCGAGTTCTCTCAGGCCACGGGCATGTTCGTCAACGTCGTGACGAAGGACGGCGGAGACCAGCACTTCGGCACCGCCGGGTACTGGATCGACTTCGACGCCGATCCTGGCACCTACATGATCCTCGACGTGGCCGCGGGCGAAGAGGTGGAGACGGAGAAGCGCAACTTCATGAACCACGAGCTCTCGCTGACCGCGGGCGGCCCCTTGGTTCAGGAGAAGCTCTGGTACATGGTCGCCTTGACCGGGACCTCGTCGAACATCGAGTACGAGTCCCTCAAGGGCCTGCCCTACGTCTCGAAGGGCCTCTCCGGCATCGGAAAGCTGACCTGGTTCGCCGCGCCGGACATCACGCTGCAGTACCAGCTCAACGCAGCGGGCCGGGACATCGACAACTACGAGACCTCGGGGCTCTACTCCGAGGAGGCCCAGGCCCAGTACAACTCGAAGAACCTCGGCCACACCTTCACCGCGCGTTTCACCCCGTCCAGCACCTCAGCGATTGAGGTGAAGCTCGGCGTGAACAACTCCAACATCGACGTCGTGCCGAGCAGCGGCAGCGAGGACGAGCCCCAGATCCTCGACGTGAACCAGGGCTTGTACCTCAACAACTACGACAGCTTCGACATCAACACCCGCGAGCGCCTCGGCGGCAGCATCAAGGCGACCCAGCTCGTCGATGGCCTGCTCGGCGACCACCGCTTTAAGGTCGGCGGCGAGGCCTGGCGTGTGGCGGACTCCCGCGACCTGCTCTTCACCGGCCCCGGCGACGGCTACCAGTACCTCCGGGACGAGGCGGGCGGCTACCCCTGCACCGCCGAGGCCAACTACCAAGACTGCCTCGGCTACACCCAGTACACCGACGTCGGTGACCCGCTGGGCCACGTCGGCTTCGTCGGCGGCGTCTTTGCTCAGGACGACTGGCAGCCCGTGGACCGCCTGACCCTGAACCTCGGCATGCGCCTCGACGGCGAGGTGCTCTACGCCGACCAGGCCCAGGCCGCGGCGAAGGTCTACTCGGCCATCATGCCCGCGCCCCGCACGGGCCTCGCCTGGGACATCACCGGCGACTCCAAGAACGTCTTGACCGTGAACTACGGCCGCTACTACGACGTCAGCGGCACGGACTTCGCCGCCTGGGGTGACGACCGCTCGTCGTTCTCCTACAGCGAGTACCGCGCCAACGACGCCGGTGGGTACGACCTCGTCTGGGTGCAGGACCCCGCCGCCAACCCGCTCATCTTCTGCGACGAGAGCCTCTGGGAGAAGTCCGAGGACGCGGCGCTGGGCGAGATCTACAAGACGGCGTGTAACGGGGAGGGCCTCAAGCCCTACCACAACGACAAGGCCATCGTCGCCTACTCGCGGGAGATCCTGCCCCTGTTCAGCGTCAGCGTGCGCGGTATCCTGAGCCGCACCTCGGATCTCCCCGAAGACATCGACTACGACCTCGACCACTGGGTCATCACCAACCCCGCCAACAAGTTCCGCGACTACCGGGCCCTTGAGCTCGTGGCCCAGCGGCGCTACGACGGCAAGTGGCAGATGGTCGCGTCTTACACGCTCTCCGAGGCCAAGGGCCACATGCCCGGCCAGTTTGAGCTGTCCTCCGGCGGCCAGTCCGGCTCCGACGGCAACAACGTCGGCGTCTACGGCGACGACGTCTCCGATCCGGCGACCCGGCAGAGCTTCTTCGAGGCGGGCTACGGCTGGCTCCTCGACGGCCTCGCGGGCCTCGGCTCGGCGAACGACGACGCGGGCTACTACGGCTACCTGCCCTACCACAGCTTCCACTCGGTGAAGCTCAACGGCTCCTACACCTTCCCCTGGGGCACCACCTTAGGCGCGGTGTACGAGTTCGACTCGGGTCACGCCTGGCAGCGGAAGGGCTACGTAGACCTCTACGGCGACTACTACGCGATGGATGAGGGTCGTGGCACGCGGTTCATGCCGCCGGTCCACTACGTCGACTTCCGTATCGCCCACGCCTTCGAGTTCAGCGAGACGAAGAACCTGGAGATCACCGCCGACATCTTCAACCTCCCCGGGTTTGAGGCGCCGGTGACCTACATGGAGAACGACATCGACAGCTTCGGCTTGACCCTGTACCGCCAGGCCCCGCGCTCCGTGCGTCTGGGCATGCGTTACACGTTCTGAGCCACGCCGCGCGGCCGCGGTGACCCCTCGGCCGCGTGGTCGCCCACGCCGCGGGCTCCGCGGCGACGCCGCGCCGCCTCAAGCACGGGCTACTGGGGCGGCGGCGGCCAGGGGATGTTGAGCTTCGGGGGCTCGGCGGGCTTCTTCTCTTCGCCCTCCGCGGGCTCCTCGTCCGTGGGCTCCTCGGCCTCGTCACCGCCGCCGAAGAGTGAGGGCAAGATCCCGCCGCCCTCCTCCGCCGGGGCGGCCTCGCCGCCTTCGCCGCCTTCACCCGTCGCCGCGGCGCCGTCGGCCTTCTTGTCGCCGATCTCCCGCAGGGCCCACATGGCGTTGTAAGCGACGTAGGGGTCGGAGTTCTCGCGCAGCTCCATGAGCAGGCTGAGCGGGGTGGGGTCGGCGATGTTGCCCAAGGCCCAGATCGCGTTCAGCGGGATCTCCCCGTCGAGGCGGCGGCTCTCGATGTAGGCCATCAAGGGGCCGACGGCCTGGGGATCCCCGATGCGGCCCAAGGCGTCGACGGCCTCTTTGCGCACCCGATCGTCGTTGTCCTCAAGCGCCTTGAGCAAGAACTGCACCGACTCCGGAGAGGCGAGCTCCGCGAGGCTCTCCGCCGCGCGCAGGCGCACCCGGGCGGAGGGGTCGTCCAGCGCCTTGTGGAGGGCGTCGAGCACGACGAGCTCGTCGTCGTACTGTTTGCCGAAGGCGACCATGTCCTCACGCACGACGAGGTTGTCCGAGCCCATGCCCGTCGCGACCGCTTCAGGCGCCGGGGAGCAGCCCAAGCCCCAGAGGAGGAAGATCACGCCTCACCTCCATCCGTCGGCGGCGCGGGGGGATCCGCCGGGGGCGCCGCGGCGGCGCTGGCGTAAGACTTATAGGCGCGCTGGTAGACGGCGTATCCGGCCATGCCGAGGTCCATCTTGTTGAGCACGAGGCCCAAGGGCTGAATCCCTTGGCCGAGGAGGCGGTCGCGGGCGTCAGCGAGCACCCGGCGGCTGGTGCCCCCAGACTCGACGACCATCAAGAGGCCGTCGCAGCTCTTCGCGAGGATGAGGGCGTCGTTGACGACCATCGCCGGGGGCGCGTCCACGAGCACCACGTCGTAACCCGCGGTGGCGGCGGGGTCGGTGAGCAGGCGGCGCAGGCGGTCACTCTCGACGAGGCGGCCCGGATCCGGCGGCGAGGCCCCAGCGGTGAGTAGGCTCAGGCCCGGCGCCGAGGTGGGCTGCACGGCCTCGGCGAGGCTCACCTCCCCCAACAAGACCTGGCTGAGCCCGACCCGGTTGGAGGTGCCCGGCCAGCGCTTGTGCTGGGTGGGGCGGCGCAGGTCGCAGTCGATGATCAGGACCTTCTTGCCGTGCTGGGCGAAGGAGACGCCGAGGTTCGCGAGCACCGTCGATTTGCCCTCGCCGGGCAATGACGAGGTCACGAGCAAGGTGCGCAGGGGGCGATCCACCGAGGTGAAGGCCACCGATGAGCGCAACGAGCGGAAGATCTCCACCTGGGGATCCGTCGGGCTCAGCCCGGCGATGGACGACTCCCCAGACTTCACCCGCGGCACGGTGCCCAAGAGGCCGAGGGGCCAGATCTCTTGGAGGTCGTCGGGGGTCTTGAGGGAGTCATCGACGTACTCAAAGAGCGCGACGAGGCCGAGGCCGAACAGCACACCCACGGCGAAGCCCAGGACACCCCAGACGAGCACCTTGGGGCTCGCGTGGCGCTCAGGCAAGGCGGCGTGCTCGACGAGCTGCAGAGGCGCGGCGGAGAGCGCCTCGGCGATGGCGATCTCGTAGGACTGCGCCTGCAGGGCCTTGTAGACCTCCTCCGCGGCGCTGGCGGCCAGGGTGAGCTGGGAGAGCTGCCGCATCTTGTCGGGGTAGAGCGAGAAGGTCTCGGTGGTGCGGGCGATGGCGTCGTTGATCTCGACGCCGCGCTCCAGGAGCCCGGCGAGCTCCGTGCGCAGCTTGAGCACCGAAGGATCGAGGGTGTGCTGCTCCTCCATCATCAAGGCCAGGGCCTCACCCGAGGCGCGGATCTGGGCGTCGATGCGCAGCACGTCGGGGTGGCGCTCGGTCTTGTCTTGGAGCGTGGCCTCCCGCTGGAGGCGCAGGGTCATGATCGTCTCGCGCAGCGCCCGGATGTCGGGGTTGGCGGCGACAGTAGCGGGGCTGATGAGGTCGATGTTCTCTTCAGCCTGGATGCCGCGCAGCTCGCCGATCTGGGCGCGGACCTCACGGATGCGGGCGGCGTTCTCCTCAGCGGCCATGAGCAGCTCGCTGAGCCGGGCCACGGCGGAGCGAACCTCAGACTCCAGATCGATGATCTGCTGCTCTTCTTGCAGATCCGCGATGTCCGCTAAGGCCTTGTCGAACTCCTGCTGCACGATGACGAGGTGCTCTTTGACAAAGTCGCCGGCCTTCGTGGTCTCGCTGCGGGCGCGGTCTTGGGTCTCGGAGATGTAGACCCGGGCCAAGGTGTCGGCCATGAGCTGGGCGAGCTCGGCGCTGTCCGCGTTCGCCGTGACGAGGATGAGATCCGTGCCTTGCTGCTGCTTGACCTCAACGAACGGCGCCGAGAGCAGCTCGCCGTCGAGGCCAGGGATCAAGAGCTTGTCGGCCACGAGCAGATCGCCGTCGGAGTCGCGGAGCTGCAGACGCCAGACGACCTCCTCCAGCACCGGCCGGCTCGTCGCCAAGGCGATGTGGTTGGCGATGTCTTCGCTCGCCCCAGAGAGGCCCAAGGCGAGCTCAGAGAGCCCCAGGCCCGAGAGCAAGGCGCTCGTCGTGTCCGACGAGGACACCATGACCTTCGCCGTGGCCTGGTAGGTCTTGGGCAGAGCCAAGGCCGCCACCGCCGCGGCGATGGTGAAGAACACCACCGACTCGATGAGCGCCCAGCGGCGACGGAGGATGGCGTTGTAAAGCTTGAGGAGTTCCATGCGCTCAGCGTTCCGTCGGATTCCGCGGATCCCGTTCTCAGCGATCAGCGCCACGATCCATAGCACCGACGAGGGGAATGCGCCCTCCCCTTCGCTGTCCACACCCCAACCTGCTCAATCCACGGTATTGTCCTCGGATGGACGCGCCATGAGCGGCGAGGCCGCCCAACCGCCAAAGACCCCGAGGTCGCCGACGAGCGAGGATCGCTCTCTGCTCGACGGCTGGTTCGCGCTCGGCCTCATTCTGCTGGTGTTCACGACAGGCTGGAGCATCCAGTCGGTCACCCGGGCGAAGGTTTTGCAGGCCGAGCTGAACGCGCTGCAGGTCGAGGTGCAGGCCTTGGACACCGCCTGGCGCGCCCTCCACCACTCGCCGACGACGGAGGCCGAGCGGATCGCCGCCCGCGACACCTTGCGGCGCCACCTGCCCGAAGACGCCCCGCCCCTTGGCGAAGACGCCGACCTCAGCGCCCTGGTGGAGGCCGTGGAGCAGGGCCGCTACAGCCTGTGGCTCCGGCAGCGGGCGCGCTCGGCGGAGCTGGACGACGCCTGGCGCAGCGTGAACGCGGTGACGATCATGGGGATCGCCGGGGTGGGGATCACGCTCTTTTTGCTGCACGTCAACCGGCGCCGCCTCCTGCACGCCGAGGTGATGCGCCAGCGCCTCGCCGCGGCCCTCGCCGAGGCCGAGTCCGCCCGAGAGGCCGCTCAGCGCGCCAGCGTGGCCAAGAGCGACTTCATCGCGACGGTGAGCCACGAGATCCGCACGCCGATGACCGCGATCCTCGGCACCATGGAGCTGCTCCAGCACACGCCGCTCACCCCGCAGCAGCAGGACTGCGTGGCGGTGATCAACTCCGGCGGGGACGCGCTCCTCGGCGTGATCAATCACGTCCTCGACCTCTCCCGCATCGAGTCCGGGCACCTGGAGCTCAACCTTGAGCCCGTCGATCTCCACGCGCTCCTCGACGGCGTGGTCTTGCTCTTCGCCGGACACGCCGAGTCCCGGGGCCTGCACCTGAGCCTCGTCGAGGCGCCGGGCCTGCCCGCCCGGATCCTGGCCGACGGCCCAAGGCTGCGCCAGGTGCTCGTGAACCTGCTCGGCAACGCGATCAAGTTCACCGAGCGCGGCTACGTCCGGCTCTTGGCCGAGCCCCAAGACGGCGGCGCCATCCGCCTCTCGGTGATCGACACCGGCGTCGGTGTGCCCGCGGCGGACCAGCAGCGCATCTTTGAGGCCTTCTCCCAGCTCGGCGGCCCGGCGCGCAGCCGCGGCACCGGCCTCGGGCTCAGCATCAGCCGCCGCCTCGCCCGGGCGATGGGCGGTGAGCTCGCCGTGCAGAGCGCCCCCGGCGCGGGCAGCGCCTTCAGCGTCAGCCTGAGCCCGACCTCGCTGGCCGATCCTATCCCCCCTCCCCCGCCCTGCGCGGCGCTGATCATCGGCGAGAACCCCACCTTAGACGCCGCCGCCGCCCAGCTCAGCCTCTGGGGCGCCTCGGTCACCCGGGCCCAAGGCCCCGCCGAGGCCGAGGCCGCCCGCGCCGCCCGCGCCGCCCCCTTCGACGTGGCCATCGGCGACGAGACCCCCGCGGCGGCCCTCGCCGTGCGCGTCGCCCGGGTGGTGGGCCCCCAGACCCTCACCGACGCCGAGCCCCAGCTCTCCCGGCCCATGCGCCCCAACCGCCTCCGGGCGCTCTTGAGCCTCCACGCGGAGCCCGCCCGGGCGCCCCAGGCCCCGGCGCAGGCCCCCCAGGCCGCCCCAGGGCCGCCCGCCGACCCACCCCGGGTGCTCGTCGTCGATGACGCGCCGACGAACCGCCTCGTCGTCACCCAGCTCCTCAAGGCCCTGGGCTGCGTGTGTGTTGAGGCCGAGGACGGCGAGGAGGGCGCCGCCCGAGCCCTGGCCGAGCCCTTCGACCTCATCTTAATGGACACCGACATGCCGCGCCTCGACGGCCTCGGCGCCACGGAGCGGGTCCGCGCCCAGAGCCCCCCGGGCCGCCCGGTGATGATCGTCGGCCTGAGCGGCCACGCCGACCCGGAAGATCGTGCCCGGGCCCTGGCCGTCGGCATGGACGACTACCTCGTGAAGCCCATCCGTGTGGCCGCCCTGCGTGAGGTGCTCGGCCGGGTCAACGCGCGCCGCGCCCCTTGAGCACCGCGGGCAAGGTCAAGAGCAGGATCTTGAGATCCAGCCACACCGACCAGCTCTGCACATAGTAGATGTCGAGCTGCACCATCTCCTGAAAGCCGAGGTCGGAGCGGCCTTTCACCTGCCAGAGCCCGGTGATCCCCGGCGGCACCTGGTGACGCAGCTCAAACCAGTAGGCGATCTCGGGATCGCTCTCGACACGCTTGAGATCCTCGACGGGCAGGGGCCGGGGGCCGACGAGGTTCATGTCGCCGCGCAGCACGTTCAAGAACTGGGGGAACTCGTCGATGCTGTACTTCCGGATGAAGCGGCCGACGCGGGTGATGCGAGGATCATCCTTGATCTTAAACAAGGCCCCGTCGGACTCGTTGCGCTCGCGCAGGGCGTCTTTGAGCCGGTCGGCGTCTACGACCATCGAGCGGAACTTGTAGAACGGGAACACCCGGCCACCTTTGCCGACCCGGCTCGCCGTGTAGAGCACGGGCCCCGGCGACTCCAGGCGGATGAGCGCCATGGTGAGCAAGAGGATCGGGCTGATGATCAGCCCGCCGATGATCACCGCCACGAGGTCAAAGCCGCGCTTCCAGGCCTGGGCGAAGCTCGTGTAGGAGAGCCGGGAGATGTTGATGAGCTGGAGCTGCCCAAGCTCGGCCAGATCGAGGCGTGGCGAGACGATGCCCCAGGTGAACGGCACCTGGAGCACCCGCAGGCCCATCTGGCTGCAGCGGGTCGTGAGCTCCATCGCCTCGGCGCGCTCGACGGTGCGGCTCGCGATGACCACGGTGTCTAAGGCGTAGGCGTTCACCACGGCGCGCAGGTCGTTCAGCCGCCCGATCACCTGCTCCTCATCGACGCGCTGGTCCTCGGCGGCGGCTGGGCGCAAGAAGCCCATGAAGCGGAACGCCGCCCGGCCCTCTCGGGCGAGGCGCTGGGACATCAAGAGCGCGTCCTCCCCGACGCCGATGACCGCCACACGCTCCGTCGGCAGGCCGATGTCTACGCCGCTGAACAGCCGCAGCACCGCCCAGCGCCAGACCCCCAAGGAGAGCGTCGAGAGGCCCAAGAAGCCGATGACCAAGGCCCGGGAGAACAGGCGTTGGTAGAGCAAAAACTGCGCCACCACCACCAGGAGCAGCATCACCCAGGCCGCCCGGGTGAGGAGCTGCACGCTGCGGATCGTCGAGAAGCTGCGCGCCGGGCTGTAGTAGCCGAGCCAGCCCAAGGTGCCGATCCAGGCGACGATCAGCGCCGCCGCCGGGGGCATCCAGTCGTTCGGGCCGAGCAGGTCGAGGGGCGTGATCTGCACGACCCGGTCGAGCTGGGGCCGCCAGAACAGCCACAGCCGACACACCACGGCGAGGGACACGCCCATCAGGAGCGCGTCGCAGAGGACCACCGTCGCGGAGAGGAGCCGCTGGGCTCGACGCATCCCCAAGCCTACTGGATGACCACCGAGGTGCCCTGGGCGCCGCCGATGATCGCGTTTCGGTAGATCGCGGACCCTGACACGAAGGGGGCGAGCAGGGACTGCACCCGCTTAAAGAAGCGCTCGACGTTCACGATGGTGCGGGTGGGCACGACGACGATGTCGCCGCGCTGCAGGTACACCATCTGGCTGAAGTCACCGCGGCCGTAGATCGCCTCGACGTTCACGAGGTAGAGCTCAGGCGTCTCCAAGCCGCCGCGCACCAAGAGCACGTTGTCCGTGCGGGCGTCGGGGTTGATGCCGCCGGTGCGGGTGAGGGCCTCAAGGATCGAGAGATCGCTCTCGATCTGGATCACCGCGGGGCTCTTGACCTCGCCGAGGACGAGCACCTTCTGGTTGGAGACCTCGACGATGTTCACCGACACCGACGGGTTCACATAAAACTGCCCGATGCTGTACTCGATGGCGCGCACGAGCTCGGGGTAAGACTTCCCGGCGACGTTCACCCGGCCCACCATCGGCAGGGCGATCGTGCCGTCCGGGGCGATCTGCAGCTCGCCGTCAAGCTCAGGGGCGCGGAACACCTTGAGCTCGATCACGTCCCCAGGCCCAAACTGGAAGTCCTGAGGCGCGGGCACCCGAAACTCCTCCGGGGCCTCGCTGACGTTGGGGGGCGGCTCGACCGTCTTCGACGCGCAAGCGGCGGCGACGACGGCCAAGAGGAGGCTGAGGATGAGGGATGGAAGATGCTTCACGATGACATGGCGTAGCTTCGGATCGAGCAGAAGTCAACCGAGTGGGCGAGGCAGCAGATCGGTCAAGAATTCGGCGATATACTGATCGGTCAAGGCTAGGAGTCCCCATGACGCTGAAACACCTGCCCCTGCTCCTCCTGGTGACCTCATTGGTCGGGTTCACGGCCTGCACGGGCTTAGAGACCCTCGGCGAAGACGCGACGAAGGGGCTCGGCGACAGCGGGCCGATCGACTCGTCCGCGGAGGGCGACGCCGACGCGGACGCCGACGCTGATGGAGACACGGACGCCGACGCCGATGGCGACAGCGACGCGGACTCCGACAGCGACGCCGACTCCGACAGCGACGCCGATCCCCCGAGCATCAGCTCCGTGTCGCCCGAGTTCGGCAGCAACGGCGGCGGGGTGCAGGTGGTGATCACGGGCAGCAACTTTGAAGGATCTCCGTCGGTGAAGGTCGGATCCTCGGCCGCGACGGTGGTCAGCTCTACGCCCTCGACGATCACGATCAACACCCCCAAGACCTCGGAAGAGGGCTACGTCGACGTCACGGTCAACACGGCCGGGGGCACGGACAAGCTCACGACGGGCTTCTACCTCTTCCCCGACGCCACGGGCAAAGCCGGGCTCCTCGGCAGCATCGACTGGAACGTCTACCAGGGCAGCTACTGGTCGGGGGCGAGCCCCTTCGGCCGGGCCTGGGTGAGCCTCATCGACCCCGTCGACGCCCACTACTGGCAGTTCTTCTCCAGCTCCGCCGATAGCTGCGCGTCGAACTACTCAAGCGCCATCTCCTTCTCGGTCTACGACCTCGGCGTCTCGACGGTGAACCTCAAGGTGGGCAGCCGCAACGTCTCCTTGGGCTGGGACTCGACCACCTTGGACTGGAGCGCGGACCTCGTCTCCGCCGACTTCAAGGAGAGCTCCACCTACAGCATGGACACGGTGTCCTCGGCGTCCTACCCCGAGTTCACCCTCGCCAGCCTCGCCACGACGCCCAGCGCGATCGTGCTCACCTCGCCCAAGATCAACAGCGGCAGCCCGCCGAACGTGAGCCGCTCCAACCTGCGCTTCCAGTGGTCGGGCGGCGGCACGGCGGACTACGTCGTGCTGGACCTCATCCTCAGCCGCGACGGCAACCTCGACGCGGCGTCGATCGTCAACGAGGTCACCTGCTGGGTGAACAACGACGGCGACTTCACCGTGCCGCCGAGCATGTTCTCGTCTTGGCCGACGACGGGGGTGCTCTACATCCTCGTCGGCGCCATCTCGGAGGGGGGCACGAGCGTCATGCCGACGGACAACAGCGAGTCTCGGGTGGTGGGCGGCTACTGGCTCATCGGGGCGGGCTACCCCATATGAGCGGCGCCGGGCGGGTGCAGGTGCTCGGCCTGCCCGTAGACGCCCTCGACCTCGACGGCCTGCTCAACGCCGTGGACGGCTTCATCACCCGCGGCGCGCCGGTCACCGTGAGCTACCTCAACGTACACGTCGCGAACATCGCCGCCGACGACCCTGAGCTCACCCAGTTCTTACGCTCCATCGAGCTCTGCTACTGCGACGGCAGCGGCGTGGTCCTCGGCGCGCGCATCCTCGGCGAGTCCCTCCCGGCGCGCATGACCGGCGCAGACTGGATCTGGTCCTTGGCGGCCCGGGCCGAGGGGCGCTGGCGGGTGGCCTGGATCGGCGGCGCCCCGGGGGTCACCGAGCGCGCCGCGGCGGCGCTGCGGGAGCGGCACCCGGGCTTAGAGATTCAGGGCTGGCACGGCTTCACCCCGGAGGCGGAGACCCCCGCCCTCATCGAGGCCGTCAACCACTTCGCCCCAGACATCGTGCTCGTCGGCATGGGCACGCCGGTGCAGGAGCGTTGGGCGGCGCGCTGGCGGCCCGCGCTCAAGGCCCCGGTCCTGTGGTGCCTCGGCGCCACGGCGGACTTCGTCTCTGGCGAGGTCTCCCGGGGCCCGGCCTTTCTCTACGACCACAACCTGGAGTGGCTCGCGCGGCTCATCACCGAGCCCAAGCGGCTCTGGCGGCGTTACCTCGTCGGGAACCCACGCTTCTTGGGCCGGGTGCTCATGGAGCGTATCCGGCGCTGAGCCTCACTCCTGGATCTCGGCCTCGAAGTAGGGCTCGGCCGTGAACGGCAGCAGCTCGGTGTCGGGGTTCTTTCGCACGGAGAAGGTGTAGATGTTCAGCGGGGTACGACGGCGGTCATACTCGCCGAGGTCGTAGGAGTGGCGCACCCCGGCGCGGTCGTAGAGGATGGCGCGGTCGATGAGCTTGGTGTCCATGCTCACCCAGAGCTCAGCCCGGAAGAGGTCCACCGTCGGGTCGTTGACGACGACGGTGACGTGCCAGGACTCAGACTCCGGCACGAGCTCCGTGGCCTCGGCGGTGCTCCAGTCGTACCAGAGCACCCGGTCGAGATCCCAGTAGAGGTTGGGGTCGGCGTCAAAGATGAAGACGCGGTTGACGGGGTGGTGATGGCGCCAGACGTAGCGGCCGTTGCTGTACCAGTCGATCTCCTCGTAGGAGATGCGGAAGCGGCCGCCGCGGAAGTACGCCGACCCCTGCTCGACCTCGGCCTGGAGGTTGTCGATCTGGGAATAGGTGAAGTCGACGGCGAACGAGCGCATGCCGCGGTGGGCGCGCACGGTCTCGGCGACGACGCTGGTGGGGGTGATCGGCGCGTCCTCGGCGGCGTGGGCGGGCGCCTCCAAGGCTGAAGGCACCACCACCGCTGACAGGAGCACCGCGGGCACGACCAGGGAGATCAGACGCTTCACCGACACACCTCTCCGCCAAGACTAACCCGAGCGAGACGCCGATGCGCGGAGGGATCAACGCCCAAGCGCGCAGACGCCCATCGGGCCCAGAGACCAGACCCGCCCCACCGAGTCGACGACGACCCCGGTTGGCGCGTCGCATAGGGGCTCCAAGCTCTCTCGCCCGCCCC
>JAKLKD010000425.1 GCA_023150845.1 Myxococcota bacterium | reverse complement strand
TGGGTGCGCCGGGGGGATGAGCTGGAGCGCATCGCCGCCGCCATGGAGGCCCTCGCCGAGGGCCAAGGTGGGGTGTTGGCCCTGCTCGGCGACACCGGGAGCGGCAAGAGCCGCCTCACCCGGGAGCTCCAGGGCCTCGCCGAGCGCGCCGGGGTGGCGTTTTTTGTCGGCCGGGCGGCGTCGAGCCAAGGCGGCGGGCCGCTCTGCTCTCTGCGCGACCTTGTCGTGGGGGTCTGCGCCGTCGAGGAGGGCGCCGCCTCGCCGATGGCCGCGGCCCGGGCCCGGGCGGAGCGCCTCGTCGCTTTGGGACTCAGCCACGCCGACGCCCGGGAGCTCGTGGCCTTGACGTCCGCCGGGGAGGACGAGCCCCGGGCGGGCCGGGACGCCTGGGTCTCCGGGGTCGCCCGCCTGGTGCGCGCGGTCTGCAACGCCCGCCCGGCGATCTTTGTGCTGGAGGACCTGCACCGGGTCACCGCCGTCGAGCGGGACGCCGTCGCTGAGCTCTGCGCCGCCACGGCGTCGTGCCGGGCGCTCTGGATCCTCACCGCCCGCCCCACCGACGCCCCGGCCGCTAGCCCCCGCGGCGAGCCGAGCCTCGGCCTGCGCCTCCCGGAGCGCGCCAAGCGGGTGCAGCTCGGGCCGCTCTCCGACGCCGGCCGCCTCACGCTCATCGCTGACCTGCTCGGCGCGCGCTCGGTGTCCGCGGGCCTCTTCACGCTCATCGACCGCGCCGCCGAGGGCAACCCCCTCTACATGGTCGAGCTGGTCCGCACCTTGAGCGAGCGGGCGCTCTTACGCGTCGAGGACGGCCAGGCCCGGCTCCGGGACCCCGGGGTGCAGGTGAGCCTGCCGCCGGGCCTCGAGGGCCTCATCGCCGCGCGGTTTGACCAGCTCCAGCCCGACGCGCGCTCGGCCTTACGCCTCGCCGCGGCCATCGGGCCGAGCTTCCCCGGCGCGGTCCTGCGGGCGGCGCTCGGCCTGGAGGTCAGCGACGGGCCCATCCAGGAGCTCCTCGACGCGGGCCTGCTCCAGCCCCTGAGCGACGGGGCCTTGGGCTTCGTCTCCGAGCTCGTCTGGGAGGTCGCCCGGCGCACCACGCTGAGCGCCCAGCGCCGGGTGAACCACCACCTCATCGCCGACGCCATCGAGCGCGTCTACGCCGACCGCCTACATGAGTGGGCCGAGACCCTCGCCGAGCAGCACGCCCTCGCCGGGCGGCTCCACGACGCGGCGCGCTTCGCCGAGCGTGCCGGGGACCAGCTCCGCCGCGGCGCCTTCTTGGAGCGGGCGCTGGAGCAGTACCGCAAGGGCCTCGCGTTCTGCCAAGCCGTCGAGGAGGACGGGGGCGGCGGCGGGCGCGGTCGGGGCAAACCCCTGGAGCTTGAGGCCGGGCTGCGGCTCAAGGCCGGGGAGGTCGCGCTCACCCTAGGCGACGACTCCGCCGAGCGTGACCTGCAGATCGCCCAAGACATCGCCTCGGACCTCGGCCTCTCCGAGCTGGAGCTCGGCTCGGGCCTCGCCTTGGGCAGGCTCTACGCCGCCCGCGGCGACGCGGTGTTGGCCCGGGCGCACCTGGAGCTCGGCCTCAGCTCGGCCCAGGCCCTCGGCCTGCCGGAGCTTGAGGTGGAGCTCCTGGAGGCCTTGGGCGAGCTCGCCTGTGACCAAGGGGACTGGGCCGAGGCCGACCGGGCGCTCACCGCGGCCCTGCGCCTCGCCGGGGACGACGCCCAGCTCGCGGCGATGTCGTGCCTGGGCCTCGGCGACCGCTACGCCCGCGCCGGGGACACCGAGCGCGCCATGGAGCTGCTGCTCCGCGCCCGGGCCGAGGCCGAGCGGGCAGGGGACCGCCTGCTCTTGGGCCGGGTGGTCAACGCCTTGGGCCTCACCACCCACGCCGCCGAGCGCTACGACGAGTCCTTGGCGCTCTTCCGCGAGGCCCTGGCCCTGCGGGCGGGCACCGGCCAGCGCGTGAGCGTCGTCGTGAACCTCTACAACATCGGCGAGGCCCTGGTCCGCCTGGGCGACGCCCCCCGGGCCTGGGCGGCGTTTAACCGGGCGAAGGAGCAGGCCGTCGAGCAGGGCGCCCACCGCCTCTCGGCGATGTGTGAGCTGTGGTTGGGCTACCTCTCCGCCGCCCGCGGGGACGCCGCCGGAGAGGCCCGGCTCCAGGCGGCGACCACGATCCTCACCCGCCTCGGCGACCTCCAGAGCGCGCTCATCGGCCGCTGGCTCGTCGGGCGCCTGCGCCGGGCCGCGGGCGCGACGGAGGAGGCCTTGGCGGCCCTG
>JAKLKD010000081.1 GCA_023150845.1 Myxococcota bacterium | reverse complement strand
CTCGAAGCCCTCGGCCTCGATGGAGATCACGAAGGGGCCGCTCACCTCGTAGCCGCAGACGTAGACGCCGTTCTCGTCCCAGGTCTCGCAGTCGAGCTCGCCGTCTTCAGTGCTGGCGGTCACGGTGGCGGTGTTCACCGGGGCGCCGGACTCGTCGAGGACGGTGATCAGCGCGCTCGAGGCGGCGTAGTCGTCGCAGGCGACCTCCTTCTCGAAGCAGGCGGTGAAGGAGATGAGGGCCATGAGGGGCAAGAGGAGACGGGACATGATCACTCCAGGGCTGGGTGGCTTGGGTTGTTGGGTGGATCAGGGCGCGGCGGCGACCATCACGACGGTCTCGACCTCGGTGACGACGTGGCACTCGTCGTCGGTGAGGCCGACCTCGAGCTCCAGCTCTTGGCTCTCAAAGCCCTCGGCCTCGATGGAGATCACGAAGGGGCCGCTCACCTCGTAGCCGCAGACGTAGACGCCGGCGGACTCCCAGTCCTCGCAGTCGACCTCGCCGCTGTCTGTGGAGGCGATGACGCTGGCGCCGACCACCGGGGCGCCGGCCTCGTCTACGAGGATGATCTGGGCGCTCGAGACGGCGATCTCCGTGCAGGCGACCTCCTTCTCGAAGCAGGCGGTGAAGGCGGAGAGCAGGGCGATGGCGGTGAAGAGGCGGAGAGAGGACATCTGGGCTCCAGCAGCTTGAAGAGAGGGGAGAAGGGTTGGGCGGCGTGAGGCCGGGCTCACTCGGCGGCCAAGGCGACGGTGAGGGCCTGGGTGACGGTCTGCCCGCACTCATCGACGGGCACCGCGACGGAGACGAGCTGGTGCGCGAAGCCCTCGGCCTCCACCAAGAGCAGGAGGTCGCCGGACTCGCCGAGGCCGCAGAGCCAGTCGCCTATGGCGTCGGTGGGCTCACAGGCCTCATACGGCACGTCGTCCTGGACGTCGGGGCCCCACTGGACCGTGGCGGCGCTCAGCGGGGCGCCGTCTTCGGCGGTGACGGTCACCTGCATGGCCCAGCGCGCCGAGTCCTCGGTGCAGTCCAGGGCCGTGAGGGTGAGGGTGTCGGTGACCGTCTGCACATGGCACTCGTCCGCGGTCATCTCGACGTCGTAGGTGAAGGACTCCTCCTCGAAGCCCTCGGCGCTGACGGTCACCCGGAGCTCACCGACGACCTCGTAGCCGCAGACGTACTCGCCGGACTCCCACTCCTCGCAGTCGAGGCTGGTGACGCCGCCGGAGCCGTCGTCGAACTCGACGGTCACCAGGGCGCCGCTGACGACGGCCCCGTCGGGGGCACGAAGGGTGAGCTGCACGCTGGCCCGGGCCTCGGTGCTGCAGTCTTGCTCGTCCTTGGGGGTGCAGGCGTAGAGCGCGGTGAGGGCCAAGGCGGCGCCGATGATCTTCGGAGCGGACATCGAGGTTCTCCTTCGAGGCGCCCGGACCGTCCGGGGCGATGACCCAGACAAAGCAAGGGTCGTGCCAGAACATCCGGATCACGGTTGAACCTTGATTATGGCCGATGACCACGACGGCGCACCGGGAGGAGCGCGACATTTGCGCCCTGCGTGTGGGCGGACGCGGCGGGCGCTTGGGCGAGAGGGTGCCACAAAAACCTGTGCGAACCATCTACAAGGGAGTTGTGGTTTTTTGAAGTTCCGTGTACAACGTGGGACTTGGAACCCTGCTTCGGATCTCATAATGATGCTGTCGATGCTGCTTTTTGTGATGGCCTGCGGTGAAGACGCGCCCGAGGGTGTCCCCAATGCTGCTATACACAAAACCCAGACGGCCCCGCCCCTCGGCGGCCCCGCAGACCCCCCGGAAGATCCCCAGGTCCCCGCGCCGACCCGCTCCCACCTCGGCCTCACCCTCGGCGAGACGACGGGGGAGCAGGTGAAGGCCTGGCTCACCGAGCGCGCGCTCACCTGCCCGGAGCGGCCGTCGCCCCGGCGGGCCACCACCCAGGTCGAGTGTAAGGGGGACCTCCCCCTGAGCCTGCTCCCCGAGCGCACGGTGAAGGGCAAGCTCTACGACCTGCTCATCGTGCGCCTCGACGACGGCCCCGTTCACCACGTCTCGACGACCCGGCGCTACAGCAACCCCGAGGACGCGGCGACGGACTACGCGGCGACGGTGGCCACCCTCACCGCCAGCTTCGGCCCGCCGACGAAGGCCCAGGCCTTCGATCGGGAGAAGGTCAACCGCGCCTTGGCCCGCTTCGGCACGGAGTGGCGCTTCTCGGACCTCACGATCTCCGTCTCCGCGCTCAAGGCCGCCGGGGACTTCGTGAGCGTCAACGAGCGCTGGGACGTGCCCGGCGTCGAGGCCCAGGTCGCCGCTCGGGCGGGCACCTCGGGCCACGGCTTCACCGGCCCGGCCGCCCCGACCCCGGCGAAGAACCCCCACGTGCTCGACGAGGCGGCCGCCGCGGCGCCGCCACCGGAGACCACGGAGAAAAAGTGAGCGGAGACAAACACTTTTCTCGGAGGGGGTGATCCAGTTCACCCCCTGAGGCGTACCGATCAGGGGGCACCCCTGCTCCGGGGCAAGACGCCAAGACACGCTGCCCAACGACCACACCAATGGAGATCACGATGAGAATTGCTCAGCTCACCTTAGGGCTCACCCTCGCGCTCGGCCTCGCGGCTTGTAAGGGCGATGATGACGCCGCCACCGACTCCGCCGCGGACGACTCCGCGGCCGACGACTCCAGCGCCGACGACACCGGCACCGAGCAGTCGCTCTATGAGCAGCTCGGCGGCGAGACGGCGATCCGCGCCGTCGTCGCGGAGATGGTGAAGAACATCGCCGCCGACGGCCGCATCAACTGGATGTTCGCCAACGCCGACCTGCCCGCCTTGGAGGCCTCGCTCCACGATCAGATCTGCGCGGCGACCGGCGGCGGCTGCACCTACTCCGGCGCCGACATGAAGACCGTCCACGCCGGCATGGCGATCACCGACGCGCAGTTCAACGCGCTCGTCGAGGATCTCCTCGAGGCCCTCGACACCTTGGGCGTGCCCTACGCCCTTGACGGCAGCCAGCCCATCGACCCCCTCCTGCTCGCGCTGGTCGGGATGCAGGGCGACATCGTCGAGGACGCGGACGGCTCCGCGGTGTACTTCAACCAGCTCGGCGTGTACGCCGGGGGCGACGGCTACGCGGCGGTCTCCGCGGTGATCGACGCCATGCTCGGCTACGTCGCCGCCGACAGCCGCATCAACGGCTTCTTCGCCACCACCGACCTCGCCAACCTGCGCGCCCTGCTCATCGAGCAGGTCTGCGACGCCACGGGCGGCTACTGCACCTACAGCGGCCGCGACATGAAGTCCGCCCACGTCGGGCTCTGCATCGGTGAGGACGACTTCAACGCCCTGGTCGAGGATCTCCTCAAGGGCCTGGACGACCTCGGCGTGCCCTGGGCCTTGGACGGCTCGGAGCTCATCGATCCTTTGCTCCTGACCCTCGCGGGCATGAGCACGGACATCGTCGAGGAGTGTAAGTGAGCTGAGGCTCGGTTAGGCCAGGGGGCCATGCACGACCCCCTGGCCGAGACCGAGACCACCCGTGACCTGCTCGTCGGCGGCTGGTTCATCCACCAGCTCCGCCGCGGGCACCGCTTCAACACCGACGATCTCCTCTTGGCCTGGCTCGCCCGGCGCGAGCGCCCCGACGCGGAGACCGTCCTGGACCTGGGCTGCGGCGTCGGCTCCGTGGGGCTTCTGACCCTCGCGGGGCTCTCGCCGCGCGCGCGGCTCGTCGGCGTCGAGGCCCAGGCCGTGAGCGCCGCGCTCTATCGCCGCACCTTGGCCGACAACGGCCTGGATTACCGGGTGACCTCCCGCGAGGGCGACCTGCGCGACCCCAGCACCCGGGAGGGCCTCGACCGCTTTGACCTCGTGCTGGGCAACCCGCCGTACCTGCCCGAGTTCGCCGCGCTGCGCTCGCCGAACCCCCAGCGCGCCGCCGCCCGCCTGGAGCTGCGCGGCGACGTGTTTGATTACGCTCGGGTGGCCGCCGAGCACCTCGCGCCGAATGGGGTGTTCGGGCTCGTGCACAGCGCCCGGGACCCGCGCCCCGAGCGCGCCATCGCCGCCGCTGGGCTCACCCTGCGGTCGCGCCAAGACGTCGTCTTCCGCCACGGCCAGCCGCCGATGATCGCCCTGTTCACCGCGGGCTTCGGCGGGGAGCGCCACGACGCGCCGCCCCTGGCCGTGCGCGGCGAGGACGGCGCGTGGACGGCGGCGTATCAGGCCGTCCGCGCGGCGCTGGGCCTCGGCTGAGCCCCCTCAGAGGGTGCGCTCCCAGAGGCCCTTCGCGGCCAACCGCACCGGCAGCAGGGTGGCGGTGACGCTCAAGGCGAGCACCGAGGCGAAGGCCCCGCCGGTGACGCCCAGCTCAAAGGCCGTGAGCGCGGTCTGCCGCAGCTCCGCGCGGAGGAGCATATACACGGGGAAGCCCAAGATCGTGATCACCACGAGCACATAGACCAAGGCGGCGACCATAAACAGCATCGCCGCCGGGCCCGCCGCCGCCCGGGCGATGTTGTCGACCTTAAAGTCGGGGAAGGCCGCGCCGACGCCCATGGCGATGCCCGAGATGCCGAAGGCGAAGCACAAGGCGGCGAAGGCGCCGACGGCGGTGAGCGCCGGGGGCGACTCCAAGAGCAGGTTGGAGGCCACGATCAGGGTCTCGCCGACGATCAACATCGGCAACATCCCGGGGATGCCCTTGGTGAACAAGAAGCGGGAGGCGCTGAGCGGCGCGCTGCGGATGAGCCAGAACACCCGGCCTTCACCGCTCACCACGGCGAACTGGAAGCGGGCGGCGATGCCCGCCATCACGAAGCCCGCCGCGCCGAGGTTCAAGAAGGCGAGGCCGTCCTTAAACGACTGCATGTAGGGCCCACGCACGACGTCTACGGGCAGGCTGCGCACGGAGAAGAGGTAGATGACGATGAGGCTCACCAGCAGGAAGGCCTGGCTCCACTGGGAGGGGTCGCGGACGAAGATCTTGATGTCTTTGATGACCAGGGCGGCGTAGGGCCGGGGCAGGGGGCGGGTGACGAGGTTGAGCAGGCGGTCAAAGAGCCCGGCGCGGGCGAAGCGGGCCTCCCGGGCCTCTTGGGAGCGGGTCCAGCCGTCGGCGAAGAGCCGCATGGTCACCCAGCGTGAGGCGCCCAGGGCCGCGAAGGCGCCGCTCACGAGCAGGCCGAGCTGCAGCCAGGGCAGGGGGCGCTCGGTGACCGCGGCCTCCAGCACCTCCACCGCCCAGCGCGGCGGGAACAGCGCGGGGGTGGGCGCCTGGAGCTCGGCGACGTAGGCCGCCAAGGAGTCGAAGTCCTGGGCGTTCACCAGGCGCTCGGGCTCCAGCACTCGGATGAGGATGAGGATGGCCATCAAGAACATCAGGCCGATGATGACCAGGGCCTCTCGGGTGCGGTGGGCGGGGAAGAACGTGACGAGGACCGAAGAGACCACGGCGCCCACAGCGGCGGGGATCGCGAGGTAAGCCCCCATCACCACGGGCAGGAGCGCGTAGTAGCGCCAGCTCGCGTCACACACGAGGCCATAATCGACGAAGAGCGGCACGCCGAAGAAGGCCATCATCCAGCTCGACTGGCCCAAGGTGTCGAGCGCCCGGGTGTAGTAGAAGACGTCTTTGCGGATCGGCATCGAGAGCAGCAGCTCTAAGTCGTCGCTGAGGTAAAACGCCGAGAGCGCGGTGACGACGTTCGAGAACAGCAGCATCCCGAACAAGGAGAGGAGCAGCAGCTCCAAGAGCTTGCGGGTGATGAGCGGCCCGAAGACCTCGACCCCGCGGAAGGCGTCGAGGCCGACGTAGAGGCCCACGAACAGGCCCACCCAGAACAGGGCGCCGACGCCGATGAAGAAGGCGTAGGTGAGCTTCTCGGCCTTCGTGCCACCCTTCCAGGTGTTCAAGAGGCCCAGGAGCCGGGGGCGCAGCAAGAACCGTGGGCCCACTCGGCCCGCGGCGGAGGCGTCGCTCGTCATGAGATCTCGCCGGGCCGCCAGGTCGCCGGGGGTCAGTCCTGGGGCGGTGTCCAGGGCTGGGCGTTGTTCGCTTCACCTTGCTCGACGGTCTGACGAATGTAGGCCCGAAGGAGCTTGTTGCGTTGCGCGCCGCCGACGAGCGCGCGAAGATCCTCATACAACGCCGGATCATTCGCGAGCATGCCCATGGTGCCTTGGCCTTGCTCGATGGTGGCGGAGAGCGCGCGGAGCGACGTGGCCGTGGCGTGGAGATCCTCGACCATCTTGGCGCGCTCGGGGTCGTAGATGAGGGCGTGAACGAGGCTGTCTTGGGTCTCGATGTCGCCGACAATACGCTCAAGCTGCTCGGCGAGGCTGCCGAGCTGGGTGGCGAGCTCCTCGCCGGACTCGCCGTAGATGAGCTCATGGGCGATGCTGTCGCCGGTGCGGACCTCGCGGGAGATGGACGCGAACTCGCCGCTCGTCGTCTCCAGGTTGCTCACCGTGGAGCCCAGGCGCCGGGCCAAGGCGTCGTCATAGACCAAGGCGTGGATGAGGCCCTTGCCCTCTTTGGCGGCCACGAGGAGCTCCTCGACGCTCTGCACGACGTTGGCGACGCTCGCCTGGGTGACCTCTTGGTCGGTGCCGAGGCTCACGTTGACCTTGCGGGAGATCTCCTTGAGGTCGGCGAGCACGGCGTTGGCGATCTTCTCGTACTCGACCAGCGGGATGGACTCCGTGGCCGCGAGCCAGTCGCCGTCCACGAGCTCGGCGTGGGTGCGCTGCACCACGGCGCCGTCCTCGCCCTTCTCTTGGCTGCGCGGGGAGCCGATGGAGATGGAGAGGTACTTGTCGCCCAGCATGCCTTCGGTCTCGACCCGGGCGATGGAGTTCTCGCGGATCTTGGGGGCGAACTTGGACATCACGGAGATGGTGATGTGGATGGGCTTAAACTGGGCGCGCTCGGCGGGGAGGAGCTTGTTGATGTCTTCAGAGGTGTGGGCCTCCTGCACGTCGTTGAAGCTGATCTCGGTGACCTCGCCGACGTCGATGCCCGCGAGCCGCACGACGGCGCCGACGCGCATGCCGCCGACGTCGTCCAGCGCGGTGTAGAGCGTGTAGCGGTCCTCGAACATCTTGGAGGATCCGCCGAGCATGTACACCGCGACGCCCCCCAAGAGGAGGGAGAGCAGCACAAAGAGGCCGACCTTGAGGTCTTGGGAGAGGTTGCGTTCCACAGAACCCTCGTTGACGCGGAGACTCAGTCTAACTCGCTCGGGGGAGGATCCGCCCCCCATCGGTACGCCACGGAGATCGAGCCTTGAAGGGTGGCGGTCTCGGGGGGCAAGAAGCTCTGCCAGGGATCCCAGCCCACGCCGAGCTCGGCGGAGAGCGCGAGCTGCTCCCGGGGCGTCCAGGTGGCGCCGATGGGCAGGCGCAGCACGGAGTAGTAGCGGGCGCCGCCGGAGGGGCTGGTCCAGAGCCAGAGGTTGGGCGTGAGGCGCAGGGCGGCGGGCAAAGCGACGGCGGCCCAGAAGAAGCCGAGCTGCAGCTCGACGCCGAGGCGGAAGCGGTCCTCGTCGAGGGTCCAGAGGCGGCCGTAGGCCCCGCCGCCGAAGAAGCTCGTGTTCCCGGCGAAGGCGACCACGCCGAGCTCCGCCCGGCCGTCGAGGAGCGCCCGCCGGGCCCAGCCCTGGGCCGAGGCGCCGTCGCAGCCCAAGAGCGCCTCACAGCCGAGCCCGTCTGAGGCGGGCAAGACCCCGCTGCCGGTGAGCGCGACGCCGAGCTCCATCGGCGTGGTCGCGCCCAGCGGGGTCGGCGGCGGCCCGACGCCGATGGGCGCGCAGGCCGTCGTAGTGAGCAGGAGGAGGATCATGCGCGGCCGAGGGCGAGGTCAGGGGTGCGTGTAACCCGCTCATCACCGCGGGGGGTTAGAGCGTCGGCAGGAGGCGAGATGATCATCGTCCACGGCAAGCTCAACGCCTGGGGTCTCTGCTCGGCGAGCCCCTTCGTCAACAAGCTCGTGATGTGGCTCGACGTGAAGGGACTGCCCTACACCTTGGCCCCGGCGGACATGTCCCGGGCGCCCAAGGGCAAGATCCCCTGGGTGGAGCTGCCTGGCGGCGAGGTGATGGGGGACTCCGGGGACATCATCGCCACGCTCACCGAGCGCCACGGCGGCCTGCCCGGGGACGCGGCGCGCCCGGCGAACGACCCAGTCCTGCACCTCGTGCGGCGCACCTTGGAGGAGTCCCTCTACTTCGCCACCCTCACGACCCGCTGGGTAGGCTCCGACGCGGCGTTTGAGGCCGTGCTCGCGGCCTTCGCCCCGGCCTTGCCGCCGGTCATCGGCCCCCTGGCGCTGCGGTACGTCGTCCGCCCCAGCGTGCGCCGGACGGCCCGGGCGCAGGGCATGGGCCGCCACACCCCCGAGGGCGTCGCGTCCCGCGCCATCGCGGACCTCCGGGCCATCTCCGGCGTGCTCGGCCAGTCGCCCTGGCTCTCCGGCGACGCCCCCGGCACCGTCGATTGTGGCCTCTGGGCGGCCCTCGGCGGCGTGCTCGTCTTCCCCGCAGAGAGCCCGATTCAGGCCGCCCTCAAGACGGACCCCGGCTTAGAGAACCTCCGGGCGCTGTTTGAGCGGGGCAAGGCGCTGACGCCAGGGGCTTGGGTGGGGTGAGGGCGTGGGGCTAGGCGAAGGTTTGGGGGCTCCTCAACGAGCTTGGCGGGGTCGCTGAAGGATTAGGGGGCTTCCCAACGAGCGCGCCTTAGCCGTGTTGTGACGGGGTGCGCCAGCGCGCCGACGACGAGGGCTATACTCCAAGCTCGAGTAATGGAGAGATCCGCATCCTGCCTGACCTCACCGTCCCCCGCTGCTCCACGACGCTCTCCGCTCGCGCGCTGCACCAACCCAAGGCGGCACCATGAACCTCCTCACGCCCGACACACTTCAGCGCTTCTTGGCTCGATTCTGCACCTTTTATGATGCGGTGCTGCGCTCATGCTCAGCGTTCGTGTCCAAACAAGGCGAGTTGTCTTGCGACATCTGCATTGAGGCACAAGATGATGAATCACCCTCGGGCTGGTCGAACGTCACATTGCGGCTTCACGGGCTTAAGATTGTCCATCTGGACCGCCGGGTGTCAGGAATTGAGGTGTTGTCTTTTGGGCTCCAAGTTTATTTTCTTCAAGATACCGTTCGTGTGGACCTCGATCCAGACCCCATTCATGAGAAGATGCTTGGGCTTCAGGACAGCTTGGCCTACGTGATCGGAACATCCCTTCAATGGAAGGCTGAGGTCTACCACACTCTAAACGACACTCCCCCCAGCTCAAGTTGAGCGTAAGATCGCGCCGCAATGCGCTTCCCAGGTGGCCTCAACTTGAGCTGGGGAGAGTGTAATGCTATATCTCAGACGCAACGAGCTTAGCCCTGATTCCCAACAAGCGCCCGAAGGGCATTCGTATGACAGTTCGGCTCAGAGCAATAGATGCGATGTCTACGTCGGCACATCGCCGATGATACAGGCACATCTATCGAGATTGTTCATGGATCGACCATGTACGGCCGTCCAGCACTTATGCGGAGCCGCCGATTATGCAGAGTGTTCCGCCAACTATCGGCGTTCTCCAAGGCTCGCGGGCGAAGGGCGCTCGGCATAATTCGGGCGGCAACTCCGGAAGCGGACTGCCAAGCACCGGGTAGGATGGCTCGATGGACTACGGCTCGGCGGCGATCCAGATTCTCCCGTGGCCGCCCCGGCATCCGCAGGCGGACGGCTCCTACTTGGAGCAGTGGGATCTGGAGCTCGACGACGATCTGCCCGAGGACGTCGGCACGGAAGGCAACGAGCTTCGGGAGGCCGCGCTCAACGGGCTGGCGGCCACTCTTTGCGCGCAGGGGTATCCCGACCTCGTCCCAACCGAGGAAGAGACGAGCCTCTTCCGCGTGGAGGTGGAGGCAATGGGCCCTGGTGCCCTTCGCCTCCATCTGCGGTTGGTGGATGGTCGAGCGAACCTGGCCTTGGGGCTCACCGCCCAGGTCTGGATCGCCATCGAGAAGCGCCTCTCACGGATTCGGTCCATCCAAGGTTTCGAACGAACGGCATGGCGCCTCTTCCTGGGGCCCCCGGCGTAGGTCGGGGGCCCGGCGCGTGTCAGGGCGCCAGCAGCGACGCGATGAGCGCATCCGGTGCCTTGAACTTCCCCTTCCGCAACGACGGCGGCACTGCGGCTTCGACCGCCTCAAGCTTCTCCGAGGGGTCCACCCGCAGGTAGTTCTCAGTGGTGCTCACGTCGTTGTGCCCCAGCCAGAGCTTCACCTTGCGGATGTCGCGCGTGGCCTGAAGAAGCATCAGCGCGCAGCTGTGGCGGAGCTGGTGGGGCG
Organism: Myxococcota bacterium; assembly: GCA_023150845.1. Classification (GTDB taxonomy): domain Bacteria; phylum Myxococcota_A; class UBA796; order UBA796; family CAJQPC01; genus JADKFE01. The sequence goes on along the minus strand of JAKLKD010000081.1, from coordinate 13,979 downwards.
AGACGGAGCGCGCCTTGAGGCTCGTGCATTGCTCGGCTGCGGCGCGGACGTGCTTGTCGAGGACGTACTCGAACCCGGCCCGAGTCATCGCCTCGCCACGCGTTCACAAACAGCTCGGGGGTGCGGACGTCCCCGCGCACGGCCAGCCAGCGGCGAAGGTCCTGCGCCGTCTCCTTCCAGAGCGGGAGGCAGCGGTCTTTCCTCCCCTTGCCGTGGACGCGGATCGACGGCGATGGCTGGAGCGTAACGTCGGCGAGCGGGAGGCCGACGAGCTCGGAGACGCGCAGCCCGCCAGCGAAGCACAGGTGCATCATCGCCCGGTCACGGATGCCGAGCCGGGTGCCGAGGTCGGGCACGTCGAGGACCGCGCGGATCTCGTTCATGACGAGGTGCTGGATGAGCGGGTGATCGTGCCTCTTGTACGGGATGGCGCGGATCTGGGCGACCTGGTCGATGAGCTTCGCCTCGCGGAACTCGACGTACCGCATGAACGCGTTTATGGCGGCCAGGCGTGCGTTGCGCGTGGCGGCACTGTTCTTCCGGTCGGTCTCGAGGTGCTCCAGGAAGGCGAGCACGAGCTTCGCGTCCAGTTGCTCGACGTGCAGTTTGGACGGCCGTGTCCCGAGCCGTTTGCTGGCGAAGTCGAGGAGGAGCCGGAACGCGTAGGTGTAGGACTCGCAGGTGCGCGGGCTCTGGCCCTTCTCGACGGGGAGGTGCTCACGGAGGAACGCCGTGAGCAGGGGCGCGAGCGGCGTCATGGCATCACCGCCCACATCAGCGACTCGCTCGCGGCCGCCGTGTCCAGCATCAGCGTCGGGGTGGCCTGCAGGTACCAGTGGGTGTCCTGCGGGTTGGCGTGGCCCAGGTACGTGGTCAGCGCGATGTGGTGCCTCGCGACATCCTTCCCGCGGAGGGCACACCGTTCCAGCGAGCGCGTGGCGAACGTGTGCCGGAGGTCGTGGATGCGTGGAAAGCGACCGTTTCGCTTGTCGATGCCGGCGATCTCCTGGGCCTCGTGGAAGCTGTGCAGGACGGTTCCATAGCTGACGTGGGTGCGTCCCCGGGGCGACGGGAACAGATACGGGTTGTCCCCGACCTGGCGCCGGCGCGCCGTGAGGTAGCGGGCGAGCGCCTCGCGCGTGGTGGCGTGGAGCGGGACGAGACAGCTCTTTCGGAACTTCGTCATCGTCACGCGCAGGTGTCCGTCCGCGTGGACGTCCTCCAGGCGAAGGCGCATCGCCTCGGAAATCCGCAGACCCGTCGCGGCCACGAGGCCGACCATCGTCGCGATGACCTGCCGCTTCAGGGGGAACTTCTCGCGGATCGAGCGTGCCGCCACGACGATGCGGGCGATCTCGTCGGCCGAGTAGATGTGCGGCAGCGGGCGCCGCCAGCGGTGCGGGAGCGGGTCGCCGACGATGCACTGGTGGAGCGGGTCCTCGGCGTGGGCGAATCGGGCGAAGCGTCGAAGGTCTCGGCACCGGATGTGGCGGGCATGAGGAGATGGCGCCTGCGCGGCCCACTCCAACGCGGTGGCGACCTTGAGGTGCTGCTCGCCGCGCGCGGTAGCGAACAACGCGAACTTCTGCAGTCGCTGCCCGGCCGCGACGAGCTTGAACCCCAGGGCGCGGCGGGTGGACAGGTACTGTTCGACGGCGGCGATCAGCATGGCGACACCTCCGGCCATGGCTGCGCGAGCTCGCCGAGCATTCCGAGGTCCACCTTCGCGTAGTGCGCGGTGGTGTCGGGGCGGCGGTGGCGGAGGACGGCGCCGACGCCCGCGAGGCTGGCACCCTGGCGGAGCATCGTTGTCGCGACCGAGTGCCGGAAGACGTGAGAGCCGACGGACGGGGCCTTCACGCCGGAGACGCGGATGGCCTTCTTCGCCACGGCCGCCACCGCCTCCATGTGGATCTCCCGGTAGGGCGCGAGGACGCGGAGGAACACGAACTCGTTGGCGACCTTCGGCCGCGCGTCGCGGAGGTAGACGAGCATCGCGTCCCCGACCTCCTGCGGCAGCGGCAGCCAGTGCTGCCGACGCCCCTTTCCGGCGACGGCGAGGCGTCCACCGCCCCAGTCCACGTCCGCCATACGCAGCGCGGCGACCTCGCCGGCGCGCAGCCCGAGCCGCGCAAGCAGGAGGATGATCGCCCGATCCCGGGCCCCAACCTTCGTCGCGGGGTCGAACACCGCGATCGCCTTCTCCACGTCGTCCGGCTCGATGTACCGGGGGATGGACGAGAGCCCCCAGTTTGCCGGGTACATGAGCGCGCCCTCCATCCCACGCGCGATACGTCCCGTCGCGACCAGGAAGCGCAGGTAGGAGCGCGCCGCGATGGTGATCGTGGTCGCGCGATCCACCCCGAACTTGGCGCACTCCTCTGTCACGAACCCGCGGACGTTTCGGGTGGTGTACTTTGAGGGGTCGTCGCCGATGGCCTCGACGAGGCGGCCCAGCACGACGAGGTACACGCGCTGGGACGAGGCGCGCACGCCACCGTGCTGCCCGATCCAAGCCGCGTACTCGGCGAGGAGGGGGTACTTCTCCTGGACGGTGGGCTCGCGCAACGGGGGCGTCGCAACGCCGGTCTCCACGAAGAAGTCCACGAACGTACCTACGCAGGAGACGTCTCCACGGAGCTTCCGCTTCCCATCGCGCCGCTTCCGGTAGAGCAGACCGCGGTTGTCGAGGTGCGCACGGAATGCGGCGAGGTTCGCTACTTCGTCGCGGCCGACCTCCCGCTTCGACTCCTCGATCCACACGCAGTAGCGCGCGAGGGCGTGCAGGTAGAGCGACATCGAGCCCGGGGTGTGCTGGCGGGCGACGAGCCACGCGACGTAGGCGTCGACGTGTTGGTGAGCGGGACCCGCGCGAAGGCTGCGGGCGATATTCTGACGAGTGAGGATGTGGTCGAGCATGGGCCTCCCTGGGTTGTAGGGAGGCGAGAATTATGCGAAGTCGAGGCCGCTGCCAGCTACGGCGAGAACGGGCTACCAACGCCGCGATCGTACGTCCGCACAGCCAGGCAAGCCCGCATAAAGCCGGGCTCCGCATAAAGCGTGTTATGTGGAGCACCGCATAACACGCTATTCTGATTACCTTCTCGCTAAGGATTCCAATGAAACGCATCGTACACGCATTGACTGCGTCAATGTTTCTCGTTCTTGGTCTCTCGGCCATGGCGAGCGACCTGCCAAATGATGTGGCGAGTGTGAACTACGGCACGCCCCGTGAAGTGGTTGCACTATTCGGAGCGGATGGTCACTGCGCGATTAAGGTCCGAGAGGGCTGGGTAGCGTTCTCGAAGGACCGAGACGCGAACATCCACCAAGCTATGGATCTGGGTGTGAGTGAGGTCTTAAAGCAACCAAGGCAGGTTGCTAGGTTATATGGTGTCGTCGTTACTGTTGGCCTTCAGGATGCCGAACATGACGGTCGTGTAGATGTGATCACTCTGGCGCCTTCTCGTAGGCATGACGGTGTTCCTATTTTCCTGGCTGACTTTGTTAGTCGTGCCTGTGTCATGGGATCGGACGCGGACATTGCCAATCTGGCGCGAGTCCGTGAGTTGCCGGTCCGGGTGCGTAAGCGTGTCATTCAAATTATGACCATTGCCGCTCTTCGGCGCTACCATTGGGATCCTTCACCCACATCGGCTGGTATACCATTCTCGTGGATCACAACTTTGGGGTCACGTTGTGGGGCTGCCGGTCTTCAGTGTGACCTTTGGGCAGTCTCCATTTCTCCCGGATTTGACGGCAAGTGGACGCCCTGACGGAACATGCCAGTCACCCCACTGCAGCTGAGTCAATCCGCCGCCACCCGTTTGGGCGCCCCAACCCCTCGGCCACGCCCTCTTCACAGACGCCGACGACGAGGGCTATACTCCAAGCTCAAGTAATGGAGAGATCCGCATCCTGCCCGACCTCACCGTCCCCCAGCTCGACGACGCTCTCCGCTCGCGCGCTGCACCAACCCAAGGCGGCACCATGAACCTCCTCACGCCCGACACACTTCAGCACTTCTTGGCTCGATTCATCACCTTTTATGATGCGGTGCTGCGCTCATGCTCAGCGTTCGTGTCCAAACAAGGCGAGTTGCCTTGCGACATCTGCATTTATGCACCAATGACTGTGTTGCCGGCGCCTGCGCCATCGCTGACTCAGGCTGCCCGAACGGTGGCCAGATTTCCCCCTCACAGGTCAGACGCGACCAATAGACGGACTAACAATGGCGATGGATCGATGCCCGACACATGGGATGCAGATTCACTCGCTCTTCTGCGTGCACGCATCGGCAGAGATTCGCGCAGGGCGCGCCGCAGAGCTCTACCTTCAACATATCGTAGGATGGGGCTGGATGACCCTCTGCAGGGACTGCGTAACCCGCGTCCCTGAAGTATTCGAAGAGCATGATCTGCATGCTTTGGTGTGCGGGCAGTGCATCGTGGAATGGGCCGAGGCCACAGGCGGAGACTACCTTCAGCGGTGCCGAGCCCCAAGATCCGAGTTCCCAACCTAGCCAGAGCGCGGCCTCGGCGGCGTGCTCCAGCGGCTCCTTCAGGGCGCCGTCATCCTTGAGGAACATGACCCCGACATCTTGGGCCGCCCCGTGTGTGCCTTTGTGGACGGCGTGTCACTCCTCAGCGATTGTAGGGCTCCGCTCGGAGCACATAAACCGCACCTCAAAGCCGATGCCAGATGCGCTGGTGCTCACAAGCAGGACCGAAGGACTTGGATGGTTGTGACCGCGTTGAAAATGAATCAGTGAGGTGCCGTCATAAGCCAAGAACCACAAGAGCTGCGGGAGGGTCTGATTCCATTGTGTGATCGATGGGCATCGGACCTCATAACCACGACCCGCTCGCGCGACGGTCCATCCTCTCGGGAGAATGTGCCTAAACTCGGCCTCAAGTCCATCGTCGTGACCAACGGCCACGCCTTCGCAGAGCGTCTCCAAAAGCTCTGACAGGGGTTTCACGGCGCAGCTTCCTTCTGTTGGGGTGAACGAGCGGCGAAGCGCGAGTCCTGGGACGTGTCGCTATCGGGAGCCTCAGCGCGCCGCGGGCGCGGGAACCGTCGAGGCCGGCCTCTGGGTTGCGGAGGATGGGGTGAGGGCCGCGTGGGGCGCCGGGCCCAAGGAGCGGACGGACCCTCCGCGTCCCCGAGTCACCCGCGGCCTGGCGCGTCCTCGCCCCGCCGCCTCACTCCTCCTCCTTCTTATTCCCGCGGAACACCCCGAGCTGGGACACGAGGCCCACGGCCAAGAGCCCGGCGAAGATGAGCGGCCGCTCCTGCCAGCCGAGGCTCCAGGTGATCAGCATCGCGCCTAAGGTGGCGGTGATGGGCTTGAGCGCCCAGCGGAAGACGGCGGGGAAGAGGAGCAGGCCCAAGACGCCGCCGACGAGGGAGACGGTCCAGGGGGCCTCGCCGGGGCGAAAGACGGGCCACAGCCACAAGGCGGCGGTGCCGGTGATCACCGCGCCGATGCCCCAGATGGCGAAGCGCTCGACGCTGCGGCACAAGGCCGCCCCCGCCGCCCCGACGATCACCGCCGCCAGGCCCTTGGTCGTCGGCTCCAGGGGGATAGGCACGGAGAGCACCAAGGCCACGCCTAAGGCGAAGCCGGGCGCCATGATCACGAAGGGGTAGATGCGCGCCCCAGCGAGCAGGATGACGACGCCGATGAGCGCCATCGCCCCGCGCGGGAGCTGGAGGAGCAGGTCGCCGAGGGACTGGATCACGGGCATAGGCGGCTCCGAGGATTGGGCCGCAGTCTAACGCGACCTCTCCAAGTTTGGCGCGCCGCGCCGCCCGAGCCGCGCGTGACCACAATCTGCGATGATGGCACCTCACGCCCGCCCGCGTGTCGGAGCTCCTGATGGTCCGCTCGCTCCTCGCGCTCCTCCCGCTGCTCGCCTGCGCGCCCAAGGCCGCCGCGCCGCCGCCCGCGCCTTGGGAGCGCCCGTCCGAGGCCACGCCGCTGTCGAAGGCCGCCACGCTCCGCGGCTTCACCGCCTTGGCCTTGGGCGAGACCGCCGACGCCGAGCGCGCCTTCGCCCGCGCCCTGCTCTTTGACCCCGGCGGGCTCACCCCCATGGTCGGCCACGCCCAGGCGCTCGTGGCCTTGGGCCGGGTGGACGAGGCGAAGGAGGTGCTCAGCGCCGCGCTCGCCGCCGGGGCCGAGGTCGTCGCGCCGCGGGCCCTGGGAGAGGCCCTGCTCGCCGTCGGCGACCCCGAGGACGCCCGGGGCGTGCTCACCCGCTGGACCCTCACCGCCGCCGCCCCCGCCGCCGCGCACGCCGAGCGCGCCCGCCTCGCCTTGGCCCTGGGCGACGACGACGCGGCCCGGCTTAGCCTCACCGCCGCGATCTCCGGCGGCGCGCGGGACCCCGCGCTGATCAGCGCCTGGACGGGACTCGTGAAGGACCGCCCCGGAGAGGCCCTCGCCGTCATCGAGGCCGCCGCCGAGGCCGCCCCCGGGGACGCCGCCTTGGGCGCCGCGCTCTTGGAGCTCGCCTGGAGGGCAGGGGACGCCCGGGCGGCGCAGATCGCCCTCTGGCGCCTGGAGGAGCCCTCCCCGGCGCTGATCGGCTGGGTGAGCCGCTGGTTGTCCCGCCCGCCAGAGGAGCAGCGGGCGCTGGCGGCCTTGGCCTCGGCGGAGCGGCCCTGCGCGCTCTTGACCGGGGAAGACTGCGCGGGTGTGGGGCCCTGGTTCGCCGAGGAGCGGCGTATCCTCGGCGGGGAGCCCCTCGACGGGCTCGGCGCGGCTTATGGCGCCGTCGAGGCCCTCCTCAACCGGCAGGCCTGGGCTGAGGCCGAGGCCGCCAGCGCCGCGCTTCTGGCCCAGGCGCCCGGCTGGCCGCCCGCGCTCGTGGTCTTGGGCCGGGCCCAGCTCGGGGGAGGGGACGCCGAGGCGGCGCGGATCACCTTGGGGGAGGCCGTCGCGCTTCGCCCCCACTGGCCGGGGGCGCTCACGGCCTGGTCGGAGGCGCTCTTGGCGACTGGGCGCCGCGCCGAGGCCTACGCCGCGTTAATGCGTGCGGCCCGGTCCCCGGGCGCACCGCCGGCCGCGCGGGCCGCCCTCGCCTCCTTCGGAGCGCCCCAATGAAGCACCTCGCCCCCTGGCTCCTCCTCCTCACGCTCGGCTGCGGCCCCAAGCAGCCCCCGCTGCCCGCCGTCGGCGGCTTTGACACCGTCGAGCAGGTCCGCGACGCCGCCTGGGCCCGCGCCGTGCCCAGCACGCTCCAGGTGAAGGTCTCCCTCAACATCGACGCCCCGCGCCAAGGCGTGAAGGGCACCGCCCGAGGCGGGCTCCAGCTCCACGAGCCCGGCCATGTGCGCCTCGACCTGTTCTCGCCCATCGGCACCCCGCTCTTGTTCTTGGCCGCCGACGGCCAGGCCCTCCGCCTGTTCTCGACGACCCGAGGGGAGTTCCTCCAGGCTGAAGACGCCGAGGGCGCCCTGCGCAGCCTCACCGGGGGCGCCGCGGGCCTCAACGACGTCGTGAGCGTGCTCGCCGGGCGCCTGCCCTTCGCCGGGGCGACGCTGCGGTCCTCCAGCCGCGAGGACGGCGTCTCGCGGCTCACCTTCGCGAGCCCCCAAGGCGCCACCGCCGAGGTCGAGGTGGACGAGGCGACCCTCACCACCCGCGCCGTCCGGGCCATGACCGCCACGGGTGAGCTCGCGCTGACCGCCACCTACGGCGCCTACGTCAACGTCGGCGGGGCCCTGGTGCCCGAGCAGGTCTCCGTCGAGCTGCCCAGCCTCGACATGCGCCTCATGCTCACCCTGTCGAGCTGGGAGGCGCTCTCCGAGGTGCCCGACAGCTTCGTGCTCAGCCCCCCTGCGGGCATCGTGCCCCAGGACCTCCTCGCCGCCCTCGCCGCGCTCGCGCCCTCACCGACCTCCCCCGAGCCCACACCATGACCACGAGCCCCTTCGCCCTCGCCCTCTGCCAAGCGGGGGCCGAGCCTTGGCTCAAGCGTGAGCTGGAGCGGCTGCGCCCCGACCTGCGCGCGAGCTACCAGCGCCCCGGCGTGGTCACGTTTAAGGCCACGGAGGCGCCGTTCCGCCCCGACGAGGCCCCGGCCTCGGTGTTCGCCCGGGTCTGGGCCTGCGCCGCCGGGCCGGTGAAGTCCAACGAGGACGCCCTCGCCGTCGCTGAGCGGGTCCAGGCGAAGCACCTCTGGATCGCGCCCCGGGATCAGGGCCTCCCCGACATGGTGCCGCCCCTGCGCATCGACGAGGTGAACCGCCACGCCGCCGAGGTCGAGGCCGAGCTGCGCGCCTCGGGCCGCTTCGCCGAGGGGGAGCCCAGCAAAGGCGACCGGGTGCTCAACGTCGTCACGAGCCCCGGCGAGCCCCTCGTGGTCGGCTGGCACGACCACGGCCCCGGCCGCCACCACGGCCCCGGCGGGCGTATGCCCGTCCCCGCCCGCCCCGACGCGCCCTCCCGGGCCTACGCGAAGATGGCGGAGGGCCTCTACTGGTCCGGCGCCGCCGTGGGCGGCAAAGACATGGTGCTGGAGCTCGGCAGCGCCCCCGGCGGCGGCACCTTGGCGCTCCTGGAGCGCGGCGCCCGGGTGCTCGCCGTAGACACCCAGCCCATGGACGACAGCCTGCTCATGAACCCCTCGATGCGCTGGATCCGCCGCGCCGCGGGCGACGTGCGCTTCGAGGAGCTGCCGCTCCGTGAGGTCACCTGGATCGCCTGCGACGTGCACCTCGCCCCGGTGCTCGCGCTGAACATGGTCCGCCGCTTCGTCGTGCCCGTGCGGGACCACCTCAAGGGCCTCTTGTTGACGCTGAAGCTCAACGACGACGCCACGGTGGAGTCCTTGCCGCGGCTCTTTGAGCAGATTCAGAGCTGGGGCGCCCGGGAGGTCCGCGCCCTGCAGCTCCCGTCGAACCGCCACGATCTCTTCGTCTACGCGCCCTTCGACCGCCCGGTCAAGACCCGAAGCGCCAGCCGACCTGGAGCAGCTCGACGTTGAAGGAGACCCCGTCGCCTTGGGCGCGGCCCAGGGCGAGGGCGGGGCCGGAGATCGTCCAGTCCCCGGCGTCGAAGGCCAAGGGCCGCACCACCCCCCGGGCCGAGAGCACGGGGCCGTCGCGGAGGGTGAGCTGATCCGGGGTGAAGCGCTGCACCCGGCCGCCCATAAACGCCGAGACCTCTACGCCGAGCCCGGGCCGCCAGGCGCCGACCTGGCCCGAGGCGAGCACCCCGAGGGCCAGCTCAGCGCTCGCGGGCAGAAAGAGGCGGCCGCCGAGCTCTCCGTAGGCCGAGAGGTGGTCGGTGAGGGGCACGGACAGCCCGGCGCTGGCCCCGAAGCCGCCCATCACCACGTCGCCGCCGACGTAGCCCGCGTCGATGGTGAGGGTGAGGGCCGGGGGCTCGGCGGCGGCGGCGGCGGAGAGCGCGCAGAGCGCCCAGAGGGCCGGGCTCACGGGCCCTCCTCGGCGATCGCCCAGGTCCCCGCGACGACGAGCTGGCCCACCTGGGTCAAGAAGCCGTAGTCGAGGGTGTCGGGGAGGTCCCCCTCGGTGTGGTAGAGCTCGTTGCGGAAGTTGGTGGTGTCGGTCAAGAACAGGCCGGGGGTGCCTTGGGTCCAGGCCTGGCTGTGGTCGGAGCGGTGGAAGTCGCCGGTGCCGGGGCTTCGGTGATCGTCGCTTCCCACCGCGCCCTGGAGCGCGAGGGGCGAGGGCAGGGCCCCGGCGAGCTGCCCCAAGACGAGGGCCTCCCGGGCGGCCACGTCGTTCGCCATGAGCACGATGAAGTCGCCGACGTCGGGCAAGGTGAAGCCGGGCGGGGCGTACTGGCTGCCGGGCTCAGACGACGCGAAGCCGACGGAGTCCATGTTGATCACGAGCCGCAGGTCGTCGTCGGCGTGGCGCCGGTAGTAGCGGGCGCTGCCGATGAGCCCGACCTCTTCAGCGTCAAAGGCGACGATCCGCACAGTGCGGGCGTGCTCCTTGGTCGAGAGCGCCCGGGCGAGCTCCAAGAGTACGGCGACGCCGGAGGAGTTGTCGTCGGCGCCTTGGTACCACACGTCGTAGTGCGCCGAGACGAGCACGATCTCTTCGGGGCGGCTTGTGCCGGGCAGCTCCACGACGAGGTTGTGGACCTCCCAGCCCTCGCCGCTGTCGTCCTCGACGGTCACCGTGAGCCCCAGCTCGGCGAAGGCGGCGGTCAGGGCGACCTCGCCGTCGCGGCGCTTGAGGGGGCGGTCCCAGGGGGTCACGACCTCGCCGGGGTCGGCGGCGTGGGCGTTGACCATCCGCGCCACGTCGTCGGTGAGCCGCTGGGTGTCCACCTCGGCGGCCACGGCGAGGGCCGCGCTTAACTGACCGTCGGTCAGTAATTCTGGCGCCGGGGCGCAGGCCAAGAGCGTGACGAGCAGGCTCAAAACACCACCCCCAGGCGTAAGAAGGTGAGCTCCAGGCGCGCGAGCTCGCCCCAGCTCGGCAAGGTTGAGCCCAGAGAGAGCGAGCCGACGCTCAGGGCGACGGGGCCGACCCGGCCGTGGAGCGGGTCGAGGAGCGCCGAGGCGTAGACGACGTCCTGCACCGAGCCGTCCTCACGCTCCAGGCCCCAGGGGCTCGCGGCGGCGACGGTCTCCCAGTCCCGGCGGTACGCCCCGGTGAGGCCGAGCTCAAGGCCCACCGCCGGAGACCAGCGCCAGGTCGAGCCGCCGAGGGCGCCTTGGGCGATGGCCGGGGCGGCCCGGGCGGCGACGGCGAGCTCAAAGGCCGTCGCGGGGTGGAGAGCCTCGGCTCCGAGAAGGCGCCGCGCGGCGACGCTCAGCTCCAGGCCCGGCTCAAGGCGCAGCCGCCCAGCGAGCTCCGCCGAGGCCGTCGGCGTCGTCGTCCAGAACTCCAGGGACGCGGCGCGCCCGTACGACGCGGTGATCACCCGCTCCGTCGGCTCCGCGGCGGTGGCGGCGGCGGTGAGCGCGAGGAGCAGCGTCACGGAGCCCATCCGCGCCTCAGGCCAGGTGGCGCAGGACCGCGGCGCGCACCTCGTCAGGGCGCTCGATGTGTGGGGAGTGCCCGCAGTCGGGGAGCACGACGCTGTGCACCTCCCCCCCGGCCTGGGCGTACTCGTCGAGCACGGCCTTCATCTGGCCCACCATCGGCTGCGGCGGGCAAGACTCGGCGCCAGGCCAGCCGGGCACGAGGCCCAAGGAGCCAAGGTACGCGAGGTCAAAGGCCGAGCTGTCGGAGACGATGGCGTCATCGGCGCCGCGCACCCACAGCACCGGGGGCCCGGACTTGAGCCGCCCGAAGGCGCGCAGGTCGAGATGTTTGGGCGCGATGGCGTTGTTGATGCCGGCGTCGCCCGGCGCCACGCCGGGCCAGCTCGTCGAGGCCGTGAAGTCGCCGGGGTAGTAGCCCGGGCCGAGCTTGCCCTTGAGCATCGCCTCGACCAAGGCGTCCTCCTCCTCCGGGGGGAGCGCGAAGGGCGGCTTGAAGTAGAAGGCCCGCAGCACGCTGCGCGGCGACTGCGGGGAGTCCGCCGAGCGGTCGCCCTCGGCCAAGAGGCGGCAGAAGTCGGGGGAGGCCACCCCGCCGCCGGAGCCCGCGAAGTCATCGGCGTTCGGGGCGCCGTGTACGCCGCGGGTGCCGCCGAAGCCCACCGGGGACACCGGGGCCTGCAGGATCAGGTGGCTGACGAGGCCCGGGCGGTCCAAGGTGAGCTGCATCACGACGGCGGCGCCCATGGACCAGCCGAGCCAGGCCGCGCGCTGCAGGTCGAGGGCCTCGGCCAGGGCGATGAGGTCGTCGGAGAGATCCCGCACGCCCCGGGTGGCGTCGATGGGCCCGGCCTCGGTGTCGCCGTAGCCGCGCAGGTCGGGGACGATCACCCGCAGGCGACCGCCGCTGGCCTCGACCAGCGACGCCGCGAAGGCCGAGAAGAAGCGGCCGCTGGAGACGTTGCCGTGCACGAGGATCAGCGGGCGCCCCTCGGAGGGGCCTAACTCCCGGACCGCGAGCACGCCGCGGGGCGTGGCCACACGACGGAGGGGGAGGTCACGCATGTCGGCTCAGTCTCCGGGGGCTCTGGTCGGCCCGCGCTATTGGGGCCCGGTCGTCTCGGCGGCGGGCTGCTGGGCGGCGGGCAGATCGGGGTTCCGCACGACGCTGTACTTCTTCGCGCTCATGCCACGCGGCTGCCCGTTGGTGGGGATGGTGTAGCCCGTGCCTTGGGTGGCGACGTAACGCACCGGGGCCCAGGTCTCCAGGCCGTTGAGGGTGTCTTGGCCGTTCACCCGCACCCGGACCATGTCGCCGCTGACCTCCTTGAGCTCGATGTTCGCCGCGCCGTTGGGCACGACCGTCGCCGTGGAGGTGAAGCGCCCGTCGGCGCCGCGGGTGCGCAGGTTCGTCCCGGCGGGGTCGTTCGCGCAGTTGAGCGTGAAGCCGCCCGTCCAGGAGGTGTTGCCCGAGTAGTTCGCCGCGCCGAGGGCGCTCTGGAACTTGGGCAGCTCCGCGCCGACGGCGCCGGCCAAGAGCCACTCCGGGCCCGCGGGGTTCGCCTGGCCCATGACCTGGGTGGCGTTCGGGAAGTACCAGAAGCCGCGGTCGGTGCGAACGTACTGGTTGTTCGTGGCGTTCTGGCTGCCCGTGGACTCGGCCACGGAGAGCTTCACGGCCCGGCGGGTGGCGCCGCCTTCGCCCGTGGCGCCGACCATCGGGATGTTCACGTCTTGGGTCTGGTAGACCACGACGACGTGGTTCGTGTACTCGTAGGAGATCACGTCGCCCGCGGCGGCGTCGTCGGGGGAGATCGGCGTGAAGTCCCGCGAGCCGTCGTGTTTGTAGGCCGCGGCGTTGTGGGAGGTGTTGCCGACGCGGCCGTCGCCCTCCAGCTCGTTCATCGCGATGCCGGTGAAGCCCGAGCAGTCCACGCCGAACTTGCCGTTGCGGCTGGAGCTGTTGCGCATCCGGCCCATGTTGACGTAGTTCTGGATGGTCGCGGCGCTGGCGAGGCCGTTGTCGACGCAGGCCTGGGCGACGATCTGCATCTGCTCCGGGGTGGCCTTGCCGACGAAGGGGTTGTTGCCCGCGGCTTGGCGCACGGTCTGACCGGCGTTGGGGCGGCCCTCAGCGATGCGCAGGCCCTTGATGGACCCGGCCTCGTCGGCCTCGGCGACGGTGTTGAGCACATAAGGCGTGCGGAAGGTGGCGGCGGGGGCCTGATCCCCGGCGACGCCCGGCGCCCAGACAGGCACGGCGTTGAAGTCGTTCGCCAAGGAGAGGATACGCTGGGCGGCGACGCCTGAGCCCGCGGCGACGGCGCCGCCGGTGTCGGTCTCCGCGGCGGCGGGGGTGCCCGTGGCCTGGTCCGTGGCCCCGGCGACGGGGGTCTCGGTCACGGCGGGCGGGGTCACGTCCGTGGTGTTCGGGGTGCCGGTGCCCGCGGCCTGGACCGGGGTGGTGTGCCGGGCGCTGATGTAGGCGGGCTGGCCGTTGTACTCGATGAGGATCCAGTCGCCTTGGGTGCCGACGACGGCGATCTCGTTGCCTTGGGCGAGCTGGCCGAGGAGGTTCGAGGACGAGGCGCTGTCCGGGGAGCTGCGCACGTTGAGCTTCGACGCGGTCACCCGCACCTTGAGCTGGGGCGCGGCGGCGGGGGTGGCCGCGGCGGCGGCGGGGGCGGCGGCGGTCTGGCCCGAGGCGGGCAGGCGGGAGGCGCCGAGGTCGAGCATCCAGCCCAAGGCCGAGCCGACCGGGCCGCCGGTGAGGCCGCCCAAGATGCCCATCATGTGGTTGTTCCCGGCGGTGCGCGCGAGGTTCATCGCCCAGCCGATGGTGCCGACGGCGTTGTCGCCCTGCTCGGGGGCGGCCGTCGTCTGTTCGGGCGCGCTGACCTGGGGGGTGACCTGGGTGCTCTGGGTGCTCACGTTCGCCTCCTGCGATGCCGGGGCTCGTAGAATAGCACCACATCCCCAGTTGAGATCAGCGATCTCGCTCTA
>JAKLKD010000080.1 GCA_023150845.1 Myxococcota bacterium | reverse complement strand
GCTGGCCCACCTCATCGACCGAAGCCACGGCGAGCGGTTCACCGAGCTGATGAACGAGCACCTGCCCCGCTGGCCCGCGCTCCGCGCCGAGCTGAACGCGGCCCCGCTGGCGGCGGAGGAGTGGAGCGGGGCGGGGCAGGCGCGAGGGCTGGAGTAAAGGAGGCGAGGATGGCGACGGAGAAGGAGCCCGGTGGTGCAGAGGAGCCCGAGAGCGTCTTGGCGCTTGTGACGGCGTTGCGGGACACGATGATCGCGCGGGCCGAGGGTCTACGATTGGAGGACGCCGACGCGCGTTACCAAGCGCTGCGAGCGCAAGCGTTGGGGCTTCTATTGTTGCGCGATCAACTGCCTGCGTCTGTAGTTGAACATTCAACGCTCCTTTCATTTTGGTATGTAATCAAGAGCAAGTTCTCCACCTACGCTGAGCGTCGGACGTATCTCGTGGACGAGTTCAGGCCGCTGATTCGGTCACTGGAAGCGGACACCGAGGCCCTGGGAGATTACAAACGAGAACGGATGCTGGGACAAGGAGGTTTCGGACAGGTGTGGCTCTATCGGCATCGATACCTGGACCTACCGTTCGCGTTCAAGTTCTTCAAGCCGCACCCCTTCAACCAGCACGATGCCGAGAGCGCGACGAAGCGTTTCTTTCGAGAGGCAAGGATCTTGTTTCAGCTTCGCCATGATGACATTATTCAGATTTATGACGTCGCTATGTTAGGGAAAGCCCCCTTCATTCGCATGGAGTACCTGGAGTCTGAGCCGCTCGAAACGTGGTGGAGAAACAACCGTCCGCAGCCAGTACAGATCGTTATTACTGCCGCGTACTTGGTAAAGCGTCTTTCCGCGGCGATGGCCTACGCGCACCGTCAGCAGATCGTTCATCGTGACCTCAAGCCAAACAACATCCTCATCGGGCCTCTCATAGCGACAAAGCACCAGATTCGGATCATCGACTTCGGTATGGGCGCCTTTATAGACCACGGCGAGCTTTCTCGTCTGACACGCACAAATGACCCTCTTCATTCCGGGGGCTTCATTGACCCTGAACTGCGGAGCGGGGCGGGTGCGCGTGATCCGCGAGTTGACGTTTATTCGTTGGGCGCGATCTGGTTCTTCCTTCTTACCAACCGTACCCCACACGGGACGATCATCGAGCGGTCTCTGAAGGCGGTCGAGAACCTACCCGCCGAGCACAGTGAGCTAATCTTGCAGTGTCTTGGGCCAATAGACGAGCGCCCGAAGGATGGCGGTGATCTTGAGGCGAAACTTCGAGAGATCCTGCGCCAGAAGGACAGCCGCTCCGACTGGTAGGGAACGACTCTCGCTTAGTGGCCTGCTACCCCACAGATTTCAAGCATCCGCGATCCCTAAAGGCGCCCTACAGCGCCAGCACATCCACCTCCGCCAGCGGTACCTCCCGCCCAAGCCAGTTCACGCCCCCACGCCCCCGACGAGCAGCACCCAGCCATCGGGCGCCTGGGCCGCAACGTGCCCCGCCCGAGGCCGAGGCATCGGCGAGCCGGGGGTCCAGGCGGCGGTCTTGGGTTCGAGGAGCCAGGACTCCAAGAAGAATGTGGTCTGCTCAGTTGTCTGCACGAGCAGCCGTGGAGTACGCGCGGAGGTGAGAGGCGCAAAACGCACAGGCCGCTGATTCTGCAATCAACGACCTGTGCGTGGCGAGATGGAGAACCACCTCAGTCTCTCACTTCTTGGCAGGTCCGGTGCGCTCCCAAGTGCGGCCAGGACTCTGTGTCGGAGGAAGAGGGGTATCCCCAGGCTCGATGTTGACCTCGCGGGGGTTGGAGACTGCACCACCACGGGGGCCGCGCTCGATGTGCGTTCCGGGGCGGTTGGGGACCTCTCCCGGCTTCTGTAATTTACTCATTGTCGAAATTCCTTGTGTTCGGAACCGGACACTCCATGTCTCCGGCATCCACAACTTGTCCGCCGCCTGCGTCTCCAGCAAGCAGCCGAACGACCTGATGATCCATGATAGATCATCTGCGGTCTACATGATCCACAGGAGATCAACTGGAGAGGCATGATGAAGAACACGACCGACCAAGCGGGTCTGCACATTGCGCTGAGCGCGCTACGGATGATGATAGACGGTGCCGAGTTGACAGCATCGAAACTTGTCAGCTCGGGTGGTGGACAGCTTGCAGTCAACCGGCGCCGCTTGCAGGCCCTCACCAAGCATCTTCACCCGTTAGTCGTGAAAGTAGGCGACGGACGAGGCAAACAGCAGGTGTTCAGATGGGTCTGGCCTTCCCGCCTCCACGAGAGCAAAGGCATCGAGTGGGTCTGGACGTTGGCGATCGCCCGCACCATGCTTGGAGCGTTCCATGATGGCGAAATAGGGCGGGTGCTGGAGGAGCTGCTTGAGGAGCAGCTCAACCGCGTCGTGAAGGAGCGACCGCAGGTGGACCATCTGGACCGCATGTTCTATGCCACCAGCCGAGCGTTCGATCCGCCTGGGGTGACGCCAGACACCATCGACAGGATCGCCCAGGCCATCGCCAGGCGACGGCGCATCATCATCCGGTACAGGCACTTCAACGGATCCGATGAGCGCCAGGAGATCGAGCCTTGGACCTTACTCATGGCCGATGAAGGGCCCTACCTCTACGGCAAGTGTGTCGAGTGTGAGAACCCCGATCGCCGAGACAGGCCTAGGGTGTACAGCGTAGCCCGCATAGCAGCAGTGCGGGACAGTCAAACCACCTTCATCTACCCGCATCGGACGGTCTACGACCCTGCGGCGGTCTTCGGTGACTGCTTCGGCATCTTCGTGCCGGACGAACAAGCGGGTGCGCCGGTGGATATCGTGCTCCGCTTTGAGGCGAGCATGGCGACGTTTCTTGAGCATTCCCGGATCCATCGGAGCCAACAGACGCCGGAGCGGCTACCCGAAGGGGAGCGTCGTGTACGGCTGAGACTGCATGTGACCTATGACCTTGTCCGTTGGATTCGTGGCCATGGGGATACCGTGTATGTTGAGCAGCCGCAGAACCTTCGCGAGTGGGTGAAGTCGGGGATGGGCGGGCAAGAAGGTTACAAGCGCTTCGTCCTGGACATCCAGCCAGGGGGCGCGCGTTAGCGCGGTGAGTTCACACTAGGCTAGTGGCGCCACGCTTTTCTGCCAAGCGGTCCGCCCGTAGCCTAGTTGGGGAAGCGGCTTGTCGCTGAGTTCATGGCTGGCCCCCGGTTGTGCGAAGGGACGTGCCTAGAAGGCGCTTACGCGCTGTGGCTAGCGGTGCCACTTATGCCCCGATGCGGCGGAACCGGACACCTTGGGTCGCCAGAAGTTGGCCTCGACAGGTCTGTGGAGGCCGCGTTGGGCATTTCTCATCTATTCTGCGCGCCGGTGCGACGGGCCTAAGCGCTGCTGACGAGCACCCGTGGGGGGTTAGGAGCCAGCCTAAGTGAAGGCCGCCTTGCCAAGCTCATCTACGTCATCTGCATCCAACACACAATCTTCTCGCATCCCGCCACCCCCGTCTTCTGCTACGCTCCCCAGCGCGACCCAGAGGACGACGACATGAAGTCACTGGCCAGGACAGCGTCCGCCGAGCACACGAAGCCGCTCCGCCATACGAGCGAGCTCTCAGCAGCGGCCCGCGCCTACAAGGCCGCCATCACCCGCGCTGAGCGCGCCGGGGACGTGCGGGCTCTCGCCGAAGCCCGCTGCGGGCTCGGGCGGGTCTACCTCACGCAGAACAATCCGCATGACGCCTATCGGTGCTTCCTGAGCGCCTCGACGACGCCGGGCCTGGCATCCGACGGCGCCGAGCTTTGCGCCGCCAGCATCGGCCTCGGCGACGCCGAGCACGCCCGCATGGCCTTCGCCGAGGCCATCCCTCACTACGAGCGCGCCATCCGCGTGCTCGTGGCACATCGCGCCCATGCCGCGCTGGCCGGGGTCCACGCGAGCCTGGGCATGTGCCTGGCCATGCTCAACCGCCTCGACGACGCAGACCGCCACGCCGAGATCGCGCGGGGCCTCGCCCAGCTCACCGAGGCGCCGAAGCTGGAGGCCAAGGCCGAGGCCGTGCTGGAGATCGTGCGGCGGGTGCGGGCCCTCTCCTGAGCGGTCGCGCCCGTCTTCGCCGGGTGCGGCCTCGATGAAGTCCAAGGCCCAGCGAGGTTGGCCACGGGGTCGTTGGTCATCGCCTCCAGCATCTCGACGGCGCTCGCAGAGCCCAGCGCTCGCTCAGCGACGGCCCCGACCACGCGCCGAACCTCCCCACCAAGCTGGAGCCCTCGGCCCGCGCCTCAGTGACCCCGAGTCGCCACGGCCTTGCGCCCGCGCCCTGTGGTCCGCGCCTTGTCTGCGCCGTCGGAGGCCAAGGTGGCCGCGGGCAGCGTCGCCAGCCGCCGGAGCTCAACGTCCGTAAGCTGCCCGATCTGCCGCAGGGTGGCGAGGCCCTCGGCCCAGCGCAGGCTCGTGGCGTCGTCGTAGCGCGCAGAGCCGTCCTTCTTGGTCGGCTTGTCGGGCCCGAGCCCGGCGAAGAAGGTCACCGCGCGCCGCAGATCGCCCAAGGTGAGCCGCTTGGCGTCGCCCCTCACGAGCTCCACAAGGACAGCGGTGGCCGCAGGATCGACCTCACCCTTGAGCCGCGCTGCGGTCAACGCCCTCACCGGCCCGTCGAGGAGCTGCCGAGCGAGGGTCCGCTGGGCGCGGAGCGGGTCAAGCGCAGGCTGGCCCTCCGTCGCTGGGGGCGTGGGTGGCGCGGTGGCCGCCGCCAAGAGGGCGCTCGGCGTGAGCCAGATGCCAAGGCCACGGGCCACGGCCTCAAGCTGCTCCCGCTGCTGAGGCGCCGCGCCGATGAGCGCCAAGAGGAGCCGCTCGTCGAGCTGGCCTGCACGCGCCAAGGCGGTCACCGCGGCGTGGGCGAGCAGGGTGGCGTCCTCGGTGTCCTCGGGGAGCTGGCGAAGAAACCTCGCGCCGTGCTCTCGGGCCAGCAGGTCACGGAGCTGCGCGGCGGTGAACCATTGGGCGAGCAGGCGCGCTAGCGCGTCGAGGGACGGATGGCGGTCGCTCATGCTGGACGGGGCTCCGGCCTCGCGCGGGCGACGGTGCCAGCGCCTCATCCCCTCATGGCCCGACCCCCGGCGAGTGTGATGAAGATC
Organism: Myxococcota bacterium; assembly: GCA_023150845.1. GTDB lineage: Bacteria > Myxococcota_A > UBA796 > UBA796 > CAJQPC01 > JADKFE01. The sequence goes on along the minus strand of JAKLKD010000080.1, from coordinate 19,491 downwards.
GCCGAGAAAAGTGGTGCCCCCAGGCGCCGAGGACGGAGGGCTTGCTGAGAGATCAACCGGGCATCGACGCCTGGAGGCCGCGCGAACCTACCACGCGCCCGCTGCGGAGGTGTCACACCAGCCCTCAAAATCGAGGGTTTACTGTGACAACAGGGGCGTCACTGACGCTCAGAGATTGACCGCATCCATCTGGAGCAGAAAATTCGTATGATTGATCCGCGAAACAAATCATGGTCCGTTGAACAGCCAATCCTGCTCTGGCTCGCGCTGATAGTACGTTTCAGCTCAATTACTGTCGTACCGTCATCGTCGGTCATTATCCGACCGAACCGATGTGTAAGCACCTAAAACTCTGGTGATACGCAAGTCGCCGCTCTCAGTGAGCTTGTTGAACTTGGCGCCTCGGCTGCGCAGGGTCTCGGAGGTTTTCGCCGGTCGATCTTCCAAACGGACAGAAAATTCCGGGTGAAAATTTTTCACTGTAACTGAAATAGCAGCCTATCATAATTGACGATTATGTCACCGCGAAAATGAGCGCGTCGCTGCGCTGAGGGCCGCGTCGGGGCGTGTTGGGGCCGGTCTTGTGGGGTCCACCGAAGCCCCGGAGAGGCCACCTGACGCAGCGGCCCCGTGGCGCCCGCCCTCACGGTCGCACAGCCTCAGAGACTTTGCGGACCCGCGCAGCGGATCGCCGAGAATGGCCTCAGCGAGCCCATTTGGCATGGTTCCTGCTATTGCGCACCACTGGAAGGCTAGGCGACGGCGCGGGAGGCGAGCACATGGCGAGGCGTCGGACGACAGCGTTGCGACGCCTCGCGGGCTCCCCCTCAGCCACTCCGCGAGCTTCGCTCCGTGGGAACCTGGCTACGAGGCTGGGCCGAAGCGCGCAGCTCCTCCTCCCAGGTGAACCGGAGGCACGGCGCCCCGCCGCTCAGCACGAGCCCATCCCCGCGCCCCACCACCAGGTCCACGAGCCCGAGCGACCGCAGGCTCCACGAGGACATGATCACGGCGGCCACCTCGGCCACCTCGGCCACCTCGGCCTCCTCCGCCACCAGCATCACGTCGCTCACCTCGGCCTCCACGGCCCCCGGCTCCTCGGCCTTCACCTCGCCGAGTACCAGCCCCGCCCAGCGTCGGCGGCCCTGCGCGCCCTTGACCCGCGTGAACCCGAGCGCGCTGAGCCGCACGCCGAAGGCCGACGCGCCCAAAGGCGTCTCGGCGCTGCCCTCGCACCAGCGGAGGTACGCCTCATAGAGCGCGCTGGCGTCGACGCGACCCTCATCGCGGAGCTCGCAGACCTCACCCACGAAGGCTCGCACGCTGTCCGCGCCCTCCCGCCACGCGCGGGTCGCCTCGGCGACGGCGGGCGGCTGGCCCAGGCCCTCACGCTGCCATCCGAGGCAGCCGCGCACCGCCCAGGCCAAGATGCCGGGCAGCTCATCGAGGAGCTGGGCGAGGAGCTTCGGGTCACGCTCGTGCTCGGGGACGACGTTATCGAAGGGCACCACACGCAGGCGGCGCCAGAGCGCGTCGTCATCGCTGTGAATCTGCGGGAGCCTGTTCACGCAGAGCCAGAGCTTGAAGTTCGGCACAAACTCGAAGAACTCGCCGAACAAGAAGCGCGCGGTGACGGGATCCTCACCCGTGAGCTGCTTCACGAGGCTCTCGGCGAGGGGCCGCCCGCGCTCGGGCTCCGACGCGCTCACCAGCCTGGCGCCCGCGAGCCGCGCCAGATCGTTGCGGATGGTCGAGGGCCCGGCGAGGAAGCTCGCGAAGTCCGCGGCGAGGGCGTACTCGCCCAGAAGCGCGCGCAGCACAGACAAGAACGTGGACTTCCCGTTGGCCCCCGTGCCCTTGAGCACCAGGAGGGCTTGCTCGTTTGTCGAGCCGCTGAGCGAGTAGCCCACCGCGCGCTGCACGAACTCCATGAGCGCCACGTCGCCGCCCAGGGATCGCCGCAGGAACGCCTCCCAGCGGGGGCAGGGCGCGGCCTCGTCGTAGACCACGTTGAGCTTGCGGGTGATGAAGTCGCCGCGACTGTGCGGGCTCAGCGTGCCGTCGCGGAGGTCGATGGTGCCGTTCTCGACGGTGAGGCGCATGGGGTCACGGTCGAGCTGCTCCGCGTCGATGGGCAGCAGCGAGGCCGCGAGCTGCGTCGTCGCCTTGAGCCTCTGAAGGGACTCCGAGCGCATCGTGTGTCGTGTGACCCGCTCTCGGTACTCCGGGTCGGTGATGTCCTTCGCGGCCTCAAACGTCGCCCGGTTGGACTGGAGCGCCAAGGGCAGCAAGCTCGCGCCGTCCACCGCTCGCCAGCGACCGCCCTCCCAGCGCAGCCATCGCCCGCGCTGGGTCACGAAGCGCAGATCCTCGCCGTGGGTGTGGACGAGGCGCTCGGCGTTGCCCCAATCGGTGAGGTTGAAGCCGAGCAAGGGATTGTTCGGCGTGTAGCGCGCCACGCTGCGGGCGATGCCGTGGACCTCCTCGGCCTCCAGGGGCGGGACGCAGCGGCGACTGTTCTCGTCGAGGAGCGCCGCGCGGATCTGGTCCTCGTCGAGCCCCCGCGCCCGCAGCGAGGCGCCGAGCCGCATCAAGGAGTCGTTGCGTCCACCCTCGCGGATGGCCTGGGGCGTGGCGGTCTTGCGGATCGCGCCTGGCTTGGGCCAGCGGCTCTGGTTCTCCGTCGCCCGCGCCTCGGCGAGCAGCTCATCCACGTCGATGGCCGCGCCCTCTTGCACCACATACAGGCGGTCTGTGGCGGGGGCGTCGTAGCGGCAGGATGGCTTGCACCACACCCGCGACACGTCTCGGGCCTTGTCGTCAGCGACGCCGCCCAGCCGATTGTTCACCACATGCCAGAGCGGCAGGTACTCGGACTTGGCATAGGGGCGGTCCACGAACAGGACCAGCCGGAAGCTCCACTCCGCCTCTTCCTTGGGGTCAGGGTTGGGGTCATGGCTGAACGAGCTGTAGGCGATGAACGCCCAGGTCCGCGTCGCACGCTCCAGCACCATCCCGGCCTGCTCGGGGGTGAGGTGGTCGAAGTCCAGCACGAGGGCGGTCAAGGACTCCACGCCCTCGTTGCCGCGTCTGGCGCCCTCGCGGTAGGTGACTATCGAGAAGCATGGGGCGTCCTTCTTGTCGTGCCAGGGCCGATGCTGGCCGAGCAGGGCGATGGGCGTGCCGTTGAACGGCTTGGGGCGGCGGTCATGGACCGACTTGAAGGTGACGGCCTCAATGTTGAGGGTGTTCGGGTTGACGAGCATGGCGGCGACCTCCGGGTGAGCGACGGCGGGCCCGATCGCCCCCCGACGTTGTGCCTGGATCCATACAGCACCCGTCAACCCGGTCCTGAAGGGGCTGGCCGCCCGCGCCCCTTCGCGATCTCGCATATTTTGACGACGAGGGGCCCGTGCGCGCGCCGCCTCTGACCACCCTCGCCGACCGGCGGGCTGAGGGCCAACGCCAGGTCCGCGCCGCGGGCCTCCGCGCCGGAGGCCGAGCGCCCTACGGCTTCGTGCTGGTGCGGATCCTCGTGGGCGGGCGACCCCGCACAACCTTAGCGCTGGGCGACCGGCGCGAGGTGGCGACGCTGCGGGCCCTCGCCCGGCTCCTGCACCGGCTGGGCAGCGAGGATCCGCGCGCCGTGGCCCAGGTCCTCAACGCCCAAGGACACCTTCGTCGAGGCCGTCGCTGGACGGCGCAGGACGTGCGGCGGGCGCTGGTCACCCCGGCCTACACCCGCTGGGTGCCGGGCTGGCCCGAGGCGGGCGGCGTCGCCGGGGTCGCGGCGACGAACGGCGACGGTGCGGCGACGGAGGGCGGGAGATCGGCGTCGAAGGGCGAGAATCGCGCGGCGAGGCTCATACAACCTTCGGGGGTAGCGAGCGGCGACGGCGACGGTTGGCGCGGCGGAGATGCGGCGTTCGACGCGGAGATGCGAGCGTCGGGGCTCACACAACCTTCGCGGGCACGGCGTGGCGACCGTGGCGACGGGCGTGAGCGGGCGTCTGAGGCTGGGAATCGCGCGGCGGGGCTCACACAACCTTCGGAGGTGACGCGCGGCGACGGCGGGCGGGAGAAGGCGTCGAAGGTCGGGAATCGCGGGGCGCGGCTCACACAACCTTCGGATGTGGTGAGCGGCGATGGTGGCGACGGCCACGGCGACGGCGGGCGAGACCAGGCGGCGAAGGCTGAGAATCGCCGGGTGAGACTCACACAACCTTCGCGGGCCATGAGCGGCGATGGCCTCCTGCGCAGGCTGCGCTGCGGATGCTGTGGCTGCACTATGCGGCAGCGGGTGACCAGCGCGAAGGCCGGGGAGCCCCGGCGTTACCTCGCCTGCACGAGCGGGGACCGCGGGCGGCCCTGCGGCGCGCGCTGGTGGCGTCGGGAGGTGCTGGAGGGCCTGCTGAGCGGGGTAGGCCGCGACCAGGGCGGGCTCATTGAGGTCGGCGAGGCCGGGGTGAGCCTCATCTCGTCTGCGCCAGCGGCGAGGCCCACACCCTTCGAGGAGGGGCTCGTGGAGCACATCGTCGCCCTCAAGGCGCAGCTCGACCGGGTGGAGGCGCAGCTCGCGGGGCTCAGTGAGGCGAGGTCACCCACAGAGGCGCTGCTGGAGCGGGCGCTCGCGGCTTTGGAGCTTGTGGAGGCGCGGACCTCGGAGGAGCTGAAGGCCGTGGCGAAGCGTGGTGACGAAGAGGACGAGCGCGGCGGCGATGACGGCCTCGGGGCGCTCACGGCGCTCGTGGTGGCCGCGCTCAGGGCGCTGGTGATGCTGGTGCCGGAGCTGCCAGTGACCGGGACGGTCGCGGCGAAGATCCTGGGGATTCAGCGGGCGAAGCTGGATGGCGGCGACGTGGCGATGGTGCCGCTAGGCCGGGCCTTGGTAGCACCCTTTGGGCTCTGGCTGGCGAAGGCGTTCACGCTCGTGCCGCCGCCTCCGGGGCTGGGGCTGCTGATCGGCGGGAGGGGGAGAGAGGGCGACGTGGGGGAGAGAGGGCGGCAGCGAGGGCGCAGGCCGTGGTAGCAGATTTTGGTAACAGCGGGTGAAAATGAAGGTTTAACCTTGGTCGGAAGAAGCAGACCTCCTCTGATGGTCGACAACTTCTGACGAGGGCTTGATCAGGTCTACTTCGGCGACGGAGACTTTTCCCAGCCCCGCCGGGACCCGCCCTACCCCCACTCCCCCAGCTCCCCCACCGCCACCACACGCCCGATCCGGAGGTCCACCGTGAACGTGAGCCGGGGCTGGTCGCTCGGGTTCTTCGCGCCGTGGGGGCTCCGCACGTCGAGGAGCCGCGCCCGGCCGATGGGCCAACGCACCGCCTCCTCCGGGGGCAAGACCAGGGCCAGGTGCGCCCGCAGCACGTCGTCGTCGCGCAGGTCGGTGTGGGTGGCCAAGGTGGCGCCGGGGTCAAGGCGCAGGTATCCGGCGACAGAGGCCACGGGGAGCTGGCTCAAGAGCGCCGTCGCCACAGGGCACAAGGCCCGATTGTGCGGGATGTTGACGCCCGGAAACTCCGCGCCCCAAGGCCCCACGTCGAGCAACACCGCCCGCCAGGTCCCGGTGTACCGCTCACGGGAAGGCATCGGCACAAACAGGGCCTCGGGCAAGGCCAAGGCCTCGGCGCGCAGGGCCTCGGCGTGGGCCTCCAAGAGGCGCAGGGCGGGGAGGTTCGTGAGGTCCATCGGCGGCATGTCGGCTCCGCTCCTCCAGAGAACAAACGAGCCCACGGAGGGGCTCGTTTGAGGGGTTAATCGCTCAGCGTCACCGGGTCAGCTTCTTGTACTTGATGCGGTGGGGCTGGTCGGCGTCCGCGCCCAGGCGGCGCTTGCGGTCGCGCTCGTAGTCTTGGTAGTTGCCCTCAAACCACACCACCTGGGAGTCACCCTCAAAGGCGAGGATGTGGGTGGCGATGCGGTCCAAGAAGAACCGATCGTGGCTGATGACGACGGCGCAGCCGGGGAAGATGGTCAGGGCCTCCTCCAGGTTGCGCAGGGTCTCCACGTCGAGGTCGTTCGTGGGCTCGTCCAAGAAGAGCAGGTTGCCGCCGGTCTTGAGGAGCTTCGCGAGGTGAACGCGGTTGCGCTCGCCGCCGGAGAGGGTGCCCACCTTCTGCTGCTGGTCGGAGCCGGTGAAGTTGAACAGAGAGACGTAGGCCCGGCTGTTCACGTCTTTGCCGCCGATCTTCAACAGGTCGTGGCCGCCGGAGATCTCCTCCCACACCGTCTTGTTGTCGTTCAAGGCGTCGCGGCTCTGATCGACGTAGGCGAGGTCCACGGTCTCGCCATGGGTGACCTTGCCCGCGTCGGGCTGCTCGGCGCCCAAGAGGATGCGGAACAGGGTGGTCTTGCCCGCGCCGTTCGCGCCGATGACGCCGACGATGCCGCCGGGGGGGAGCTTGAAGCTGAGGTTCTCGAAGAGGAGCTTGTCGCCGTAGGCCTTCGTGAGGTTCTCGACCTCGATCACCTTGCCGCCCAGGCGGCGGGTGAGCGGGATGTGGATTCGCGCGCCGACGCCCCGGCGGGCCTCGGCCTCGTTCGCCACGAGCTGCTCATAGGCGCTGATGCGGGCCTTCGACTTCGCCTGGCGGGCCCGGGGCGACTGGCGGATCCACTCCAGCTCCTCGGACATGGCCCGGGCGCGGTCGTTCTCGGCCTTCTTCTCCTGGCGCATCCGCTCTTGCTTCTGCTCCAGCCAGCCGGAGTAGTTGCCCTCGAAGGGGTAGCCCTTGCCGTGGTCGAGCTCCAGGATCCACTTGGAGACGTTGTCCAAGAAGTAGCGGTCGTGGGTGACGGTGATGACGCAGCCCGCGTACTCGCCCAAGAAGCGCTCCAGCCAGGCCACGCTCTCGGCGTCGAGGTGGTTGGTGGGCTCGTCGAGCAGGAGCAGGTCGGGCTTCTCCAAGAGCAGGCGGCACAGGGCCACGCGACGGCGCTCACCGCCGGAGAGGTTCTTCACCGGCCAGTCCGCCGGGGGCACGCGCAGGGCGTCCATGGCCACGTCGAGGGTGCGGTCCATCTCCCAGGCCCCGGCGGCGTCGATCTTGTCCTGAAGCTCGGCCTGGCGGGCGATGAGGCGGTCCATCTCGTCGTCGGTGATGTCTTCGCCCATACGGTTCGACACGGCGTCGAACTCCATGAGCAGCTCACGCCAGTGCTTGAGGCCGAGCTCGACGTTGCCGCGCACGTCGAGGGTCTCGTCAAGGCGGGGCTCCTGGGGCAAGAAGCCCACGGTGGCGCCGGGCTTGAGGATCATCTGGCCGTTGTACTCGGTGTCTTGGCCCGACATCAGGCGCAGCAGCGTGGACTTGCCCGCGCCGTTGTGGCCGATGACGCCGATCTTGGCGTCGGGGTAGAACGAGAGCCAGGTGGGGTCGAGGATCTTGCGGCCCGAAGGAAGGATCTTCTCGCAGCCGATCATCTGAAAGACGAAGTCGTTGGCCATGTGGACCTCCGTGAAGGCCCCCTCTCTACCCCGGGTCCAGATCCTCGGCCACGGGCATCCCGCCTTGAATCAGATCGGCGTCGAAGGCCCAGCGGCCCTTCCGCCAGGGGGCGCGCACGGCGGGCGTGAGGAGCTGGAGGTAACGCTCGCGGGGGATCTCTTCAGCGCCAAAACGGTGGAGGTGATCGGTGTAGACCTGGGAGTCGATGAGGGTGAAGCCCCAGCGCCGGAGCTGCACCACAAGCGTCGTGAACGCGACCTTCGAGGCGTCGGGCGCCAAGGCGAACATGGACTCGCCGAAGTACACCTCCCCCAGGCCCACGCCGTAGAGCCCGCCGACGAGGCGGTCGTCCTCCCAGGCCTCGACGCTGTGGGCGAGGCCCATCTTGTAGAGGCGCAAGAAGCCCTCGCGCAGCTCGCTCGTGATCCAGGTGCCGCCTTGGCCGGGCCGGGCCGTGCGCGCGCAGCGGTCGATGACCCCGACGAAGTCTTGGTCCATGGTGAGGCGGTAGGGCTGGCGCCGGATGACCTTTCGTAAGGAGCGCTGCACCCGTAGGCGCTCGGGCAAGAGCACGAAGCGCGGGTCCGGGGAGTGCCAGAGGATCGGCTGCCCCTCGTTGTACCAAGGGAAGATGCCCATGGTGTAGCCCAAGAGCAGGCGGCGGGGGTGGAGATCACCGCCGACGGCGAGCAGGCCATCCTCTCGCGCGAGGCGCGGATCGGGGAAGATGTGCTCATCAGGGAGCGCGAAGACCGGCATTCTCCGAGAGTCGCGCGTTGTGGGCCGGTCGGCAAGCTCTCCCCGCCTGTGGCATAGAGGTACGAGAGAGAGCAGGATGAATCGCAGCAGGAGGAGTCATGGGTCTCAAGGATCTGCTCAAGTCCACGCTCAAGCGCGCCTTGGGGCGTGAGGTGCCGCCCGAGCCGGAGGCGCGGCCGACCCGCTCGGGGAGCCACCCCGCCCCGCCGCCCTGGCGCGCCGCCCAGGCCGCGCCGACGGAGCCCGCGCCGACGGAGCCTACGCCCGCGCCCGAAAAAGCGGCCAAGGCTGAGCCCGCGCAGGTCGAGGCCGAGCAGGTGGAGGCCGCGCCGACCCTCGACCCGGCGCTCAACGAGGGCACGCCCACCGACGAGTCCATGGACAAGGGCTCCTTGCCCCCCGGCGACGACCCCCAGGTCGCCGGGCCGACCCTCGACGTGCTCCTCGACTTCAGCCCCGAGGCCGGGGCGCCGAGCCCGGAAGAGCGCGCCCGCCACGACGGGCCCCAAGACATGGCGCCGCCCCCGGCGATCACCCCGAGCGCGAGCCACGAGACCGTCGTCGAGCTGCAGGCCGCCCCCATCGCCCCCCAGGCCGTGACCGCGCCCGCCCCGGGCACCCCCGCCACGGGCCTGCCCGCGGTGAACCCCGACGCCGAGTTTAAGGTGCACCTCATCAACGAGCAGGAGGGCATCGACCTCGTGATCACGACCTTCGTCGGGGAGCCCGTGCTCGACGCCGCCGACCGCCAGGGCCTCGCTTTGCCTTACTCTTGCCGCAACGGCGGCTGCACCATCTGCGCGGGCAAGCTCGTGACCGGCGAGGCCGACATGGGCGACCAGTACGTCCTGGAGCCCGAGCAGATCGCCGCGGGCTTCCGGCTCTTGTGCTGCGCCTGGGTGACGAGCGACGCGACCATCATCACCCACCAGAACGACGCGGTCTCCTGAGCCTCAGGCCGTCTTGCCGTGGGGGCGCTCGCCGCTGGGGTGTACGCGGGGGGCGCTCAGGCCCTCGGGGCGCGGGCGCTCCCGACCGGCGCCGAGGCCGTAGATCAGGTAGTCGCTCACCTCGTAGAGCCGCCGGAGCAGGTCACGATACCCGCTGAGCCTCATGCCGGTGTAGTAGTCGAAGGCGGCGCGCTCGACGCCCTCCGCCCCGCGCACCTCAAGCACCGCGAGGGTCTCTTCAGAGATGATCGTGTGGTTCGGCAGGCGCGGCCAGCCGCCGCGGCGTAAGGCGACGCGCAGCTCCTCCATCACGTTCGGGCCCAAGGTGGCCTCCCAGACCGCCTGAGCGCCGCGCTGACGACCCGCGACGAGGAGCTCACCATCCGGCCAGAGGGTGACCTCGATGCGCCCGAAGGTCGGGTCTTCGGGCTGCTCCACTCCGAGGCTGAACTGCATCCAGGCGCCGGTCTTCACGATGTGCTCCGCTGCTGCGTGGTCAGGTCATAATTCTTTTACCACATGTCAACGGCGCTTGACACGGGGTCGGTCGATGTAAACCTGATGTAAGAGTCACGACATCTCGGTGAGCACCGGAATGTCGGTGGGGCGGGACCACGAGATGTCGGTGCGCGACGTGGAGGACACGCGCTGGGGGCCGTGGAGAGGGGTCTGGAGCTGGCACGCTCCTTGCGATGTGGCGGCCATCCCGACGACAGGTCGGCCCCCAACCCACTCGGAGGAAACAATGCTCACCATCGGCGACAAGCTCCCGGCCTTCCACCTCGACGCGGTGCTCGCGGACAAAACCTTCGGCAAGATCAGCGACCAGGACGCCCCGGGGCGCTGGAAGGTGCTCTTCTTCTGGCCCATGGACTTCACCTTCATCTGCCCCACGGAGATCGCGGCCTTCGGGCGGCGCTACGGCGACCTCCAGGATCGCGACGCCGAGCTCTACGGGATCAGCACCGACACCCACTTCGTGCACCTCGCCTGGCGCAAGCAGCACCCCGACCTCCAGAACCTCCCCTACGCCATGCTCGCCGACACCAAGCGGGAGCTGTCCACGGCGCTCGGCATCCTGCACAAGCAGGACGGCGTGGCGCTCCGGGCCACCTTCATCGTGGACCCCGACGGCGTGATCCGCTGGGTCTCGGTGAACGACCTCAGCGTCGGCCGCAGCGTCGATGAGGTGCTCCGGGTGCTCGACGCGCTCCAGACCGACGAGCTCTGCCCCTGCAACTGGCAGCCCGGCCAGCAGACCATTCAGGTGCCCGCGTGAGCCCCCTGGAGGCGGTCAGCGCGCGCCTGCCCGAGCCCGCCCGGGACATCCGGCTGAACCTGCAGTCCGTGCTCGGGGGCTCCTCGTTGAGCCCCGTCAGCCGCCTCACCGTCGCCATCGCCTGCGCCTGGGCGTCGGGCTCGAAGCCCCTCGCCCGGGCCCTGGAGGCCGAGGCCCAGGCCACGCTGCCCGAGCCCGAGGCGGCGGCGACCATTGACGACGGCCGGGCCGCGGCGGCCCTGATGTCGATGAACAACGTCTTCTACCGCTTCCGGCACTTCGTCGGCAAAGAGGGCTACCGCGAGCGCCCGGCGCGTCTGCGTATGGGCCGAATCGCCCGCCCCCTGACCGACAAGGCGACCTTTGAGCTCGCCTGCCTCGCGGTGAGCGCCATCCACGGCTGCGAGGACTGCGTGAAGAGCCACGAGATGACGGTGCTCGGCCACGGCAAGCACGAGGATGACGTGATGGACACGATCCGCCTCGCGGCGGTGGTCCACGCGGCGGCGGTGTCTTTGTTGATGACGGAGGACTGACCTCCGGCGGTGGCTCCCCTCCCCGCCCCCCGCCGGGGCGCTTACGTTGCGGTCCATGAGCACGACGACCGACCCCGTGAGCGCCCCGGCGGACCTGGCGCCGACCCTCGACCACGTCACGGAGCTGGGCGACCTCACGGCCTTGGCCGCCCGGCCCGAGTCTCTGGGCGACGTGCGGCAGCGCGCCCTGCGGGCCCTAGCTTCGGTGATCCCCTACGACCTCGCCGCCTTGTATGAGCTTCAAGACGACACCCTCGTCGTGCGCGCCGCAGAAGGCCGCCTCGCCGACGCCCGGGTGCGCCGCCACAGCCTCAAGCTCGGGCGCTTCCCGACGCTGCGCCAGGCCTTAGAGACGCGGCGCCCCCTGCGCCTGAGCCACCACGACCACATCGGCGACGAGGGTGACCCCTACGACGGGCTCCTGGACCTGCCGCCGGGCCACGCCTGTATGGTCGTGCCCCTGTTCACCGGCGACCGCGCCCTCGGGCTCATCACCCTGGACCAGTCGAGCTGCGGGCCCTACACCCCGGAGATGCTCGAGATCGCCGGGGTCTACGGCCAGGTGCTCTCTCTGGCCATGGCCTACGCCGAGCAGGCCCGGCAGCTCGACCGTTACCGCCGCCAGCTCCGGGAGCAGAACCGCCTGCTCGTCGCCGAGCTGGGCGGGGACGAGGTCGCCATCCGCCGCCTCACCGCCTGCGCCAGCCCGGCGATGGAGGCCTTGGTCGCTATGTGCCGCCAGGTGGCGCCGAGCCCCCTGCCCGTGCTCATCCAAGGCGAGACCGGCGTCGGCAAAGAGGTCGTCGCCCGGGCCATCCACGCCTGGAGCGACCGCGCGGGCGGCCCCTTCGTGAGCCTGAACTGCGCGGCTTTGCCCGAGGGCCTCATCGAGTCCGAGCTCTTCGGCCATGTGCGCGGGGCCTACTCCGGCGCCGACCGCGACCGGCCCGGCCGCTTCGTCACCGCGTCGGGGGGCACGCTGCTCCTCGATGAGCTGGGCGACATGCCGCCCTCCGCCCAGGCCCGGCTCCTGCGTGTGCTGCAGGAGGGCCGCTTTGAGCCCGTAGGCAGCGACAAGAGCGTGCAAGTGGACGTGCGGGTGCTCGCCGCCACCCACGTCGACCTCACCCGGGCCGTGGCTGAAGGCCGGTTCCGCGCCGACCTCTACTACCGCCTCGCCGCCTTGCCCCTCGTCGTGCCGCCCCTCCGGGAGCGCCCCCAGGACGCGCTCACCATCGCTGAAGCCTTCATTCAGGAGCGCGGCGGGCGGCGCGGGATGAGCCTCAGCGCCGAGGCCCGGGCGGTGATCAGCGCGGCGCCTTGGCCGGGAAACACCCGGCAGCTCCTCAACGCCTTGGAGCGGGCCTTGCTCCTCGCGCCGGGCCGGGCGATCACCCCCGCCGACCTCGGCCTGGGCCCGGCGGTGAGCCCGGCGGTGGGCGACGACGCCCCCGACGACGCCCCCCTCGTGACCCTGGAGGAGGCCGAGCGGCGCCACGTCGCCGCCGCCTTACGCCGCACCCAAGGCAAGGTCTACGGCGACGACGGCGCCGCGGCGCTCCTGGGCATGAAGCCCAGCACGCTCCAGAGCCTCATGCAGCGCCTCGGCCTCAAGCGGGAGTCCTTCGTCTAAAGCTCAGGCCGGGCGTGGCGGCGAGAGCAGGAGCCGGGCGCGCTCGATGGCGGTGACGCGGGTCCCGGCGGGCAAGCTCAGGGCGGCCGGGGCGTTGAGGCTCGCCCAGCCCGTGGGCCCGTCCGTGGCGAGCTGGCCGTCGATGAGCACGAGGGCCCGGTCGGCGCTGAGGAGGAGCTCCTGGTCGACGTCGAGGAGGAGGTGCTCCCCGGCGTCGGCCCAGGCGAGGCGCTCCTGGCGGCTCAAGGCGGCGAGGCTCGGGACATGGCGGGCGCGCTCGTCGAGCACCCGGCGCCCCATGAAGCGCCAGATGGCGTCCTCAACCCCCGGCTCGGCGGCGAAGATCGCCGCGAGGTCCGCGCGGGTGAGCCGCAGGAGCACGGCGTCCGTGGCCGCGCGCACCGTCGCGACCCGGGGCCGCCCGGTGAGCACGGCCATCTCCCCGGCCATAAAGCCCGGGCCGAGCTGGTCGATGATGACCTCCTCGCCGTCGTCGCCCTGCTGGAGGACGACCATGGAGCCCTGGACGATGATGTAGAGGGCGTCCCCGGGCTCCCCGGCGCGGAAGAGCACGGTCTTTGCGGCGACGGGGTAGCGGGTGCCGACGCCGCGCAGGGCGCGCAGCGACTCCAGGCCCAGGCCGGTGACCCGCTCGATGTGCTGGAGGATGGACTCGGCCTGCTCTTCAGCGAGGGCGGGCCGGAGCACGGTGCGCTCCAGGGCGTCAACGGTGCGGCGCAGGCTTCGCTGCACGCGGCCGCTGCCCCAGTTCACGAGGCTGCGCCCGAGGTTCGCCACGTCGAGGGGGATGAGGGTCAACAGGCCGCGCCCATGCACAAAGTCGGGGTTCTGCTCGACGTAGAAGCGCGGCGCGGGGATCTGGCAGCTCAGCCAGTAGGCCCGCTCGACCTCGGTGTCCCGGGTGATCCAGCCCACGGCCCGCACCAGGGGGCGCTCGGGGTCCACCCGCTCCAGGTGAAACTCGTCGCCGAGCGCGAGCATGAACTCGTAGAGGTCCGCCGGGGTCTCTTGGCCGGGGGCGGGCCAGATGACCTGGGCGCCGCGGGACAGGGCCGCGTAGCTCGACGGGTGCACGAGGCAGCCGAGGTAATACAAGGCGCCGGTCTGCTCCAGGCGCGCCTTGAGCAGCTGGCTGGCGAAGAAGGCGCCAGGGCCGCCGTCGCCGCGGTAGGCCCGCCGCAGGCCCGCCTCGGCGCGCACCACCGTGCAGGGCGCGCCGCGGAACACACGGCGGAAGGCGTGCATGGCGATGTAGCCCGCCAGCTCACCGTCGGGGCCGTAGCTCACCTGGATGCTCGTGCGCTCGGCTTTGGAGCGCACGACGTAGCGGGAGAACTCGTCGCGGCTGACCCCGTCGAAGATCTCGGCGTGGACGGCGTAGAGGCGGTCCACCAAGGCCTCGATGGCCTCCTCGCTGAGGGTCTTGGGATCGATGACCTCGTCTCGGACGATCTTGGGCATCTCGCCTCCTCAGCGCCCCTCACATCGCGCAGATGTCGCCACACTCCGGGGGGTACTCCGCCGGGCTCACGCCGCAGGTGAGCTCTTGCCAAGCGCGCACGCAGTCCTTCGCCGCGCCCGCGTCGTACTCCTCACACACCGGGGGGTCCGCCTCGTTCCAGGCGGCGGCCTCGTCCACACACTCCTGATAAGAGTCGTAGCCCAAGGTGCCGAGCAGGTCGCAGCGCTCGTACCAGCTACAGGTCGCGTCGGCCTGGTCGATGAGGTACTCCTCTTGGGAGTAACAGCCGCCCACAAGGAGCGCCGTGAGGGTCATGAGTCGCGGGTACATGGGCGGACGCTCCAGGGATAGGGCCACGCAGAGAGAGGGATCTTATAGGCCCTCTGCCTTGACGGGTCAAGCGTGAGGCTCCGCGCCTTGGTCACCCGCGCCGAGGGCCAGGCCGGGGCGCTGGAGGCGGCGCTGCGGGCCCAGGGCCTCGACGTGGTCGCCGTCGCGCTCACGCGGGTGGAGGCTCTGCCGGGCGCGCTGCCCGAGCGGCGGCCCGGGGACGTCGTCGCCTTCACCTCGGCGAACGCCGCCCGGGCCTTGGCCGAGCGAGGCGCCTTGGGCTGGCTGGAGGGCGCGGAGGTGGCCGCGGTGGGTCAGGCGACGGCGGCGGCGCTCCGGGCGCTCGGGGTGACGCCGAGCCTCGTCCCGGCGACGGCGACCGGCGCGGCCCTCGCGGCGGCGTTGGGTCCTGGTCGGCGGGTGCTGCACCCCCGGGCGCGAGAGGCCCTGGACGACCTGCGGGCGGGGGTGGAGGCCCTGGGCGGCGAGTACCTCCCGGCGCCGGTCTACCAGGTCGTGCCGATCCCCGAGGCGGCCCAGGCCGTCGCGGCGGCCCTGCCCGTGGACGTGATCCCCTTGATGAGCCCGTCCGCGGCCCGGGCCTTGGCGGCCTTGGGCCTGGACCTCGGCGCGGCGCGGGTGGTCGTCATCGGCCCGACGACGGCGGCGGCCTGCGAGGCCTTGGGGCTCAGGGTGGCGGCGGTCGCGGCGGTGGCGACGGTGGAGGGGCTGGCGGGGGTGGCGGTGGGGAGCGGGGGCTGAGGCTCAGGGCGCAGGCAGCCGGGTCCAGAGCCAGCGCTCTTCACGCCGGGCCTCAACGTCCGCGACGCGGACCACCGTGGTCTGCGTCGCGTCCACGGAGATCGGCAGGCCATCGGCCAAGGAGTGAACGGCGATCAGCACGGTCTGGTTGTCCGGCAGCGGGAGCGGCGGCATCGCCTCGCCTGCGGCGGGCACGTAGCTCTTGATGAAGTACTCGACGGCCGCGCTGAGGCTCTCAGGGTCGGTGATCGTGGTGAGGTTATAAGTCGCCGTGCCCTCTTCCTGACGGATCTCGGCGTCGATGGCGGTGATGGTGCGCAGGCTCGGGCCGCCGGGGAGGCCCGGCGTCTCGGCGACCTGCTCCACCCGCTCGCCGTCGGCCATCACCGCGCAGAGCCCCGTCAACAGGACCTGGGGCTCCTTGAGCAAGAGCCGCGTCGCGGTGCCGGGATCGGCGTACATCCCCTCGACCGCCGCGAACGCCTCCGGCGGCGTGTCCGGCGGCAGCATGGCCCGGGTCACCGTGAGGATCTCGGTCACCAGCGCCTCGCGGTTCGCCACCTCCACGAGCACCCCGCCCTGGTGGACCAGCTCCATCGGCGAGAGGTCGAAGCCCGCCATCATCGCCTGCGCGGCGCTGGTGAGGTGTGGGGGGCCCGTCAGCTCCGTTGGGCCGATGTCCAGCGAGAGGCGATCAGGCCCCAGCACGGTCAAGGTCGCTGGGGAGACTGCGGTGATCTGCTCCACGCCCGGCGTGCGGCTGTCGAGGCGCCGCCGCTCGTAGCGGTAATGCGCCGTGGTGCCCGCGGGCCAGTCGCAGGGGAGCGCGACGGGGGCGCCGGGCAGTGGGTTGGGCTGCACGTCCTTCAGCGCCTTCATCGTCGGTGACCGGCTGGCACAAGAGGCGGCGAGGCACAACAAGGCGAGGCTCACAAGACGCATCAATCACCCCAAACGTTTCGCTGCACCTCGCATAACCCGCGCCCGCTCGGCACGGGGCTCACCCCCCAAACACCACCCCGACCAGCACGCCGCCCTCCAGCTCACGCAGCTCGAAGCGGGGGGCGCCGAGGCGCATGGAGGCCGCGCGGGCGGCGACCTCCTCGCAGAGCTGCACCTCCAGCGCGCCGCGCTCTACACGGCGCAGGCGGACGTCCCGGGGGTGCATCGCCATGCCCGCGCCAAGGGCCTTGAGCACGGCCTCCTTGGCGCACCAGCCGACGGTCACCTTCCAGGGGTCCCCCTCGTGCACGGCGGCCTCGTCGTCGTGGAACCACTCCCGCACGAAGCTCTCGTGGCGGGGCTCGACGGCCTCGATGTCGACGCCGACCCGGCCCCGCGCCGTCGCGACGGCCACGGCGCGACCGCCGGAGTGGCTGATCGACAGCCGGGGGCCCGGCGCGCCGTCCACCTCGCTCACGGGCTCGCCCGTGGGCAGGCTGCGCACCCGCAGGGCCGTGAAGGGGCGCCCGGTCAAGGACGAGAGCGCCCGCTTGGCGGCGATGCGCCCGGCGATGCGGTCGGCGACACGTTTGTCCGCGCCCCGCGCCCGCAGCTCGGCGAGCTCCTCGTCGCTCAGCACACCCTCCACGGGCTCGGAGCTCCGGGCCTCCGCCCAGCGCAGCGACGGGGTGTCGATGGGCAGGCCCACCGGCGACGCCGCGCCGAAGGCCGTCTCGGCCCAGCCCTCCTCGGGCTCCTGGAACCGATCCCGCTCGGGCAAGGGGCCCCGGGCGACCATCTTGAAGCCACGCAGGCACAAGACGCGGCCGTCCTCACCGTCCACATCGACGTCGTAGAGCTCACCCACCCGGCGCACCTCCAGGGTGAGCGCCTCGCCGTCCCGGGCCTGGCGCACGAGCCAGAGGGCCTCGACGGCGGCGGGCAGGGCCATCACGCCGTCGATGACCATGCTGTGCAGCCCCGCGGCCTGGAACGCCGCCTCCAGAGAGAGCGGGCTCGTGATGAGGTCTTCAGCGATGAGCGCGTGCTCGACCTGGGCGCTCGCGGCGAGGCCGTCCCGGGCCACGGAGTCCGCCCCACGCAAGACCTGGAAGGACGTGCCATGGAAGAAGCGCCGGTAGATCGCCGCGCGGTTGATGGGCTCCTCGGGGAAGAAGCCCGGAGGCATCTGGGAGACCGTAGGCGGCGTGCCCAAGAGGATCGTCGCCGAGAAGTGCTCGGCGCGGATTCGTTTGTTCGCCGCCGAGCGCCGCTCGGAGAAGAGCGTGCAGCGCACCTTGCCGTCGCCCAAGGGGATCGCCCGCAGCTCGATCTCCGTGGGCTGCTGGCGGTAGAGCTTCACGGGCTTGTCAAACCGCACCCGCTCCACGCCGACGTAGGGCTCGCCAGGGCGCGCCATCGTCGCCACCGCCGCCATCATCTCCACGCCGATGACGCCGGGCAGCACGGGCACCTCGTCGATGCTGTGATCGAGGATCCAGGTGTCCCGATCGGCGTCGAGGGTGTAGCGGGCGACGACGGTGTCGCCTTCGAGCTCCATGGAGTCCAAGAAGCTGTGGTTGGGCTTGGGCACGAGGTTGCCCAGGCGACCGGCCACGACGAGCTCCCCGGTGACCTCGGCGGCGATGAGGTCCACAGCCAAGGAGGCCCCGGCCTGCACCGGCATCAGCTCTACGCCCTTCGACTCCAAGAGCTGCTGCATCCCGCCGCGCACGGCCATGCCGACGCCGCCCCAGGCGGTCCAGCAGACATGCAGCGAGCGGCGGCGGGCCTTGCAGATCTGCGCCAGGGCCTCGTTCGCCGCGGCGTAGTCCACCTGACCGGCGTTGCCGAAACGACCGGCGACGCTGCCCATGGACAAGAGCCAGGCGCTCTCGGGCAGGCGCTCGGCGAGGGTGAGCCCGCCCAGGGCCTTGCCGTCAAACACACGCTGGAAGGCCTTGAGATCCTTGTCTTGCAGGAGCCGGCTCTCCTCGACGCCCGCGCCGTGGATGCAGCCATCGACGCGGCCATACGCCTCCAGCACGTCGGAGACGAGCTTCCGGACGGCGCCGACGTCGCCCATGTCGACGCTGCGGAAGTCCACCCGTGAGCCCGTCGCGAGGAGGTCCTCCATCGTGCGGCGCACCTCCTCGGCGGCCCGGGGCCCAGCGAGCTTGGCCTCGATCCGGCCGGGGCTCGGCTTCTCACCCGCGGCGATGAGCTCGTCCCGGGCGCGGCGCTTGGCGGCCTCCTCGTTGAGCGGCGCGGCGCCGGGGGGCGTGCGGCCCACGAGCACGAAGGTGCCCGGCGCCCGTCGCGCGAGCTCGAGCACGACGGCGGCGGTGACACCACGCCCGCCGCCCGTCGCGATGACCACCTGGCCGACCTTAGGCTTGGCCAAGGCGGGCGGGTGAGACTCGACGGCCAAGGCGACCACCTGGCGGACGCCGTCGGCGCGGTGGAAGACCTCGGGGGAGCCGTCCGGCGCGGCGAGCTCATCACAGAGCAGCTCGGCGATGGCGTCGGGGTCGCGGTCGGGGGAGACGTCCACCACCCGGGCGTGGCAAGACTCCCACTCACGGCCCAGCGCCTTCGTGAACCCGGCGCGGGAGCCGTCGAAGAAGGCCTGGTCCGGGGTCATGCCGTGCATCTCGCCGAGCATGGTGAGGCAGAGCCAGTCGCGGGGGGCGCGGCCGACGAGGGCCTTGGCGGCGACGAAGGCCTCCAGGGCGTCGGCGGCCACGTCGATCACCGCGTCGACGTCGGGCTGGGGCTCGTCGGGATCCACGATGTGCAGGATCGACGCCCCGCGGCGCTGCAGCGCGCGGTCGAGGGCCTCAGTGACCGGGCCTTCGCCGAGCAGGCGCACCTTACGGCCGCGCAGGCTGGCGATGACCGTGCAGGGCCGGGGCACGAGCGCCGGGCGGCGCACCCAGAACGAGCGCGGGAGGTCCGAGGCCGGGTCCGAGTGGGGCTCGGAGAGGTCGTCGCCGTCGTGCTCGATGAAGGAGCGCGCCGCGGCGAGGTGGGCGCGGTCCTCCAGCCAGGCCGCGAGCTTCCGCACCGTCGAGTGGTCGGCGAGGCTGAACTTGTCGTCCCGCTCCACGCCGAAGGTCGTGCGCACCTCGGAGAAGATCTCCGCCTGCTTCACCGTGTCGATGCCGAGGTCGGCCTCAAGCTCGTAGTCCGGCTCAACGTCGTTGGGGCTGTAGCCGGTCTTCTCGCAGATCACGGCGATGAGGTGCTGGAGCACGGCGCCCTTCGCGGGCACCCCAGCGGGGGCGGAGCTCGCCGCGGCGGCCAAGGCGGCGACCGGGGTGGGCGGCGGCGGGATGTCGATGGGCGCCACAGGCGCGGCGGCGG